>NZ_JBBEBT010000076.1:0-6686 GCF_040882205.1 Hyphomonas sp.
TCTCTTCCTGGTCGATCCAGAACTGCGAGGCCTGCTGCCGCTCGATGCCTTCCATATTCCGAAACGCCTGACGCGCCGCATCATCCAGGACCCGTTCCGCGTTACCTTCGACACCGATTTCACGCGCGTCATCGAGGCCTGCGCCGAGCCGCACGACGCGCGCCCGAGCACCTGGATCAATTCCGGCATTATCAATCTCTACAGCGCGCTGCACCGGCAGGGGCATGCCCACTCGGTCGAATGCTGGGACGGCGAGACGCTGGTGGGCGGGCTCTACGGAGTGGCCATCGCAGGCGCCTTCTTTGGCGAGAGCATGTTCTCGCGCGCCACCGACGCGTCAAAGATTGCGCTGGTCCACCTTGCAGCGCGGCTCATCGACCGGGGCTTCGCATTGCTGGACGCACAGTTTTACAATCCGCATCTGGACCAGTTCGGCCTGATCGAAGTCACACGCGAAGAATTCCGTACACGGCTGAAACGTGCGCTGAAGGTCAGCACCAGTTTCCATCCGCCGACTGAGGATCAGTCGATGGGTTCGGGCCCGGCCGGAACGTCCTCGATCACCGGGGCTTCATCCGTCTCGGCAACGCCAGCCGGCATGTCGTCCACCAGCGGCTCGTCGCCGAGCGGCACGATCACGCGGTCGGGCAGCTTCACGGGCGCGGGGGCCGTGCAGCGGATCACCCAGATATCATAGACCGGGTGCTCGAGGGCGCTGAGGCCGGGCGAGGATGCGTACATCCAGCCCGAGAACACAACCGGGTTTTCCGCAAGCGCCAGCGTTGCGGCGGCTTCCCTGTCTCCGGCCGCAGAAGATTCAAGCTGTTCTTCGGCCACCGGCCGGGTTGAGGATATACGCAGGAACGCGGCGCTTTCCGGCACTTCTTCCGGCGGGGTCTGGAAACAGCGCTTCAGGTCGATGCTGAGCGAGCCGAACACGACCGGCTCGCCGACCTTCACTACGATGTCCGTCGAGCGGCCGGTGATCTTGTCGAGCGCGCGCAGGGTGGCGCGGTCCTGCTTCGCATAGGTCGCTGCGACCGCAAGGCCGGCCAGCGAAAAACCCACCACCGCAATCGCGGCGCCGCGCAGAAGCGATTTCATTCCACAGTCTCCAGCGGATCATCAAGGGCTTCAAGATCGTCAAGTTCAGGCGCGTCCGTTGACGTATTTTGTGACGAGCCACTGCCTGAAGCGAAGGAGGCAAACAGCGTCAAAAGGTCCACACTGCCGCGCGTATACTGGATCTCGCCTGTTCCATCCTGGGCGATATTGTCAAAGCCGGCACCGGGCTCCAGCGCGATATAGGCGCCGCCAAGCAGGCCGTCGGTCGAGACGCGCGCGTCGGTATCGTCCGGCAGCACCCATTTGGAATCGAGGCTCAGCGTCAGCACCGCTTCGAAGCGCTCCGGATCGCCCTCGATGACTTTGACCACGCCGGCCTTGACGCCTGCGATGCGGACATCCGAGCCGCGCGCGAGGCCCGACACACTGTTGAAGCGCGCGGTTACTTCATACTGCGATGAGCCTGTTGAGGCTTCCCCGCCGCGCGCCAGCGCGAACCAGAGGAAGAAGGCCGCAACGCCGACAACCAGCGCGCCGATCAGGGTTTCAAAGAATGATTCACGCATCAGGTTTCCAAGCCTCGTAATCAGCGTCAGATTTCTGGCGATTGTCGCCGGCTGCCAGGCTGCCTTTCGGCTTGGTCGCATAGGGGGTGCCGGTCATGTTCGGCCGGTGGTCGGTTTCCCATTCGCGCCGGTCGAGCGGCATCTTGGTGGGCGGGGCGTCCAGCGTGTGGTGCAGCCAGCCATGCCAGTCTGCCGAAACCTTTGACGGCTCGGCGAGACCGTTATACATCACGTAGCGGCGGCGGCGGCCCTCGATGGAGGGCTTGCGCTCCTCGTAATAGCGATTGCCATACTCGTCTGCGCCGATCTCGATGGCACGTCGCCCGATATCGAACGCGGCCCCCACCGTATGACCGCTCCACCAAGTGAAAATCTGTTTCAGCATGGGGTTTCCTGACCTCACTTGATGGCTGCAATATGGCTCTGCGGCGGCAATTAATCCATCCACTGCCTGCAGGCAATCTACCCTGTTGGAAGCCCCTTGCCCGGGCTTGCAGCAGGAGCGCCCGCAAGGCACCCTCAGCTGAACTGATTCGGCGCGGGACCCCATTCATGTCAGCTAAATCTCCAAGCGACCTGCTGGAAGCCGCCGAATCCGACGGGCTTGTCTCCCCCGAAATGCGCCTGCGGGACGTCCTGCGATCAGCCGGTCGCCCGCCCCAGCCACTGAACGCGGCGGCTCTCCGGGACGTCCGCTCGGCCTGGTCGGCTGCCAACTTGCTGGGCGTCTCTCAGCTTGCCACCGCCGAGATGCTGGAACGCCTCGGGGATGCACCTCGCAACGCCGAGCTCGCTGAAGCCCTCGCCGCCGGCCTGCCGCAGGATGTTCTGGAAGAGGCGCTCCGCCAGCCGGGCGGTATCCTGAAGACCGCCGCCTCGCTGCGCGCCGCTGCCGTCAGCACCCCCTCGCCCCGCCCCGGCGTGTTCGAGGCGGGCCATATCGACAGCGCCTTCTCGGAAAGCCTGCTCGGCGCGCTCGAGGAAGGCGCCGAGATCCATCTGATGCGCGCGCCCCTGCCGGAAGCGGGCACACTCTGCCGCGTGCTGGATGTGGCGCAGGCGGTTGGTCCGGCCGGACTGGAGGCGGACTATCTCGTCGCCGCCGTCGATGCCGCCTCGCGCAGCCTCGGGGACGGCATGCTGGTTGTTGCCGGCCTCGGCGCCGCCGTCCTGTCGCTGGGTCTCGACTACGCCTCAGAAACCGGTGTCGCCGTCGGCTCCGCCCTGGCGGCGCTTGTGAAATCAGCTGCCAGCGGCGCCGCTTTCCCAGCGGCGCAGGGCCGCCTGCTCGGCCTTGAAGGCATTAAAGCCACGGGCCGCCGCCCCTGCCAGCTGGCCATCCTGCCGCTGCGCGACATGGCCCATGTCCTGCCCGAATGCGAAAGCGAGGGCGCCGCCCCGGTTCGCACCGTGCTCGCCTATGGCGAAGACGCGCCAAGCCTCAGCCGCGCCGCCCGCTTTGGCCTTGCCCGCCGCGCGCCGGACCAGCTGCCGCTGCTGCTGGACCGCCTCGCCCTTGCTGGAGAGCACGATCTCGAAACTGCGCTCGGCCGCAACAAGCTGCGCGACCGGGGCTTTACCGACGATGCCATCGAGCGCGTCACCCGCGCCATCGGCGACGGCCTGCCGCTGAACGCCGCCTTCTCCCGCTGGGTGCTGGGCGACGAGATCATCATCAATGATCTCAAACTGTCGCCAGAGCGGTTCGACTCGGACGGCAAGGCGCTGCTCTCGGCGGTTGGCTTTTCAAAGAAGGACATCGCCGCCGCCGAACTCGCCATCGATGGTGCGATCGAGGAAATCGCCGGGAAAGGCCTCGCGGCTGCGGGACTGTCCCTGCAGGTTTCTGCCGATGCCGAGATCCGCTTCACCGCCGCCGCCTCCAGGGCGCTAGGCGGCATGGGTATGCTGCGCGCGCCGTCTGCACAGGGCCTCGAACTGGCCGAGTCAGCCATGGCCGCCGGGCTCTCTGCCCTGATGACCGGTCACCGCGCACCACCCTCCGAAGACCTCCGGATGCGCATGGAGCAGATCATCTCGCTCGCCGACGAGATCGCTGAAGACGCCGGGGCGCTGCCCGATCTGCCGGCGCTCACGGACGAGCCGCCCGCCCGCGTGCGCCGCACCCGGCTGCCCGACCGACGCAAAGGCTATATCCAGAAAGCCACTGTTGGCGGGCATAAGGTCTACCTGCATACCGGCGAGTTCGATGATGGCAGCCTCGGTGAAATCTTCATCGACATGCACAAGGAAGGCGCCGCTTTCCGCAGCCTGATGAACAATTTTGCGATCTCGGTCTCCCTCGGCCTGCAATACGGCGTGCCGCTGGAAGAGTATGCCGACGCCTTCGTCTTCACCCGGTTCGAACCGGCGGGTGCCGTCACCGGCAATGACCGGATCACCAATGCCACCTCTATTCTGGACTACATTTTCCGGGAACTTGCGGTGTCATATCTGGGCCGGGCCGACCTTGCCGAAGCGGACGTCACGCACGACGGGCTCGGGCGTGGCGCCGGGGATGCGACGCGCGGAGAGACCGCGCCATTCACCACAGAAGCCGCCCAAATCATCTCGCGCGGCTTCTCGCGCGGGCAGCTGCCGGACAATATCGTCATCCTCGACAAGCGCCGCGCCGAGAAGGCCGCCGAGGAGCCTGACGCTGCGGCAGAAGACCTTTCCCCCGCCTATGTCTCGCAGGCCTGCCCGTCGTGCGGCAGCTTCACACTGTTCGAAGCCGGCCCCGATGGCCACCTTGCGTGCGACACCTGCGGGGAAGAAAGCCGGGCGAGCCAGTAGCCTCACAAGCGATCTGCCGGCGAACCCGCCCCCTCCCACGGGAAAAAACATGACCGGCCGGCAAGACTTATTGCTTTCTGGCAACAGTCGTGCCGCATTTACAGTTCTTACAGTTTGTTCAGTTTAGACCATATCCGGAAACCGCTATCCCGAGTTCTATGGACAACCTGAATCTGCGTCTCGTATCCCTTGCTGGTGCTTTCGCGGCCATCGCCGCACCCGGCGCATTGGCTCAGGGTCAACCCGTTGCCTGGTCGCCGAGCTATGTCGGCACCTGCGCTACCTGCGAACTGTCGGGCCGCAACCTGACCGGCTGGACGCTGGCCGGGGCCAACTATTCGGAAGCCAAACTGGACTATTCGGTGATGCGCGGCGTTCAGGCCGCTGCCGTGAATTTCGAGGGCGCAGACCTCACCGGCGCGGACATGCGCGGCGCGGTTCTGACCAATGCCAAACTCGCCGGTGCCATTTTCGCCGGCACGCGCCTGCAGGAAATCAGCGCCGCTGGCGCTGACCTGCGCCGCGCACTGATGCACGGCGCCAGCCTTCAGGACGCCGTAATGATCGGCGCCAATTTCGAAGACGCCGAACTGATCATCGCCCGTCTCGAAGGTGCGGACATGTCCGGTGCCAATTTCGAAGGCGCGATGCTGGACCGCGCGAACCTGCGTGGCACTAACTTCAACGGCGCCAACTTCAAGGGTGCCCGTCTCAACGGCGCAGACATCACCGGCGCCTCGTTCAAGGACGCCCGTTTTGCCGGCGCCAATCTCGCGACCGTGAAGGGCTTCAGCGAAGCCGACTTCGAAGGCGCCTGCGGATCGCTTTCGACCCGCCTGCCCGCCGAAGCCCGCCTTCCGCTGTGCACCACGACGCAGCTCGCCGCGCGCCTTGGCTCGGACCTCGACTAGTCAGGTCTGCGCAGAACACCCTTAGGCCCGCCTTGCAACTGGACTTTGCATTACCTCAAGCTAGTGCGCCACGAACCTTTCGGCAGACGCGCTGAACTTTTCGAAAATTGCATCAAGCGCTCGCTCCGGAGCTTGTCCGGTTAAGCACGGCTTGGCGAATTGCTCCAGCGCCTCGCCTTTTTGCCCGGTGTCCAGACACAGCTACAATCCATTCCGGCTCCTCAGCCTGCCGCTCGGCGCAAACACCTTGAAGCTGCCCCGACAGGGGCGCGGACAGGCGTCCGAAAGAAGGGCAAGCTGAATCTCGTCCACCTCTGCCTCGACGCGTCCTGCCAGATTTCTGCGGCCAGCAAGATGGAGCGTATTGCCGGCGCCCTCACTGCAGATGGTATTGTTGCTGCCGAAAGCGGACGAAACATGCCGCGCATCATGTCAGGCGACGCCGAGTTCGCGTGCGAGGCGCGTCGCCGGCTAGGGACCGGTGATGGCTTCAACCAGCGCCAGCGGCACTGGCAGGGACGCAGAGATGCCGGTCGTTCTAATCACGCCGCGATCAGCGACATAACGGCGGTCAGATACCCAGGTCATCCCCGGGCTGATGTGCGCCGGTTCGCTGCGGTGAAACCAGTGCGTCGTTTCCCGCCGCCCCTCACGCAGACCGGCATGACCGAGAGCCAGCCTGCCCGCGCACACGCCGACGATTTGCGCACAGCTGTCCAACTGTCGCTGTATCCAACGGACTGGCGCAGGCGATTTCGGATCGTGCAGTGCGGGCACCGTCAAGTAGTCGGCTCCGTCCTTGTACGCCGCATCAAAATCAGCCGCCGTCAACTCCTATTCCACGGACAGAACGGGCATCATGCGCGCCAGGCCGGGCTCCTGTGCGACGCAGAAAAAATCTGCCCTGCCTGATCGTTTCAGCACGCTTCAGGGAATGATGGCGTCGGTCCTCTCCGAACCGCGATTGTCCAGCAGAACCGCAATCACCGGACGCGCCGGTTTCGGCGGCCGCATCGCGGAAAGCGTCGCTGCGTGGTCTTCTGCAGGCACCGGAGCCGGCAGCGCGCCGGCTTCTTTCAGAGAGGCACGCGCAACCAGCGCAGGGGCCATTGCCACAGTCCGTCAAAAGTCGCGGCGGTGCATTTTTTATTTCTCTTCCCGGTTCAGATGGGAGAAAGATGCGTCAGGTCCGCTTTGGCAGAAATAACAATGATCCCTTCATTTCAGCCAAAATAACCAGGGCCCGGCTCTGGAAGGCGTAACAAGAGGCAGGCGCGGCACATGCTGCCGGACGCGCTCTTGAATAGCGGCCGGTTGAGATCAGCTTGGTTTGGCGAAGACCCGCACC
>NZ_JBBEBT010000077.1:0-1190 GCF_040882205.1 Hyphomonas sp.
TGGTGAGATTGAACGTGGCATTCGCCTGAAGGAAGGGCGGGACCCGACCTTCGCCCGCGATCTGCGAACCTGGCTGGATCGAACGGTCTTGCTGTTTTCTGACCGGTTGCTGCCGTTTGATGCCGAGGATGCCCGCATCTTGGGCCGGCTGTCCGCCGAGATTGGTCATACAGGAGCCGATCTGATGATTGCAGCCTCAGCGCTTCGACATGCGGCGACGGTTGTCACGGGCAATGTCAGCGACTTTGCGCCAACTGGGGCTATGATTGAGAACCCGTTCTAGCACGCTGTCATTGGCGGAAGGGCAGGGGGGCGTCTATAACCCCACAGCTTTGGTCAGGTTGACTCTGAACCTGTCCCTTCGGCGCTGATAACGGCGCGTCATCTCGGCTGAGGCGTGGCCAAGTTGCTTTTGGACATAGCGTTCGTCCACCTCGGCGCTGCTGGCGAGGCCTGCGCGCAGGCTGTGGCCGGAATAAAGCTGCAGCCGCTCGGCCTTTGTCAACTCGGGTCGCAGGCCTGCATCCTCGACGGTTTGCTTGATGAGGCGGGCGACGTGCTTGTCGGAGAGCCTCTCGCCGGTTGCCTTCAATCCGTTGCGCGACACGGCGACGAAGATCGGGCCAAAGTCGATGCGGGCAAAGTGCAGCCATTGGGTCAGGGCATGTACCGGGCAGGTCTGATCGCTGCTGCCGCGCCCGATCTCGACCTCGCGCCATCCTGTCTTGCCGCGCAGCGTGAGCAGGGCGCCGTCGTCCACCACCTGCACCCAGCCGCCTGATTCCGGCGTGTCGTCCTTGCCGTGGTCTAGGCTGACAATCTCGGAGCGCCGCAAGCCTCCGGCAAAGCCAATGAGCAACAGGGCCCGGTCGCGCAGGCCCCGCAGATCATGGGGCAGGGTGGCCAGCATGGCGCGGATGTCTTCGGGTAGGATCGCTTCTTTCTGCACTGGCGGCCGGGCATGCTTGCGCCGGATACCGGCAAGGACAGTGGCAATCTGGCGGTCCTTGCGGTCCAGACGGTCGCTCCGTTGCGCATAGCCCCAGGCAAGGCCAGAGAGGCGGCGTTCGATCGATGCCACCGACAGGGCAGGGGTCTTGCCGGATGGTGCCGCCAGATCGGCGATGTAGAGGCCGATCAGCTGCGGCGAGGAGGGCAGGGGGTCCGCCCCGCGCATCCGGCACCAGCGG
>NZ_JBBEBT010000078.1:0-6597 GCF_040882205.1 Hyphomonas sp.
CGACATAACAAGCAACGCCCCGGGGGCGATGGGAGCCAGTGCGCCATGAATTTTGATTTCTCCGAAGACCAGAAATACCTTGCCGGCGAAGCCCGGAAATTCCTGTCGGCCCAGTGCCCGACCACGGAAGTCCGCAAGGTTCTTAACGACGACGCCGTCGCCTATCACAAGGACCTCTGGAAGAAGGTCGTCGAAATGGGCTGGCTGGGCGCCGCCATTCCGGAAGAGCATGGCGGTCTCGGCCTTGGCATGCTGGAAATGTGCGTCCTCGCCGAGGAAATGGGCCGCGCGGTTGCACCGGTGCCATTCGCCTCGACCGCCTATTTCCTGACCGAAGCCGTAAAACTGGCCGGCAGCGAAACGCAGAAAGCCGCCATCCTGCCCCTGATCGCTGCCGGCGAAGTGATCGGCGCCTACGCCGCCTCCGAAGGTCCCGGCAATCCCGACGCCGCGAACATGCGCACCGCGTTTGACGGCAAGACCCTCAGCGGCACCAAGATCCCCGTCACCGATGGCGACATCGCCACCCACGCGGTCGTACTGGCCAAGGAAGGCAAGGGCCTGTCGCTTGTGCTTGTTGACCTCTCGGCCAGGGGCGTTACCCGCAAGACGCTGCAAACCATCGACCCGACCCGCAGCCATGCCGAAATCACCTTTGACGCTACGCCGGCCGAACGCCTCGGAGGCAAGGGCGAAGGCGACGCTCTGAATGCCCGGCTGATGGACCGCGTAGCCGTGCTGTTCGCCTTCGAACAACTCGGCGGCGCCTCTGTCTGCCTCGACATGGCCAACGACTATGCCAAGAACCGCTATGCCTTTGGCCGCCCGATCGGCGGCAACCAGGCGATCAAGCACAAACTGGCTGACATCTACGTGAAGAACGAGATTGCCCGGTCGAACTGCTTCTACGGCGCCTGGGCGCTGTCGACGGACGCGGCAGAGCTGCCGGAAGCAGCGGCCGCAGCCCGCGTGGCAGCTTCGGAAGCCTACTGGTTTGCGTCAAAGGAAAACATCCAGACGCATGGCGGCATGGGCTTCACCTGGGAAGTCGACTGCCACCTCTACTATCGCCGGGCGAAGCTGCTGGCCGTGCAGGCCGGTTCGCCGAAGGTCTGGAAAGAGAAGCTGGTACGCACGCTCGAGGCTAAGAATGCGGCGTGATGCGTTCACCCCGGCAAGCCTCGGACGGCGGGATTTCTCCCGCCGCCCAAGCTATGCTGGATTAGTGGCCGCCTTCTTCAACCGCAACCGCTGCGGCGGGTTCGGGGGCGTTCCAGGTGACCGTGTCGGACGGCGTCGTTGCGCCGTTCGTGTAGACCTTCAGGGTCGCAGTCTTGTAGGTGATATCGAAGTTCTCGACGACCTGCGAGTTCTCGCCGGTATAGGTCGAGTAGTTGTTGAGAACCGCGTCGTTGAGCGTCCAGACCTGCTTGTCAGCCGAGCCGTCAGCCGTGATCGCGATCTCGACGGCCGGAACCGACGTGCCGTTGACGACGTGCTTGATGACCTTGACGGACGAGGTGTCGAAGGTGCGGGTTACGTAAATGCCGCCGACATAGAGGCTCGATTTGGCAGGCTCGACCGGCATATAGGTGATCGGGTCGTAGACCGGCTGCTGCGAAACGCTGAACGTGACCGACGTGGCGGCGACCTTATCGTTGCCCAGTTTGAGTTCGACGCCCGCGTGCGCCATCCCGGCAATGAGCATGGAGGCGGCGGAAGCCGCAGCGATGCGGCGGGTATGCGCAAAGATATTCGACATTTGACGTTGTCCCTTAGTTCTGCGCCGCAGGCGGAAGCCCATCGCTTTTCATCCCGGCGCCGAAATCTCACAAGACGCCCCAATTCGGGATGGAATATGGCAACGCCTTGTCAGCAAGCGTTCTCACAAAAATATATTTCCCAGACTGTAACCCGGACCGCCTGTCCGGTTTCAACCTCAAGCAACTGAAAGCAACGGAGACCGACATGGACTTCAATGACACCCCCGCCGAAGCCGCCTTCCGCAAGGAGGCGCACGATTTCCTCTCCAGGCATCTGGAGCCGAAATCCGGCGCCCGTCCGCGTGCGGGTTCCGGCGAGTCGGCGCTGAAGCGCGCGAAAGACTGGCAGAAGATCAAGGCCGAGAACAAGTTCGCGCAGATCACCTGGCCGAAGGAATGGGGCGGACGCGGCGGCACCTCGATGGAGGCGGTCATCTGGGGCCAGGAAGAGTCGAAATTTGACGCGCCGACCGGCCCGTTTGCCATCGGACTCGGCATGTGCGTCCCGACCGTCATCGCCTTCGGCTCTGAAGGCCACAAGGACCGCTTCGTCCAGAAGGCCCTGCAAGGCGAGGAAATCTGGTGCCAGCTCTTCTCCGAGCCTTCGGCCGGGTCCGACGTGGCGGGCCTCAAGACCAAAGCCGTCAAGGACGGGGACGAATGGGTTATCAACGGCCAGAAAGTCTGGACCTCGGGTGCCCACTATTCCGATTTCGGCATTGTTCTTGTGCGGACGAACCCAAAGGTTCCCAAGCACAAGGGCCTGACCATGTTCATCGTCAACATGAAGCAGGCCGGCGTTGAAGTCCGCCCGATCCACCAGGCCTCTGGCGGGCGCGAGTTCAACGAAGTCTACTTCACCGACGTACGCATCCCGGACACCGACCGTCTCGGCGCCGTGGGCGATGGCTGGAAAGTGGCGCTCGTCACGCTGATGAACGAACGCCTCGCCGTCGGCGGCTCGCCCGGCCCGGACTGGGGCGAAATCATGGCCTATGCCCAGCAATCCGGCGCGATGAGCGACCAGGCCTTCCGCGAAAAGCTGGCAGACTGGTATGTCGCCGCGCAGGGCTACAAGCTGACGAAGTTCCGTACCCAAACGGCTCTTTCGCGCGGCCAGACGCCCGGACCGGAAAACTCGATCGGCAAGATCATCACCGCCAACCACCTGCAGGACATCTGCAACTCGGCTATCGAGATGCAGGACCATTTCGGCATCATCACCGAAACCGAGCGGATGCCGGGGGATGCGATCTTCCAGCAGAGCTTCATGTGGGCGCCGGGCCTTCGCATTGCCGGCGGTACCGATGAGATCCTGAAGAACATCATCGCCGAGCGCGTGCTCGGCCTTCCGCAGGACGTGCGCGTCGACAAGGACCTCGCCTTCGACGAGATGAAGGTCGGCTGACACTGCGACAGGTAGGTTTCCGGATAATACCGGGGGCCGGATGGACCGATGATGATGCCGGGCCCGCCATGCGGGTCCGGCATTTTCTTTGCAGCCCATTATGTTCAAGACCAATGAAGGCGCACCCGGCCGCGCCCTGCAGGTCATCGCCGGCGCCGCGCTGATCAGCCTCGTATTTATCGGCCCGCAGACACTCCGGGGCTGGCCCGGCGTCGTGCCACTCGCCCCACCGGTCTGATCGGCTCATACCCCGTATACAGCCTGCTGGGCATCAATACCTGCCCGATGAAGAAAGACTAGGGCGCCGGAGTTTCCCCAGCCGTCTCCTCGGCGATGAACGCGGCCAGTTCGCTGATGCAGGCCCGGCCAGCATCTGTAAGCGCCTTGGCGCGCGCCGCGTTCGTGTTGTCGAGCGCCACGGCCGTCGTCGCCACCGTAGTCTGCGAGATCACGGTGCGCGCACGGCCCGTCAACAGCGCTGCGTCCAACCGGCAGCGGGCAGTACTGCCGTAAAGCGTGAACTCGCTCATCCGCCAGGTAACTTCGTACTGTGTTGGCCCGGAGGCACCCGCCGGCAGCGCCGCGTGTTCGCCTTTGCCGTTAAGCGCGTCCAGCAGACCGCCCAGCATCATCTCGGTGGCATTATCCGTCCACTGAACGGCGCGCACGACACGCAGCGCTCCGGTCTCGTCTTCGGCCGCAATCGTGCGTCCGGAGAACAGGCGCGAGGCTTCCGGCTCGCGGATGCGCACCGACGCCTTCAGCTCATGCATGGGCTGGATCGGGCCGATGCGGTAATAGGCCTCCGGCGCTTCCGTCTTCGGAAGGACGCTGACACAGCCCGCGAGACTGGCGATTGTAGCCGATATGATCAGGAACCGGATCATCAGCGCTTCTCCTCATATGGCAGCGGCTCGCCAACGACGAAGCCCTGTGGGTTGCGTTCAATATTGCGCACGGTGCGATCCAGCCGGTTGATCAGGACGCGCAGGTCCTGGCTTGCTGCGGCGGTGTTCTCGAGTGTCTCGATCGCCGGACCTTCCATCAGGCCCGTCACGGCGGCGGCCGCGCGCCGGCTTTCCTCAAGCGTGTCCTGCGCCGAATTTGCGACCTTTCGGACATCCGTCACCAGAGCCTCGATGTCGGCGCCCGCCTCCACAATGGTCACGCTGGCGGACTTGCCGGCCCCTTCCAGTTCGCGGGAGGCATCTTCAAATGCCCGGGACGCCGCCGAGACATCTCTCAGCGTTGCCGAGGCCTCACCGATCAGACCATCGTCCGAGGCGAGCTTGTTTGTGATCGTCTCAAGATTGCGGATCGAAGTGCTCATCGAAGCAATGTTCTCGTCCGTCAGGATCCGGTTGATCCCGTCAAAGGTGAGGTTGGCGCGGCCGAGCGCCTGGGCGCCGCCGGCGACGATCTGGTCGACCAGCGTGCGTTCGGACTTGATCACCGGCACCGGCTGACCGGGCCGCGCCTCCAGCGGCGCGCCGGTGCCGGCGCTGATCTGCACGAAAGTGATGCCGGTGATTCCAGCGAGCTGGATCGACGCAGTGGAGTCGACCCGGATCGGCGTGTCGCGCGAAACACGGATATGTGCGCGCACCTTCGACGGGTCCGCCTTGTCGATGCGCACGGTAGCGACCTCGCCAACCTTCACGCCAATATAGCGGACCGCGCCGCCAGCCTCGAGCGAGACGGGACCTTCGAACACGATGTCATAGGATTTGAAGTCGCGTTGGAACTCGGACTGTCCGAGCCAGAGCACGAAGGCCGCAACGAGCGCGGTGGCAACAATTACCAGTACCCCGATCAATGCATAATTTGCTCGTGTTTCCATGGCTTTTTCTAAGCCTCCTTCTCTGCCATCGGCGCCGCCGCACGTCCGCGCGGCCCGCTGAAATACTCCTGAATCCACGGATGATCGACCTGCCGGAGTTCAGGGATGGTTCCGACTGCCAGGACTTTCTTCTCGCCGAGCACCACGATGCGGTCGCAAGTTGCATGCAGCGTATCGACATCATGCGTCACGAGGAAAACCGTAAGGGCAAGCGCGCGCTGCAGTGAGCGCACGAGTGTATCGAAACCGGCCGCCGTGATCGGATCAAGCCCCGCTGTCGGTTCGTCGAGAAACAGGAGCTCCGGATCGAGTGCCAGCGCCCGGGCCAGTGCGGCGCGCTTGCGCATGCCGCCGGACAGGTCTGCCGGATACTTGTCGCCGGCGCTCGCGCCAAGGCCGGACAGGCGGATCTTCATGTCAGCCAGGTCTTGCATAAGCCCGCGGCTGAGCAGCGTATGCTCCTTCATCGGCACCATGACATTCTCGCGCACCGTCAGGTTCGAGAACAGGGCGCCGTCCTGGAACATGATGCCCCAGCGGCGCTCAAGCGCCGTGCGTTCGACGCGCGACAGGCTGTCGAGCTGCTGGCCGAACACTTCGACGGTGCCACTTTCCGGGGGCTTGAGTCCGGTGATCGCGCGAAGCAGCACGGACTTGCCGCAGCCCGACGGTCCAATGATCCCGACCACCTCGCCTTGCGGGATGTCGAGATTCAGGTGCTCGAGGACCACGTTCGGCCCATAGGCCACCTTGAGGTCACGTATACGGATGACCGGCCCGGCGCTCATATGCCAAGCTCCATATAGAAGATCGCGAACAGCGCATCGAGCACGATCACCGCGAAGATCGCCTGCACCACCGAGGTCGTGGTGCGGTGGCCGAGCGACTGCACGCTGCCGCCGGTCAGCAGGCCCTGCCGGCAGGCGATCATCGCCACAACGATACCGAAGAAGGGCGCCTTCGACATGCCAATCCAGAACTGGTCCAGCGGCACCGAGGCGCGGAGGCGTTCCACGAACAGGCCAGGATTGATGTCCAGCGATGTCCATGCCACGACGATGCCGCCCGCGATGCCCGCCAGCGTCGCCACGAAGGTCAGGATCGGCGTCATCACCAGCATAGCCAGCACACGCGGCGCCACCAGCACGTCCATCGGCTTCAGGCCGAGCGTCTGCATGGCGTCGATTTCCTGGCGCATCTTCATTGTGCCGATCTGCGCGGTGAAGGACGAGTTCGTCCGCCCCGCGAGCACGATGCCGGTCAACACCACGCCGAACTCGCGCAGCATCGAATAGCCTATGAGTTCGATCGTATAGATCTCGAGGTCGAAATCGCGCAGCGTCGTCGCACCGATGAAGGCCACCACCATACCGACGAAGAAGGAAAGGAACGCGATGATCGGCATCGCGTTAAGGCCCGCTTCCTCCATCACCGAGACAATCGACGTCCAGCGCAGCTTCCAGGGCTGGGCGAGCAGGCGGACAATCGTGAACATCGTCTCGCCAAGAAAGGCGAGCGTGGCGGTCACTTCGCGAACAAATGCAATCGTGCCCCGGCCAAGGCGTTCGAGCAGGTCGATCAGGCCA
>NZ_JBBEBT010000079.1:0-38924 GCF_040882205.1 Hyphomonas sp.
TATGCCCCGATGATCGTTGCCGAAGTGACCGTGGAGGCGCCCTCCCTGGCGGAAGCCGCGAATGCCGGATTCCGTCCGCTGGCGAACTACATCTTCGGCGGCAACGCGCCGCGCCAGAAGATCGCGATGACCAGCCCGGTCACCGCCGCGCCGAAGGGCCAGAAGATCGCCATGACCGCGCCCGTCACAGCGGCAGGCGCCGGCGCTGCCGGCAGCTATGATGTCCGTTTCATCATGCCCGCCGAATGGACGATGGGCACGCTGCCCGCGCCGGCCAGTCCGGATATCCGCCTTATCCCGCTGCCAGGCCGCACCGTTGCGGCCTACCGCTATACGGGCGGCGATACGCCGAAGAAGCGCGAAGAAGCCGAAGCAGCGCTTCGCGCTTTAGCGCAGGCGCTCGACTATACGGTGACCGGCGAGCCCGAATGGGCGGGCTATGACGCGCCCTTCGTGCCTTTCTTCCTGCGCCGCTATGAAATCATGCTCGGGGTGGAGCCTGCGAACAAAGGCTGAGATCCAAAGCCGTTTGAAGTTGGATTGATGTCTGAACTGGGCGCAGTGTGTTCGGGACTTCCTGGAAAATCGGCTTGCATGGGACCCAGTCCTCGCGCCTTACCAACCAGCGCCCCGAACACCAGAGCCGGTTCACGATGCGCCACCAGAAACGCGAACGCCGTGAGGCGCTGGCGACCGTAATACCGCCCGAGCCCTGCCCGAGCCCTGCCCGAGCCCTGCCCGAACCCTGCCCGAACCCCGCGCGGGCCGGCGGGCCGGTGGACCGGGTCCCGCGAACAAAGAGTGAAACTTCAAGCTGTCTTTAACCCTTCGCGCTGCTAGGGTGGCGTGCATGAGCGCTACGATTCGCATCCTCGGCATTGATCCCGGCCTGCTCCACACAGGCTGGGGCATCATCGACCAGACCGGCATGCGGCTCTCCCATGTCGCCCACGGCGTGATCTCGGCCGCCAAAGATATTTCGATGGCCGAACGCCTCGCTGAAATCTTCGAAAGCGTCGGCGAACTCGCCCGCCATCACGGCCCCCATGCCGCCGGGGTCGAGGAAACCCTCGTCAATGCCAACCCCCGCTCGGCCCTGAAGCTTGGCCAGGCCCGCGGCGCCGCCATGGCCGCCCTCGCCATGGCCGGTATCCCCGTCTCCGAATTTGCCCCGCGCCAGATCAAACTCTCCGTGGTCGGCACCGGCACCGCAGACAAGGATCAGGTCAAGTTCATGGTCCAGCGCCTGCTGCCGAGGGCAGGGGAGATGAAGCTCGACGCCGCCGACGCGCTCGCCTGCGCTATCTGCACCGCCCACCACCTGCCGCCGCAGCTTCGCAAGCCGGAACTTCGCAATAAAGGCGCCGCATGATCATCGGCCGCCTCACCGGAGAGGTCGCCGCCCTCGGGCTCGACCATGTGCTGATCGACGTGAACGGCGTCGGCTATGTCGCTCTCGCCGGCACGCGCCTGCTCGCGCGCCTGCGGGGCGGCGACAAGGTCACCGTGCAGGTCGAAACCCGCATCACCGAATCCTCCATCACGATGTTCGCCTTCGCCACGGATGAAGAACGCGCCTGGTTCGTGCGCCTGCAGGATGTGCCGGGCGTTGCTGGCAAGTCCGCCCTCGCCATCCTTGACGGGCTCACCCCGTCCGAAATCATGGATGCCATCGCGCTCGGCGATGCCGGCGCCTTCGTGCG
The DNA here is from genome assembly GCF_040882205.1 of Hyphomonas sp. Classification (GTDB taxonomy): domain Bacteria; phylum Pseudomonadota; class Alphaproteobacteria; order Caulobacterales; family Hyphomonadaceae; genus Hyphomonas. The sequence goes on from NZ_JBBEBT010000079.1 coordinate 1,704, forward strand.
CGCCAAGGGCATCGGCAAGAAACTCGGCGAACGCATCGTCACCGAACTCGCCGGCAAGGCCCCGCCGATTGGCCGTTTCGGCAAGTTCGAAACCGCCGCCGCCGCCGGCCTCACCTCCGCCCCTGCCGGCGCCGCCACCGGCCCGCGCGGCGAGGCCATCAGTGCCCTGACGAACCTCGGCTACACGCCCTCCGAATCCGCCCGCGCCGTCGTCGCCGCCGCCAGGGAAGGCGCCGCCGATAACGTCAGCGCCCTTGTCAAGGGCGCCCTCAAGGAGCTCGCCCGTTGACCCGCAAGGACTCCCTCGCGGACGCCAACGCCCAGAGCCCGGACGCACTCGACCGCGCCCTGCGTCCGCAGACGTTCGAAGACTATGTCGGCCAGCGCAAAGCCAAGTCGAACCTCAAGGTCTATGTTGACGCCGCGCGCGGCCGTAGCGAAGCGCTCGACCATGTCCTCCTGTTCGGCCCGCCGGGCCTCGGAAAGACGACGCTCGCGCAGATCCTCGCGCGCGAGATGGGCGTCGGCTTCCGCTCCACGTCCGGCCCGGTCATCGCCAAGGCCGGTGACCTCGCCGCGATCCTGACGAACCTCGAGCCCAACGACGTCCTCTTCATCGACGAGATCCACCGGCTTCCCGCCATCGTCGAGGAAATCCTCTATCCCGCGATGGAGGATTACGCGCTCGACCTTGTGATCGGGGAGGGGCCCGCCGCCCGCTCCGTGCGGCTCGATCTTGCGCCCTTCACCCTCGTCGGTGCCACCACCCGCGCGGGCCTCCTCGCCACGCCCCTGCGCGACCGGTTCGGCATTCCGATCCGCCTCGATTTCTATGAGCCTGAAGAACTCGCCCGCATCGTCATGGCCGCCGCCCGCAGGCTCGGTGCTCCGATCACGGAGGCTGGCGCCATCGAAATCGCCACCCGCGCACGCGGCACGCCCCGCATTGCGCTGCGCCTTCTCAGGCGCGTGCGAGACTTCGCCGATGCCGAAGGCCAGCCGATCGACAAGCCCGCCGCTGACCGCGCGCTGAAGCGTCTCGAGATCGACACCGACGGCCTCGACGCGCTCGACCGGCGCTACCTGCACGCCCTCGTGAAAACCTATGCCGGCGGCCCCGTCGGCGCTGACACGCTCGCCGCTGCCCTCAGCGAAGCGCGTGACGCCGTCGAAGACGTGATCGAACCCTACCTGATGCAGAAGGGCTACGTCGCCCGCACGCCGCGCGGCCGCGTCGCTGCCCCGCTCGCCTATGAACGCCTCGGCCTCAAAGCCCCGAACGGACAGCAAAGTGCTCTGTTCTCGGGCGAAGACTAGCTCCGCGTCTGCATACCCCCCAGCGCCCCGATCAGCCTGCCCTTGATCCGTGGCAGGAGTACCAGCACGGCCGGAATCGCAAACGTCCCCAGCCCGGCAAGTCTCGGCCAGAGCGGCCGGGCCCCCTGCCGCGCGGCAATGAAGGTCGCCGCCGCCAGGAGCGGGCAGGTCATCAGCGCCGTCAACCCGGGCGGCCCGTCCTCTGCCGCAATCTCCCCGGTCTTTGCCCCGCACACGTCGTACGCGGGCGCCTGCCTCAGGTACCGTGCAAACAGCTTGCCCCACCCGCATTCCGGGCATCGGCCCCGAAATCCGCGCAGCACAGCCGTCAGGCCAGGCGATACCGGCATTGAACAATCCCCCCCGCAAGTCCCCGCCCACCTGCGATCCGGCCAATCACCGCACAAGGATGACGCCGCAGCCGGGCTCTGCTATTGCCGGGGCATGAGCATGACCTGGTACGAGATCGAGGCCCAGCCCGGCTTCTTCGGCGCAACCGAGCGCGCCGCGCGGGAGATCAGCCCTCTCCTCGAGCGCGTCAGGCTCGACCCCATCGATACGAAGCGCCAGCAGAAGATCTTCTCGCGCTACATGACCGCCGCCTTCTTCTCCTTCGCCGCCTCCTTCATGACGCTCGAATTCCTGTTGCCCGGCGGCGGCGTCTGGCAAGTGCTCCGGTTCATTCTTTTCCCGGTATTGTTCATAGGCTGGATCGGCCTTGCGTTCTTTCTGATGCGCCGCCGCCTCGCCAAGCTCTTCGCCGAGGGGCAAGCCCGGCTCGGCGTCAAGGCCGAGGCGATGACGCGCCTCACGGCGCCCCTTGGCATCACCTATGTGCCCGCGCCGGGCGGTGCGCCAAAGGGACTCGAATGGCTCTCGAAACAGGACTGGGCGCCCGCCACCCTGCGCGAGGCAACCGCCAAACTTAACGCCGTGGGCGGCATGGACCAGGCCGTCGACATTGTCTTGAGGAGCGGATTGCTGATCGCGCCGCACGTGCATGTCATCGGCACGCCGGAGCAGAAGGCCCGGTATAACGACCAGATCTCCGGCATGCGCGCGATCGAGGACGGTTTCGAAGGCACGCGCGCCGGCCTCGCTTTCTCGATGTTCGAATGGGTGGAGAATGTCAGCGACGCGGCGGACATCTTCCATCTCGTTATCTTGCTCGAAGCGCCGCTCCGCCTCCACGGCGTCACGCAGCTCAGGGCCCGCAAGACCGGCTGGCCCGGAGATGCCGGCCTTGCGCCGATGCAGGACGTGGATCTCGGGCCGCGCGCGTTCGATGCGCTTTACCGCCTGCGGGCGTCGGACCAGGTCGAGGCCCGCGCGATTTTTAATCCGGCGGTCATCGAGCGCGTTATTGCCCTCTCGCATGGCGGCAAGTTCCGCGCCGTCGCGCAGGGTGAAAATCTGGTGTTCGACTTTGCCAGCGAGGATAACCGCTTCCACCTGATCGACCTGGTCACCGGCGCCTGGAGCGAGGACACGATCCGCAAGACGCATGCCGACCTCGCCGAAGCCCTCGCCCTCGTCGACACGCTTGGCCATGCCTTCATGCTGGCCCCCAGGTCTGATGCCAGCGCCCCATGAGCCTGCCGCCCCTCGACGCCGCCAGTTTCGACGCCGCCCGCCAGCACTGGCTGGCCGTGCGCGTCTATTACGAAGACACCGACTTCACCGGCATGGTCTACCACGCCAACTACCTGCGCTTCTTCGAGCGGGGCCGGTCCGACCACCTGCGTGATGCCGGCGTCTCGCACCAGTCGCTGCTCGCCCGCGAAGACCCTGCCGCCTTCACGCTGACCAACGTCAACGTCACCTACCGCAAACCCGCAAAGGTCGACGACCTCCTGCACATCCGCACGCGCTATCTCGGCATGGACGGCCCCCGCATCCGCTTCTCGCAGGCCTGCCTGCGCGGCGGCGAACTGATCGCCGAAGCCGAGATCACCGCCGTCATGATCCACGCGGACGGGCGCCTGCGCCGCCCCATCAAGGAAATCGCGGAGCTGCTGGAAGCCTACCGCTGGCAGGCCTGACGTTGCGCGCCCCGGCCGCCGCGCGGCGCCCGCAGGGTTAACAATTTGCCACGAAGCCTTAACCCTTGGCGGATAAGCCATATCTGACTGCCAAAAACCCGGCCTGCGCCGTGTTTCTGCCGGATTCGAACTGGTAAAAGGATCGCAGAACCGCGGTCCTTAGCGCAGTGCGCGGGGCCGAATCCTTCTACCGCCGAACACGCGGGCGCCGCGCGCCCTGATGAAATTTTGGGAGACACATCGTTCATGGAAAACGAATCCATCGACAACGTTGCCAGCAGCGGCGAGTTTTCGCTGATCGCGTTGCTCGGCGAGGCAGACATTGTCGTGAAGCTCGTGCTGATCGTGCTTCTTCTGTCGTCAATCTGGTCGTGGATCGTGATCGGCGAGAAATTCTTCTCGCTCGGCGGCCTCAGGAAGTCGGCCCTGCAGTTCGAGGATGCGTTCTGGAACGGGCGCGCCGGCGAGTTTGACCTGCGCCCGAGGCAGGGCGGCAAGGATCCCGCCTCCCGCGTCTTCGTGTCCGCCGCCCGCGAATGGCAGGATGCCGGCCGCGCGCTGCCCACCCCCGCCGAGGCCTCCGCCCTCGTAATGCGGGCCGAGCGCTCGATGCGCGCCGCTATCGACCGCGAGATCGGCCGCGCCGGCAACGGTCTCTCCATCCTGGCCACAATCGGGTCGGCCTCGCCCTTCATCGGGCTCTTCGGCACGGTCTGGGGCATCATGAACGCCTTCCTCAAAATCGCCGAAGCGCAGGACACAAGCCTCGGCACCGTCGCGGGCCCCATCGCCGAGGCCCTCTTCGCCACCGGCCTCGGCCTGATCGCCGCCATCCCGGCAGTCATCTTCTACAACAAGTTCACCGCTGACCTGACCAAGCTGGCCGACCAGCTTGACAGCTTCTCCCAGGATGTCCTCGTGCGCCTTTCCCGGCGCGCTTCCGACGCGACGCGGGACTAGACCTCGATGGGCCTCATTCTCGGTTCCGGCGGAAAAGGCGGGCGGCGCGGCCGGCGCGCCCTTAATGCAGAGATTAACGTCACCCCCTTCGTGGACGTGATGCTGGTCCTGCTCATCGTCTTCATGGTCACCGCCCCGCTGCTGATCCGCGGCGAGGAAGTGAACCTGCCGCGCACATCCTCGGCGCCCCTAAAATCCGAGGCGAACGACACCCCGCTGACGCTCTGGGTGCGCGCCGACGGCACGGTCCTCGTCCAGCAGACGCAGATCCAGACCGCAGACCTCGCCGCCCAGCTCACCGCCATCTTGGGGGAGGGCTATGACAAGCAGGTCTACCTCTATGCCGACACGGACGTGCCCTATGGCCGGGTCATGGAAGTCACCGCAGAAGTCCGCCGCGCCGGCTATACGCGCATGTCCTTCATCACCGAGCAGAAGAAGTAGGAGCCCGCCCCTCCAATGATCCGCGGCTTCGCCATCTCGACCTTCGTGCATGCCAGCGTGCTGGCCATGGCGATGATGTCGTGGCCGGCGCCGGAGTCCGAATGCGACAAGGCCATCGAGCGCCTGCGCCGCGAGAACCCCGGCATCCGCTCCATCGAGATCGTGATGCAGCTGCCCGAGTGTGCCGCATCCGCCGACCTGCCGATCGACTTCGAGGATGTCGGCCTCGTCTCGAATGTCACCGACCTGCGCAAGGCGCCCGACCCGCAGGACGATGCGCCCCCGCCCGAAGCCGAGCCGGAAGTGGAAGCTCCGCCGCCGGAGCCTGAACCCGAAGCTGCCGAGCCCGAGCCGGAAGAGGCCGTGCCCGATCCGCGCGAGGACAAGGAGCCCGAGCCGAAAAAGCCCGAGCCCAAGAAGCCGGAGCCGAAAAAGCCCGAGCCCCTGATCAAGAAAGAGCCGCCCAAGAAGGAACCGAAGAAGGACGACCTCGCCTTCCTGGATGACTTCGACAAGGCCCTGCAGGACAAGCGCCGGGCCCAGCCGCGCGCGCAAGCCACCGAGGCGACCGACCGCCCCGCCATCGGCAATGCCGACCGCGACCGCGTCGGCACCGGCGACCGCACGGGCAACACCGCCTCGCTGCAGGCCTCGCTCCGCCGCCAGATCGGCTATTGCTGGCGCGGCATCGAGGACCTGCCGGAGGAAGACCAGATCGACGTCGAGATCCAGATGAACCTGAAGCCTGACGGCTCGCTCGACGGTAATGCCGAACTCGTCTCCCCCCGCACGCGCCCCGTCGGGCGTTCGGGCTTCGCGGTGGATCTCGCCCTGCGGGCAGTGCGCACGTGCGCGCCTTACAAGCTGCCCGAAGATGCGTATGAAGAATGGAAAGACATCATCGTGACGATCGGTCCCTCACAGGGCTGAGCGCGCGGACAACACTTAAAAAGGAGTCTGAAGGAATGACACATCGGACCATGCTTTATCTTCGGCGCTTCCTCGCCGCCGCCGTGATCGCCCTCGGGCTGGTGGCGCCTGCCTCGGCGCAGCTGCGTGTGCGCGTCGATGAAGGCAATTTCCAGCCGACCCCCATCGCTATCCCGGACTTCCAGGTCACCGGGGCCAATACCGAACTGGCGAAGCAGATCGCCGATGTCGTTCGCGCCGACCTTGCCTCCACCGGCCTGTTTGACCTGCAGAATCCGGCCTCCTTCATCCAGCGCGATCTCAGCATCAATGCCGAGCCGCGTTTCGCTGACTGGAAGATCATCCGCACCGAAGGCCTCGTCGTCGGCACGTTCGAAGAGCTTCCCGACGGCAAGGTCGCCGTCTCCTTCCGCCTCTGGGACATCTATGGCGGCGAGCTCATGCGCATCAACGGCGAGCCCGGCCGCCGTCTCACCACCACGCCGGAAAACTGGCGCCGCATCGCCCACAAGATCGCCGACTCGATCTACACCCGCCTGACCGGCGAAGACCCGTATTTCGACACCCGCATCGTCTATATCGCCGAAACCGGTCCCAAGACCGAGCGCGTGAAACGCCTCGCGATCATGGATTCCGACGGCGCCAACCAGCAATACCTCACCTCCGGCCGCTCCACGGTGCTCACCCCGCGCTTCTCCCCCTCGGCGCAGGAGATCACCTATATGTCGTATGAAGGCGGCAAGCCGCGTATCTACCTCTTCAATATCGAGACCGGCCGCCAGGAACTGCTCGGCAACTTCCCAGGCATGACCTTCTCGCCCCGCTTCACCCGGGACGGCCAGTCGGTCCTGCTCAGCCAGGCCCAGCGCGGCAACACCGACATCTATGTGATGAACCTGCGCACCCGCGAGTCCGAGCGCCTGACCGACCATCCGTCGATCGACACCTCGCCCTCGATGTCGCCGGACGGCAAATCGGTCGTCTTCAACTCCGACCGGGGCGGCACACCGCAGCTCTATATCATGAACTCGGACAAATCGAAGCGCACCTGCCCGGGCGGCGGCAGCGACACGGCCTGCCGCATCACCTTCGGCAAGGGCCGCTACTCGACCCCCGTCTGGTCTCCGCGCGGCGACCTGATTGCCTTCACCAAGCAGGAAGGCGGCAAGTTCTATATCGGTGTCATCAGCACCGACGGCAAAGGCGAGCGCCTCCTGACCGAAGCCTATCTGGACGAAGGTCCGGACTGGTCGCCTAACGGGCGAGTGATCGTCTACTTCCGCGAAGCCCGCGCCGGCGCCAGCCCGCAGCTCTTCTCGGTAGACCTGTCGGGCCGCAATGAACGCAGAATGGTCACCCAGACCGATGCATCTGACCCGGCCTGGTCCCCCCTGCTGCAATAGCAGCACATTACCGCGAATTAAGCAGGTTGCCTGCGTGCAGCCTGCTAACTCGCGATTTAAACCATGATTCTGCTGGATTTAGTGCGGCGTGCGATTGTCGTCCCAATTCAGCCGGATTATGCAAGTAGCGTTGGATTGTTCAGGGGCCGGTAATTCGTTTCCCCTAACACGCCAGCGCATCGTCCATTCCTTGGGAGCCCCGACACATGCAAACCTTTCTGAAAGTTACTGTTGCCGCTGCGCTTCTGGCCACGGGCGCCTGCGCCTCGAAACCGAAGCCTGTGGATCCCCCCCCGCTCGTCGAAAAGACGACCCCGGTCGAAGAAAAGACCGAAACTGTGAAAACCGATCCGGTCGTCGAATCGTCCATCGCCGCCGGCTCGCTCGAAGATTTCCGCGTCAACGTTGGCGAGCGCGTCTATTTTGACCTCGACCAGTACCGCCTCGATACCGAAGACCAGGACATCCTGAAGCGTCAGGCTGCCTGGCTCTCCTCCTATCCGAACGTGCGCGTCCTGATCGCCGGCAACGCCGACGAGCGCGGCACCCGTGAATACAACCTCGCCCTCGGCGAGCGCCGCGCCAACGCGGTGAAAGAGTATCTCGTCAGCCTCGGCGTCACGTCGTCGCGCGTTGATACCGTTTCATACGGCAAAGAGCGTCCGGTGGTCGCCGGTTCTGACGACCAGTCCTGGGCCCTGAACCGCAACGGCTGGACCCAGATCGTTTCGGGCGCCACCAGCTAAGGCGAAAGCCGAACCGAACTGCAATTGCAGATGGTCCAAACCAGCCGGGCGCCATAATTTGGCCCCGGCTGTTCCTTTTACTGTCATGCTCCCTGAGTGTTTGCGTATCGACGGAGGTTTCCCGCCATGCTGAAAGCTGCCCTGACCAGTGTCGCCATGGGCGCCCTGCTGATCGTGCCCTCCGCGGCCCAGACGGTCACCACGCCGTCGCGCGGCGCCCCGATCTCCAAGGGGGTAACCACCGGCGACTTGTCCGTGCAGGTCGACCAGGCCCGCCAGCAGGCGGCAGACACGCTCGTCCAGATGAACCGGCTCGAAGAACAGGTCAGCGCCCTAAGCGGCCGCGTCGAGTCGCTTGAGTTCGACCTCGGCCGCGCCCGCGAAGCCAACGAGGATCTCCTCACCGATAATGAAACTCTCGCCCGTGACGCGCAGGCCATGCGCCAGACGCTGGATCGCCAGTCGCGCGCTATCGCCGGCATTCAGGTCATCCTCGGGATCGAGCCTGAACCGGTCGTTGACACCTATTTGGCCGCCCCGTCAGCTCTGCAGGATTTCGCAATGGACGTGCCGCCGTCGAATGGTCGCAGCGTTGACAGTTCCGGCCCGGTTCAGCTCGCTCCCGGCGCCGCCGCCGCCAGCGGTCTGCCGGAAGGCTCGCTCGGCAGCCTGCCGGCCAGCCAGCTCCCGGGTGAAGCCGGCCCGCTCTTCTCCGAGGCCAAGTCCCGCCTGATCCGTCTCGATTACGCCGGCGCCGAAGATGCCTTCCGCTCCTTTATCGACCAGTTCGGCAAGGATGCGCAGGCCGGCGAGGCCCATTTCTGGCTCGGCGAAGCGCTGCACCAGCAGCAGGCCTATGCTGAAAGCGGCGCCGCCTATACCACGATGATCCGGTCGTACCCGGATGATGTGCGCGCCCCTGACGCGCTTGTCCGCCTCGCCCGCGCCATGCGGTTCCTGAACGAGACCGGCAAGGCCTGCACCGCGCTCGATACGTTGCCGAAGCGCTATCCGAACGCTTCGAAAGTCGTGCGCGACCTCGCCGCCGTCGAGCGGACCCGGTCCGGGTGCAAGACCTAGGGCTCCAGTCCCGGTTTGACGCCGCGCTCAGCGCGGTCCCGGAAGACCTGCGCGCGGGGCCCATCGGTCTTGCCGTCTCCGGCGGCAGCGATTCCGTTGCGCTCCTCCACCTTGCCCGCCGCTGGGCCGGAGCATGCGGCCAGTCCCTCCTTGTGCTGACGGTCGATCACCGGCTGCGCCCGCAAGCCGCCGCCGAAGCGCAGCAGGTTGCCGCGCTCTGTGCCGGTTTCGGGCTCGCGCATCAGACACTCGTATGGGAGGCTCCCGTGGCCCGGCAATCGGCCGCGCGCCGCGCCCGTCATGCCTTGCTCGCCTCGGCGCTGCGCATTGCGGGCGGACAGCTCCTGCTGACCGGCCATACCGCGACCGACCAGGCCGAAACCGTTCTGATGCGCGCCCGGCAGGGCTCCGGCTGGTACGGCCTTGCGGGCATGCGTTCACTATCCCTGTCGCCCGTCTGGCCGGAAGGCGAGGGTCTCTGGATCGCCCGGCCCCTCCTCGGCGAAACGCGCGGCGCTCTGCGCGGCTGGCTCGAAGGAAAAGGAGAGGACTGGATCGACGATCCCTCCAACACCAACCCCGCCTTCGAACGCATCCGCATCCGCCTGCAGCTTGCTGCCCGCAGCCGCGATCTCCACGCCCGCACGCTCGCTTGCCAGCAGGGCTTCGCCCGGCTGCGCGCCGTCGAGGACGCCTTCCTCGCCCGCTGGCTGGGTATAGCTGTCAGTCTTGCGCCGGACGGCGCGGTCACCGCCCGGCTGACCGGCCTTGCGCCCGAGCGGGCCGCCCGCGCCCTTGGCATCCTGCTGCAATGTGTTGCCGGACGGGAAACGCCGCCCCGGTCCGAAAGCCTCGCCGGCCTCGCCGCCCGTTGTCTCGGCGAGCCCGCGTTCCGCGGCGCCACCCTCGGCGGCGTGCGCGTCAGGCCATCGCGCGCCGGCCTTAAGCTCGCTCCGGAGCCTGGCGCGCGCCAGAACCCGCCCGCGCCGGATGTGCTGGCGGCCCGGATTAACGCTTTCCGGCGCCTTTTTATCAATTCTGCGCAAGATTTCGTCGCAGGCGCAGGAAAGGAGTCGTTTTTGCAGGGGTTGGCGCCTATCTTCAACTCCAACACCGTTTCCTTTGTGCGAGACCTGCCATGAATGTTCGTAACCTTGCCGTCTGGGGTGCCCTTGCCCTTCTGGTGATCGGGATGGCCGTGATGATGGGGGGCAACCCCGAGGTCGCCCGCGCCAAGTCGGTCCGGCTCTCGGAAATCTACACGATGGCCGAGCAGGGTAAGCTCGCGGACGCAACCCTTGGTGACACCAAGCTGATGGTCACCACGACCGACGGCCAGAAGATGATCTCCGAGATCCGCCAGCTCGACATGACCACCGAGCAGGTGCTGCGCGACAATAGCGTGCCCTTCAATGTCGAAGCCGATGTCGGCCGAAATAATGTCGCCTCGGTGCTGCTCTCACTGTTGCCGATCGTGCTGATCGTTGCCTTCGTCTTCTTCATGATGCGCCAGATGCAGGGCGGCGGCACGCGCGGCGCCATGAGCTTCGGCAAGTCCCGCGCCCGCCTCCTCACCGAAAAGCATGGCCGCGTCACCTTTGACGATGTCGCCGGCGTCGATGAAGCCAAGGAAGAGCTGCAGGAAATCGTCGAGTTCCTTCAGGACCCGTCCAAGTTCCAGCGCCTCGGCGGCAAGATCCCGAAAGGCGCGCTGCTCGTCGGCCCGCCCGGCACCGGTAAAACCCTCCTCGCCCGCGCTGTTGCAGGCGAAGCCGGCGTGCCCTTCTTCACCATCTCCGGCTCTGACTTCGTCGAAATGTTCGTCGGCGTCGGCGCAAGCCGCGTGCGCGACATGTTCGAACAGGCAAAACGCTCCGCGCCCTGCATCATCTTCATCGACGAGATCGATGCGGTCGGCCGCTCGCGCGGCGCCGGCCTCGGCGGCGGGAACGATGAGCGCGAGCAGACGCTGAACCAGCTGCTGGTTGAGATGGACGGCTTCGAGGCCAACGAAGGCATCATCATCATGGCTGCGACCAACCGTCCGGACGTGCTCGACCCCGCGCTGCTGCGTCCCGGCCGTTTCGACCGCCAGGTCACCGTCGGCAATCCGGACATCATCGGGCGCGAGAAAATCCTGCGCGTCCACATGCGCAACGTTCCGCTCGCCAAGGACGTCGAGACGAAAACCATCGCCCGCGGCACGCCCGGCTTCTCGGGCGCCGACCTTGCAAACCTCGTCAACGAAGCCGCCCTTCTCGCCGCGCGCCGCGGCAAGCGCGTCGTCGCGATGGCCGAGTTCGAGGACGCAAAAGACAAGGTCCTGATGGGCCCTGAGCGCCGCTCGATGGTGATGTCCGAGAAGGAAAAGGAACTCACCGCCTGGCACGAAGCCGGCCACGCGATCGTGGCGATGAAAGTCCCCTCGGCCGATCCGGTCCACAAGGCGACGATCATCCCGCGCGGCCGCGCCCTCGGCATGGTCATGCAGCTTCCGGAAGACGACAAGCTCTCGATGTCGAAGGTCGAGATGACCTCGCGCCTCGCCATCATCATGGGTGGCCGCGTCGCCGAGGAACTGAAGTTTGGCCTCGACAATGTCACCGCCGGTGCCGCCTCCGACATCCAGCAAGCCACGCGCCTCGCCCGCGCGATGGTCACCCGCTGGGGCTATTCGGACATCATCGGCCCGGTCGATTATGGCTCTGACCAGGGCGACGTGTTCCTCGGCCAGCAGCTTATGCAGTCTTCGCACATCTCGGAAGAGACCTCGCGCAAGATCGAGGAAGAAGTCCGCAAGCTGATCGAACAGGGCAAGGAAGACGCCCGCCGGGTGATGACCGAAGCGCGCGCCGAGTGGGAAGCCGTCGCGCTCGGCCTGCTTGAGTATGAGACGCTTTCCGGCGACGAGATCGCCGCGCTGATCAAAGGCACGCCGCCTTCGCGCCCGGACTCGTCCGAGGATGATGCGGGCCTCTCGTCCGCCGTGCCGATCATTGGCAAGCGCAAACGCCCCGGCATCGATCCCTCGCCGAACCCGGCCTGAGGCGGCGACAATAATCCTTCCAATTGAAGCCCGGCCTGATAGGCTGGGCTTCATGCTTTTCAGAACCGCCCTCGCGCCCGCTTTCGCCCTCCTTGCCGCTGCCTGCGTTACGCCGGTGGAGCCCGCCTCGTCCGCTTTTGAGGCGGCGATTGCGCCGCTTTGCGGGAAAGCCTTCGAAGGCCGGATTGTCACCGCCGATGCACAGGATGATGACTGGCGCGCCCAGCGCGTCGTCATGCATGTGCGCACCTGCGAGCCCGGTTACATCACGGTTCCCCTGCATGTGGGCGACGACCATTCGCGCACCTGGGTGCTTATGCAGGTGGGCGAGGCCTGGGAACTGCGCCATGACCACCGCCACGAGGATGGCAGCGAGGATGCGCTGACCCAGTATGGCGGCTTTGCCTCGACGCCGGTGGATGCGCTGCGGCAGGAATTTCCGGCCGACCAGGCCACGAAGGACCTGTTCGACCGCGAAAATATCCCGGTTTCAAAAACCAATGTCTGGGCCGTTGAAGTTGATCCGTCTGCGAACATCTTTGCCTATGAGCTGAAACGCCCGCAGCGTTTCCTGCGGGTGGAGTTCGACACGTCGAGCCCGGTTGCCGCGCCGCCCACACCGTGGGGCTGGCCCGAATTGGACTGAGGCCCTGTGCGCCTCCGGCTGGAATACCGCAGGGCGCGCGCTTTATTTCTCGGGCCACAAGGAAATGGCGCATGCAGGCGAGGTGCCGGGCGCGCGCATGATGAAGCGTCCACGCGGGCTGGGGCTCGAACGGCATGCCGCCAATTCCCGCCGGCTGAGCCGCATGGACAAGGCCTGGCTCAGCTGGAAGGTGCGCTGGGAGATCGTCAGCCGGCTGACGGATGAACTGGCGCGGCTGGGGCGTCAGGGCTGCTCTCCTCAGTTTACTTTTCTGTTTCCGCGTATCCCCCGGCAGGAAGGCGCTGAAGATCTGCCTGACTTTACTGACGCCCTTGAGCCGGCTCATCACTGAGCCCGCTAAGCTGGGAAAGGCTTCTGAACGCAGATTAACCAGCCGCGCTCCAGCATAATGACCGCCTGGATCAGGCTTAGTGCCGGAAATGCCTCATCCCTGTGAACACCATCGCAAGGCCTGCGTCGTCGGCCGCCGCGATGACTTCGTCGTCGCGGATGGAGCCGCCGGGTTGGATGATGGCGGTGGCGCCGGCTGAGGCGGCCTGGATCAGTCCGTCTGCGAACGGAAAGAAGGCGTCGGAGGCGGCGACGCAGCCGCGTGTACGGGGGGCGGGCCAACCGGCAGACCCCTGAGCGTCTTCGGCCTTGCGGGCGGCGACGCGCGCCGCATCGATGCGGCTCATCTGGCCGGCGCCGATGCCGGCGGTGACGCCGTCCTTCGCATAAACGATGGTGTTGGACTTGACGTGCTTGGCGACGCGCCAGGCGAAGATCAGGTCTTCCAGTTCCTGCGGTGTGGGCGCGCGTCTGGTGACCACTTTCAGATCAGCAGCTGTGATCCGGCCGCCGTCGCGGTCCTGCAGGAGGAAGCCGCCGGCGACGGTCTTGGCGAAGATGCCGGAGGCGGCGGGGTCCGGCAGGCCGTCGGTGATCAGCAGGCGAAGGTTTTTCTTTTTCGCGAAGACGGCTTCGGCGGCGGCGTCGGCGCCCGGCGCGATGACGACTTCGGTGAAGACTTCGGAGATGACCATCGCGGCGGCTTCGTCCAGCGGGCGGTTCAGCGCGACGATGCCGCCAAAGGCGGAGGTGGGGTCGCAGGCGAGGGCGGCGCGGTAAGCGGTGATGATGTCCGTACCCAGAGCAACGCCGCAGGGGTTGGCATGCTTGATGATGGCGACGGCAGGGGTGCCCGCGCCCAGTTCGCCGATCAGTTCATAGGCGGCGTCGGTGTCGTTGATATTGTTGTAGGAGAGTTCCTTGCCCTGCAGTTGGCGCGCGGTGGCAACGCCCGGGCGCTTGTCGCCGGTGACGTAGAAGGCAGCTTTCTGGTGGGGGTTTTCGCCGTAGCGGAGCGATTGCTTGAGGCGCCCGCCGATGGCCGCCCAGTCGGGCGCGGTCTCGTCGTTTTGGTTCGCGAACCAGCCGGAGATGGCGGCGTCATAGGCGCCGGTTCGGGCATAGGTCTTGGCAGCGAGGCGGCGCAGGGTCGTTTGGCTGATCTCGCCATTGGCGTCGAGTTCAGCGAGGACGGCGTCGACGTCGCCCGTGTCGGTGCAGCAGGCGACGAAGGCGTAGTTTTTCGCGGCGGCCCGCAGCATGGCGGGGCCGCCGATGTCGATATTCTCGATACAGGTTTCGAAGTCTGCACCGGAGGCGACAGTGGCTTCGAAGGGGTAGAGGTTGACGTAGATGAGATCGATCGGGGCGATGGCGTGGGTGCGCGCGTCGGCGACATGGGCGGGATTGTCGCGCAGGAAGAGGAGGCCGCCATGCACAGCCGGGTGGAGTGTCTTGACGCGGCCGTCCATCATTTCGGGGAAGCCGGTGAGGTCGGCGACGTCGCTGACCGGAAGGCCCGCGTCTTTCAGGGCCTTCGAGGTGCCGCCGGTGGAGATAAGGTCCGCGCCGTGGCTGCGCAGGCGGGCGGCCTGGCCTGCGAGGCCGGTCTTGTCGGAGACGGAGATCAGGGCGCGGCGGATCTTGAGGGGGGCGGTCATGCGGGTCTCCGTGTGGCCCGCGCGGCCTATCACGGGAGCGGCGCCGGTCAAGTTTGATGGTCGCGGCGTCTTGCCGAGAACCGGTTCCCACTTTTCGGGACGCCGCTCAAGGCTCGCGGACGAAGGCCCAGCGGATGGCATTGGGGGGCTGGCTGCCGTCGCCGTTGGGGTCGGCGAACCCGGCGAGGACGATCTGCTCGGGCTGCTCGACGATGCCGCGGGCGAGGTAGACGGTTTTCTCGAGGCGGGCCCCCTCGTGGCTGGTGCGGAAGCGCCAGACGGTGCCGCTATCGCAGAAGAGGCGGATCGCGTCCTTGCCCATCATTGCAGTGACGGTGGGGTGGAGGTGGAAGCGGATCTCGTAAGGGATAAACTTCTTCTCCTCGTTGAAGGCCTGGGCGACGGGGCGGACGAGGGAGTCCTCGCCGGTCAGCCGGTCGCCTTCGCCGGAGATGAAGATGCGGCGGCGATGGAGGAGGCCGTAGGCGGCCTTGTAGCCGGCGTGCTGGGCGTCAAGCCAGATCTCGGCGCCCTCCTCGAGGCGCTTGGCGGCGATGCCCTCCGGGCCAATCAGGGCGCGCAGGCGGGTCTCATCATTGACGATGAAGCTGGCCGAATCGCGCCCGCCAAGGATGAGGGTGGAGTGGGCGGACGTGCGGCGGACGGCGGCCTGCCAGTCGACATTGACCTCGGCGGAGTAGCCACAGGAGGTGACGATGCGGGCGGGGCCGTCGGAGAGTTCGAAGCTGAGGGCGCCGGCGCGTGCATGGTCGCCGAAGGGGCGGGGCGGGGCCTCGCCGCAGTCGAGCACAAGGCGCAGGCCGCCTTTCTCGACTTTCTGGAAGCCGGACTTGGGCGCGAACATGAACTTGCGGGGCGGCGCCGGCAGGCGGGCGAGGACGGCGGCGACGACTTCGGGGCGGGACTCGTCGCCGTCATGGAACGTGTTGAGGGCGCCGTCGCCGGTCTGGAAGAAGCCGAGCATGGCGCCCATGCGGGGGATCCATTTGTCCAGCCAGTCCGGCACCGGGCGGCCCGCGCGCTCGAGGGCGCCCGCCAGCGTCTGCAGCTGGATCAGGGAGGAGAGGATGTGCGAGGGACTGCGGGTGACGTGGCCGCCATCGGGGAGGATTTGCGCAGTGCATTCGGACTCGAGCCGGTCCAGCGCGTCGCCGAGGCCGGAGCCAGCGCGCAGGCAGAGGGCATTGGCGACGAGGACGACCGCGCCGAGCCAGCGCGATTTCGGATCATGCGCGGCGCCGACGGTTTCGTGGATATAGCGCAGCTGGCGGGCGAGGGCGTCGACGCGGGCGGTGCGTTCCTCGACCGTGCCGGCCTCGAGCAGGGCCGGGCCGCAGCGCAGCCAGTTCCAGCAGCGACTGGCGGTCGGCTCGAGGCGCCAGGCAAAGCCATGGAACTTGCCGAATTTCGCCACCCAGTCATCGGTCAGCGCGACGGCGCGGGCGCGGCCGCTCTCGCCCTGCGCCATCAGGTCAGATGCCCAGGCGAAGCGGTGGATCCGGTCAGCGAAATGGCGCGACGGCATTTCTGAGGCCCAGGGCGCCTGGCCGGGTTCGAGCGCGATGCGCTGCTGGCCAATGCGCCAGATGCCGGCCATCAGGGCTTCGCCGCGACGGTCGTCCGGGGGCAGAAGATTTTCAAGGTGGAGGCTGAAGGCGTCCGGACCATGGCCGGTGAGGTTCAGCTTCTGGAGCGTCGAGACTTTCGCATCCTCGCCGGAGACCCCGCGGAAGCGGCGCCAGAGGGCGGCGTCACCACTGCTGGTCCGGGTCCGGTCTGCCTGGAAATCGTCGTTGCTGTCTGACAAGTCCTTGCTGTCCAAGATGACTGACCAGTCAAACCCGGACTTTGGGACGCAGGGCGTTGATGTTCGCCGCATAGGCGGATGGCCCGCCGCGGAAGACGGCGGAGCCTGCGACAATGGCGGTGACGCCGGCGCTGATGGCTTTAGGCGCCGTCTCGGCGTTCAGGCCGCCGTCGATTTCCAGAATGATGTCGCGGCCGGTCTGGTCGATCATGCGGCGCAGCTGTTCGGTTTTCTTCAGCTGGCTGGCGATGAAGCTCTGGCCGCCGAAGCCGGGGTTGACCGACATGACGAGCACGAGGTCAATGTCGTCGATGACGGGTTCAATGACGCTGGCGGGTGTCGCGGGGTTCAGCGCGACGCCGGGACGCATGCCGGCGGCGCGGATGGCCTGCAGCGTGCGGTGCAGGTGCGGGCCGGCTTCCGGATGCACGGTGAGAATGTCGGCGCCGGCCTTGGCGAAGGCGGCGATGAAGGGGTCCACCGGCGCGATCATCAGGTGCACGTCGAAAGGCTTCTGAGTGTGCGCGCGCAGCTTCTCGATGACCGGCGGGCCGAAGGTGAGGTTCGGGACGAAATGGCCGTCCATTACATCGACATGGATCATGTCGGCGCCGGCGGCGTCGATGGCGCGGATTTCCTCACCCAGCTTGGCGAAGTCAGCCGACAGAATCGAAGGGGAAATCAGGACCGGGGACATGGGTCCATCCCTAAAAGGGAACAGCCGGCCGCACAAGGCAGCCGGCTGTCCGGTATTCAGGTTTTCCGTCCGGGTTTACCGGGGGATCAGTTTCCAGCCATCCGCCCCGGCGATGGCGCTGACCGGGGTGCCTGGCTGGATGTAGAGGTCTGCGCCCTGGATGATCTCTTTCACTTCGCCGTTGTCGAAGCGAACGATGTAGGCGTAGCCGCGCTGGGTGCCGACAGCCTTGCCGGCTGCGTTACCGGCGACGCCGCCGATGACTGCGCCGCCGATGGCGCCGGCCGTCTGGGCCTTGTCGCCGCCGCCGAGTTCGGAGCCTGCGAGGCCGCCGAGCACTGCGCCGGTCGCGGTGCCGATCAGCGAGCGATCCGGCTTGATGGTGACTTCGCGCGCCGAGGTGACGACGCCGGTGTAAACGGTCGAGGCCTGCCCAAGGGAACGGGTGCTTGCGGTGCCGGCACCGTATGAGTTGGCGCAGCCGGTGACGGCGAGCGTGAGGGCAGCCAGGGCGCCAGCAATCGCTTTACGCGTGGCCGAGTGAGCAGAAATCTGCATCATCATTCGAATTTTTCCTTTCGCATTGCATACCTGCGATGGCGCCTTATAGCCGCTTACTGCCTGAATAGGACATGAATTTCGTATGGAATTGCGTTCACTTTGAGGCTTTGGCCAGCCGGGCCATATAGAAGGCATCACAGTCGCGAGAGGGGCCCGGCAAGGTCAGCACATCGCCTTCGGGGGTGAGGCAATCCTCGAAACCGGGGCATTCGGCGGCCGAAACAGGCACGCGGACGAGAATTCCGTTGGCGAGCGCCGCATTCACCACATCGCGCCCTTCGGCGGCGAGGGGCGAGCAGACACAGTAGATGAGCGTGCCGCCCGGGGTCAGCATGCCCGCGGCGCTGGCCAGCAGGCGGGCCTGCACAGCAGGGAAGCGCGCGACATCGGCCTCGGTCTTGATCCAGGCGCCTTCAGGGTGGCGGCGAAGCGTGCCGAGGGCGGAGCAGGGGGCGTCCAGCAGGACCTTGTCGAACGCCCGCTCGGGCAGGAAGGCCTCGCCCTCGGCGACGATGACTTCTGCAGTGAGGCCGGTGCGAGCGAGGTTCTCGTGCAGGCGCTCGAGGCGGGGGGCAGAGCGGTCGAGCGCGGTAACGCTCGCACCTGTGGCGGCGAGCTGCAGCGTCTTGCCGCCGGGCGCGGCGCAAAGGTCCAGCACGCGCTCGCCGGGTTTGGCAGCAAGGAGTTTGGCGGGCAGGGCGGCGGCCTGATCCTGCACCCACCATTGCCCCTCTGCAAAGCCGGGAAGCTCCTCAACCGCGCCGGTGGGCGCCTCGACGGAGCCGGAGGCAAGTAGCGGGCCGCCGATCAGGGCAGCGAGCGCGGCGGGGGCTTTCGCGGCGGTGAGGTGGAGCGCGGGTTCAGCGCGCTGGGCCTCTGCGAGGGCGCGGGCGCCGTCGCTGCCCAGACTGTCTATGAGCTGGGCGCGCAACCATGCGGGCCAGATGTTTTCGGCGGGCAGTGTCTCGCCGGGCGGGGTTGCCTCCGAGACGCGGCGCAACGCGGCGTTGAGGAAGCTGCCGCCGGAGCGGGCGCCGCGCGTCAGGCGGGCAGCGTCGACAGTGGCATTGACGGCAGCATGGGGCGCCACATCCAGGAACCAGACCTGCGCCGCGCCGGCGCGGATGAGCGCGCGGATCTCGATGCCCGTGGCCGAGAGCGGGCGCGAGAGGAAAGGCTGCACAGTGGCATCGATCCAGCCGAGATGGCGCAGCGCTGAGTAGGCAATGGCGCGGGCGAAGCCGCGGTCTGAGCCTTCCAGCGCATTATAGGTGTCCGATAGCGTCATTGCCTCGTCGAGCGTGCGGCGCTTGTCGAGCGTCAGATGCAGGAGTTCGGCAGCGGCGAGCCGGGATTCGGCGCCGCTCACGAGGAGGGGCCAATCAGCACAGGGCCTTTCACGATCAACCCCATGGGCCAGCCGCGCGGCGCGGGGCCGCCTGCGTTTCACGCACCGAGGAGACGCCCATTTCGCCGGCCATGCGGCGGAGGGCCTCGACCCGGTTGGCGGTGGACGGGTGTGTCGAGAAGAAATTGTCCGGACCGCGCCCGTTCAGCGGGTTGGAGATGTAAATGTGCGCCATCGCGGGCGAGCGCTCCGCATACGGATTGATCTGGGCGCGGGCGCCGCGCTCGATCTTTTCCAGCGCCGAGGCGAGCCAGAGCGGGTTGCCGCAGATCTCGGCGCCGCGCTTGTCGGCGACATATTCGCGTGAGCGGCTGATCGCCATCTGCACGAGGCCGGCGGCAAGCGGCGCGAGGATCATGATGGCGATGCCGGCGACGGGATTGGCGCGGCCTTCGGAATCGCGGGGCCCAAAGAACATGGCGAAGTTCGCCAGCATGCCGATGGCGCCGGCCAGGGTGGCGGTGACGGTCATGGTCAGAGTGTCGCGGTTCTGCACATGGGCGAGTTCATGTGCCATGACGCCGGCGACTTCCTCGCGTGTCAGCATGCTGAGCAGGCCCGTCGTGGCGGCGACGGCGGCATTGCTGGGATCGCGGCCGGTGGCGAAGGCGTTCGGCTGGGGCGTGTCGATGATGTAGACTTTCGGCTCAGGCAGGCCGGCGCGCTCGGCCAGGAGCGCGACATCCTGGCGGAAGGCGCGCAGCATCTGGTTGCCGGTGTCGAGGGGCACTTCCTTGGCGCCCTGCATCTTCAGGACAATCTTGTCCGAGTTCCACCAGGCGAACACGTTCATGCCTGCCGCGACCACGAAGGCGATGATCATGCCGGTGGTCCCACCGACCATGAAGCCGATGCCGACGAACAGCGCGGTCATCATTGAAAGCAGGACGAAGGTCTTTGCGGTGCCCATGGGCGGTCGGTTACTCCAGTTGGTTGCGGCGTTTTAGAAATGCCGGGCGGACAATGGCTCCGGGAAAGCCTATATGGGAAATCGTAAACGGAACGGGAAGAGCCCTATGGCCGATGACGATGCTGTGAACTCAGCCGAAGAAGCGGCGCGCCGCGCGGCGCTGCCGGAAGCGGCAAGGCGGGCGCTGGAAGAGGCAGACGCGCGCAAGGCGGCGGACGCGGCGCTGCCGGAGGGCGAGCGCGGCGGGCCGAAGGGCGTTGAGCCGACGCGCTACGGGGACTGGGAGCGCAAGGGGATCGCGTATGATTTCTGAGGGCGCAAAAAAGCAAAGTCCGGGCCGCCTGCTGGGCGGCCCGGATCGGGCAAGACCTGGTTTGTGATGAAGGCCAGCAGGTCGGCGTCGATCAGGTCTGGGTGCGTGGCGGATAGGCCGGGCGAGCGCCTTTCTACTCTGGGATCGTAACAAACAGTCGGTCAGCGCGCTGTCCGGCCAACTGGAACTGGAAGCCAGCACGCTGACGCAGCTGCTGAAACGGCCGGAGACTGACGGCTATCTCCGGCGCGCGCGCAATCCGGGAGACGAACGCCAGGTGCTGATCGGGCTTACGGACAAAGGCCGTGAGCTGAGGAGCCTTGCCGGCGGCGTCAGCACAAACCTCGCGGCGCTGTCAGGCATGACCGCAGGCCAATTGCAGGCGCTCAACGAGGCTATTCGCGGCCTGCATGACCGGCTGGTCAGCCAGGCATCGGATGAGACCATGTGACGTCGATCGAGTTTGTCCGGTTTCGATCGGGCGGCTGCTGGTTTCTTCGCAACGGAGCAGGGCGGTCTTGTCCGGCGCGAAATGTGCTGAGCGATCACACCGCCCTGTGGTCGATCAGGCTTTTCGCGCCGGAGAGGATGGCTTCTTGCGCCGTGCGAGCCTGCCAGCCGAGGACGCGCCTCGCTTTGTCGCTGGAGATGTGACGTTCGCGGCCGATTTCAGGGATGATCTGACGGGCGGGTGGATTGACCATGGCGATCAGCTTGACCATCCAGCCGGGAATGTCCTTTGAGGGCACTTTCGAGCGATAGGCTGGCAGGTGCTCACGCAGGACGGCGGCGACTTCGGCAAACCACATGAACCGGTCGCCGACGAGGAAGCGCTCGCCGGCAGCGGCAGGATTGGTCATCGCCAGCACATGCGCGGCGGCGACATCGCGCACGTCGACGATCACGAAGCCGACGCGCGGGGTGCCGGGCAGCTTGCCGGAGAGAAGCTGGGTGAGGATTTCGACCGAGGCGGAGAAGTCCCCGCTCATCACCGGGCCGAGCACGGCAGCAGGGTTTATGGTGGTCAGCTCGAGGCCCTTGCCCTCACCGTTCACATATTCCCAGGCGGCGCGTTCGGCGATCGTCTTCGAGCGGGTATAGGGGGTCGTGTCGCCGGTCTCGGCATCCTTCGACCAGTGTTCTTCGGTCACCGGGTTCGGGCGCTTGTCGCCCCAGCCATAGGCGCAGGCGGCCATGGAGGAAGTCATCACGACGCGCTTCACGCCTGCCGCCTTCGCAGCCTTCAGCACGCGCAGGGCGCCGTCGCGGGCAGGCACGATCAGTTCGTCGGCATCTTTCGGCACACTGCTGGGGATGGGGGAGGCGATATGCTGGATATAATCCATGCCCTCAGCCGCTTCGCGCCACCCTGCATCGCTGGACAGGTCGGCCGCGCGGATGGCAATGCGGATATCGCGGCCCGCATAGGCGCTGAGTGTCTTGTTGAGGGCGTTAGCCTTGGACGCGGAACGGGCCGTTCCGGTCACGTCATGGCCGGCTTCGAGCAATTGGTGGATGACATGCCCGGCGATGAAGCCGGTCGCGCCGGTGACAAGAACCTTGGCCATTGAACCCTCCCATGGTTTAGTAAACACTAAACGATTTGTTTGGTGTTCACAAGGGGATAGCGAGCGGAGGAGGGCGCCATTCCTTTTCGCTGCTCATCGCGCGAAAGCCGGGATCTGGACCGGTGGTTTGCCCTGCCCGATCCCCGCTTTTGTGCTCTGGTCTCAGCGGTTTTCTTAAAGCGGTTTGGGCGGCAGGACCGGCTTTTTCTGGTTCGTCACATGCTCGCGCCAGGTAATGTAGAGGGTCGAGACGACGATGATGCCGGCGCCGGCCCAGACGAAGGGGCCGGGCAGGGCGCGGATCATCACCCAGTCGGCCGCCGCGCCCATCGGCAGGCGCAGATAGTCCATTGGTGAGAGGAACGAAGCGTCTCCGATCGACATGCCCTTGATGAAGCAGAACTGCGCCACGACCCCGAAGAAGGCCATCGCGAGGATCAGGGCCCATTCGGCAAGGCTGGGCGAGGCCCAGACCGCGAGGGCGGCCGGAAGGATGAAGATGGACGAGAGCAGGTTCGCCCAGATCAGGAGGGCGAGCGGCGAGTGCACGCCGGTCAGCGATTTGACCAGCACGATGGTGAAGGCGAAACAGAGCGAGGACAGGATCGCGAACAGGCTGCCAATATTGAAGTGCGTACCGCCGCCGGTGCCGAGGAGGGCGGGCACAGCGGTCATCACGAGCACGCCGATGAAGCCGGCGATGACGGCGGTGGTTCGGTGTACGCCGACTTTCTCGTGCAGCAGGAAGACCGCAAGCAGCGTGACGAACAGAGGCCGCGTGAAGCTGAGCGCGTTGAATTCCGCGAGCGGGAGTTCGAACACCGGCCAGATGGCGATGAGGCCGAACACGAAGCCCGCCGAGCCGATCAGGCTTCGGGTGACGAGGGCGCCGAAGCGGGCGGTGTGGATTTTTACTTTCAGGAGCCAGATCAGCGGAGAGGCCAGAAGGAAGGCGAAGAAGCTGCGCCAGAAGGCGAGAAAGACCGGGTGGATGTCGGCGGTGATTTCCTTGGCGAGGGCCAGATGCAGCGTGTAGCCTGCGCCGGAGACGATCATCCAGAGCGCGCCCTGAAGATTGCCCGGCAGGGGCTGGCGCCGTATTGAAGGGGAGGGGCCCATGCTCATGCCGAACTTTTCACCCGAGGAAATCGACGAGATCGACCGGCTGTGGCGCGCCCTGCCGGTGAGCCATATGTGGACCGGTTGGGCAGCGGCGGGTGAGCGTCCGGAGACCGTCTGGATATTCCTTACACTGACACACTGGCGGCGGTTTCCCCTGACGCGGACCCGTGCAGGCTACGCCCTCAGCGATGACCGGGGCAACGTCTTTCGGGAAGGTGCGACCCTGCAGGACCTGCTGCTCGCCGTCGAAGAGGTGGCGCAACCAGACGGCGCCGCTCAGGACTGAGCGGCTGCGGCCTGCGCGAGGCGCAGCTGCTCGGCCTGTTCCGGCGTGATGCCGAGCGCGTCGAGCACGGGGCTGCTGGCCGTCTCGTCCCAGCTATGACGCGGGCCGACCGTGATGCCGCCATCGACGAGGAACTCGCCCCCGGTGATGAAGCCTGCCGCGTCGGAGGCCAGGAAGGCCGCCATCTCGGCGATGTCGGTGCCCTTGCCGGTGCGCCCGGCGGGCTGGATGCGTCCGCCGCCCTGCGCCAGCATTTCGGCCATCTGGTCGGCCTGCTCACGCGAAAGACCGAGCGAGGCGCCGAAGATCGAAGTGGCGATGAAGCCGGGCAGGATCGCGTTGACGCGGATCTTGTATTTGGAGAGTTCGGCAGCGGCGAGCTTCGAGAAGTGGGCGACGCCCTTCTTGGCGACCGAATAGGTGATTGGGGCGTAACCAGCTGAGACCGCGCTGATCGAGGAGGTGTTGATGATCGCGCCGCCCTTGGCCTTCATGTGCGGGACGGCGAACTTGGTGCCGGCGAAGACCTGCTTCAGGAGGAGGTTCATGGTCTGGTCGTAGCCGTCGAGATCAAGTTCCTCGACCGAGGTGGGCGTGCCGCCATGGCCGGCATTGTTCCACACGATATCGAGCGAACCAAAGGCGGCCGGGGCGGCGTCCATGATGGCTTTCAGCTCGTCCATGCTGGTCACGTCGCAATGCACGAAGCGGACCTTGTCCTTGCCGAAGCGCGTCTCGAGGGCGCGGCCCTTCTCGTCCTGGATATCGCCCGCGATGACCTTCGCGCCAGCGGCCACAAACACCTCGACGCCCGCGAGACCGATACCGCTCGCGGCGCCGGTGATGACGGCGACTTTGCCCGTAAGATCTGCCATGTGTGTTCCTCCCGTTTTAAGCGATATGCGCCGCCTTTCCGCAAGGGGCGTCAAGCGCAAAGGTGACGGAGGCGTCAGCTTCTGTCTTTCCGGACCAGCATCTTTAGGGCGATAAAAAATCTTCTATTGATGGAACCAGAGAGAGCGTTTCGGGTTCCTCACATGCTGCCTGTCGCAGTCCGGGATCGCTGTGATGGAGGGCCCCTAAGCTTTCAAGCAGTTGGCCAGGGCATGATCTCATTCCAACCCAGCGTTCTTCGCTACACGACGGTCCTGGAAGGCGCGTTCCAGCACCTCAAACGCGCGGTGATCCGTGACCGTCAGCATGCCGGTCAAGCAGGCGCACGCCGGTTTTGACGCTGCCGCATTCGATGATCTCCTTTATGCAGCGCGCCAGTTCAGCAAGCGGGACCCGTCTCTGGCGCGCAGCCGGATGGTCTATGAAAGCGACGACGAAGACGTCCGCCGCAGGGCCTGAAGGCCAGGCGCTTAAAGGCGCTACTTCTTCTTCAGCGCGAACCGAGAGACAAAGATCCCGTCCAGGACACGCTTCGGCAGGCGGGTCGGGATCGTGAAGTTGGTCAGCTTGTTTGGCACCGGGGCGTAGCGCGCCTTGGGATTGCGCGAGCAAAGCGCCGTTTCGATCACCTCAGCGATCTGTTTCGGTAAAAGGCCGGTGCGGCCGCCGTTCAGCATCGCCTCCTCGAATATTTTAAGCGGCGCGCCATAGTCGGTGCCGGCATAGGGGCCTTCGGAATTGTCCTTCTCGGCCTTGTCCCAGATCGGTGTACGCACCGAGCCCGGGCCGATGGCGATGGCGTCGATGCCGTAGAGCGCGAGTTCGCGGCGCAGCGTGTCGGTCATCGCCTCGTTGGCATGCTTGGTGGCCGTATAGGCGCCGAGGAAGGGCGAGGCGATGCGCCCGCCGACGGACGTGATGGTGACGATGCGGCCCGGCGGGCCCTCGCGCGCGCGATCGCTGCCGAGCAGAGGCACGAAGGCCTGCGTGACGCGCAGCATGCCGAAGACGTTGACCGCGAAGTGGGCCTCGAACTCGGCCAGGGGCTGCAGAGCCAGCGGGCCCATCTTGGCGATCCCGGCATTATTGACGAGGCCGGTGAGGCGGCGCTTGCCAAGCGCCCTGGAGATCGCGGCGACAGCAGCGGCGACCTGTTCGGGGCGGGTGACATCCAGGATGATCGGGCGCAGGTCCCCGGCCGCGCCGTCCTTCAGCGCGATGCCGTCAGATTCGGAACGCACGCCTGCAAACACAGTGAAGCCCTGTTCGGACAGGTGATGGGCGGCCGCATGGCCGATACCGGTCGAGGCGCCGGTTATCAGGACGCAGCGGGCGAAAGCGGGATCTGTGATCTCGGTCATGTTCACCTATACTTTCGGCGCGGCGTTTTAGTTGCCAGGTTTCTGGCCGCCGCCTTCAATCACGGTGAGACGGGGCTTCGTGCGGCGCAGCGGGGTGACATTTCCTGCGCTGGCGAGGCCTTCGGCCGGCACGAGGGCGGGGCGCGTTCTTGGCGGCGGGCGCGCTGGGTCAGGCAGCGGCGTGTCTCCGGTCTCGATCTCCGGCTGCGGACGCGGTGGACGGTCTTTTGCGCCCATCGGTTTGCGCGCCGTCAGGCCTTTTGACGCCTTGCCGCGGGCCTTCTTGTCGATCTCGCGCAGCTTCGCCTGCTGGAGGCCGGACAACGCCTCGCCGTCCGAGCCTTTCGCCGGGTCGGAGAAAGCCGAGCCGAATTTCTCGATGCGGCCCTCGACCTCTTCGAGGAAGGCAGCCTCCCAGTCGGACAGCGCAGGGCCAAGGCCCTGCTTGGCAAGCTACGCCGCCCGGCGCAGCTTTCGCAGCGCAGCGCGTTTCTTGCGCTCGTCAACCTCCCTGGCCATGGCGGATACCTAAGGCGATTTGCACAGCGCCTGCAATCTCACATCTCGCCGAGGGCGATCAGGTAGGTTTCGAGGATCATTTCCTGTTCGTCGCGTTCAGCCTTCTCGATCTTCCGTAGGCGGATGACCGTACGCAGCGCTTTGGTGTCGAACCCGATGGCCTTGGCCTCGCCGTAGACTTCCTTGATCTGCTCGGCGACTTCTTTCTTTTCTTCCTCAAGCCGCTCGATCTTGGCGACGGTCTGGCGGAGTTTTTCCCGGGTGGTTTCGTCGATCTTGGTGATCTCGGCATTGTCAGCCATGGCGTATCCTTTCCGGGGGTGTGTCTGGCGAAGGCGAGGCTCTTAGCGGGTCTCTGCGCCAAGCGCCAGACGCCGGATGGCATCTGAGACGGCTTCGCCTTCGCCGTGATGCGGCATGTGGCCTTCGTCCGGCAGGATGACCAGTTCCAGAGCGACCTGTTTCTTCAGTTCGCCGACATGCAGTTTCGGTGAAAGGACCGTGTCCTGGCTGCCGGAGAAGACGATGATCGGCACCTTCAGCTCCGGGTAGCGGGCCGATTGGGCGCCGAGTTCTGCCTGCAGCGCTTGCACATCCCGCGCATTGGCGCGGAAGTTCGACGGGCGGAAGAGCAGTCCAAGGGCGGAGTTCTCGTAATAGCCATCCGGGGCAGGGGCGGGTCTGAACACCGAGTCGATGCCGCCTTTTACCTGCGCCGGGCCGGCAAGCGGCAGGAGCTGGCTAAACATCGGGCCGATCACTGGCGGCGCGGCGAGCGTGTTGTACCAGGCGGTGGCGCCATCGCCCCAGTCATGTGTCACCGGCGCCAGCAGCACGAGGCCGGAGACGAGGTCTGGCCGGTCGAGCGCGACGCGCAGCGCAACGGCGCCGCCAAAGGAGTGGCCGACGATGACTGCCTTCTCGCCGGGTGCCAGCTGGTCCAGCACGCCGGCCATCTGGCGGGCCTGCGCCGCGAGGGTCTCAGCCTCGTCGAAGCGCTGCGAATAGCCATGCCCCGGCCGGTCTGCCATGAGTAGGCGCATCCCGGGAGACAGGCGCGGCGCAAGCGTCCAGTCGAACTCGCGCGCATTGGCACTGGCGCCGTGGATCATCAGCACGGCAGGGCCGGACGTGCCTTGCCGGATGACGTGGACAGACTTGCCGCCGACCTCCAGCATCTCGCCTTCGGCGGGATAGGAGCGCTCGACCTTTGAGGTATACGCCATGCTGGTCACGCACGCGCCGAGGCCCAGCGCGGAGACCGTCGCCAAAATCACCGTGATCATGCGTTTCATAGCTCCTGGCCCTCGGCGGCCTTGGAAAGCCGGCCCGCCGCCGCGCGGGCCTGCGGCATCAGCGGATAGATTGAGAGCGCTTCGCGGTAGCTTGAAAGGGCTTGCTTCGCCCCGCCGAGATTTTCCAGCATCACGCCCATGCCGAGCCAGGCGCCGAAATGGCGCGGCTCCAGCTTCAGGGCCTCGTTGAGATCACGGAAGGCTTCAGGATAGTTCTCCTTCGCAAGAAAGAGGCCGGCGCGCCGATGGTAGGCCTCGGCATAGTCCGGCTTCATGAGGATCGCGCGGTCCAGAAGTTCATGCGCGGTGTCTGTGTCTTCGTACTCCACCGCTTCCGCCGCGCGCTGCATCAAGAGGTCGACCGTGGGCGAGCCGGATTCCAGCCAGGTCGCCCAGATGTCGGCGGCGACATCTGCGGCCTCGGCCTCTTGCGTCGCGGCCTTCAGCTTCGCGAACATCTCTTCTGTAGGCGCGGCATGCGCTGCGGGCGCGAGGGCGATGAGAAGGGCCGCGAGAAGGTGCTTCAGCATGGCGTTCAATATGGCGCGGGCGCGGGGGCGCGGCAATGTCCGCACTCAGATGCCTAGATCAGGCCTTCCAGGATCAACGCGCGCTCGAGGCCGGCCGATCCGCGGAAGAGGTGCGTGCGAAAGCCGAGCGCATCAGCGGTGGCAACGTTCCTCGGCGTGTCGTCGATGAACAGGACCTCGTCGGGCGAGGCGCCGCCCATCCGGGAGAGGGTATAGTGAAAGATTTTTGGGTCCGGCTTCACCAGCTTGATCTCGCCGGAGACCACGACCTCGCGGAAGCGCGACAGGACCGGGAAGGCGGCGCGCACCTCGGGCCAGACTTCGGCCGGCATGTTGGAGAGGGCAAACAGCGGGCAGCCCCGGCCGGCGAGGCTCTCGACGACCCGCTCGCTGCCGGCGATGCATCCGTCGAACATGTCCATGAACCGGGCGTGCCAGGCGCGGATCTGGCGCTCGTATTGAGGAAATTTAACAATCAGTTCGGCGCCATTGTCCGCGAAGCTTACGCCCGCGTCATGGCGCGTATGCCAGTCCATTGTGCAGACGGTCTGCAGGAACCGGTCGCACTCGGCGCAATCCGTGAAGATCTGGCGATAGAGGCGGGCCGGTGACCAGTCCAGGATCACCCCACCAAGGTCGAACAGGGCGATCCGGGCGGCCATTCTGGCGCCTCAATGCCTGTTCATCAGAGGCTCAGCCTTGCTTTGCTTTGAAGCGCGGGTCAGTCTTGTTGATGACGTAAACCCGGCCTTTACGGCGCACGATCTTGCAGTCGCGGTGGCGCGACTTCAGCGATTTGAGAGACGAACGGACTTTCATGGGTCTGGCCTGGTACGTTTAGGAATTGGGAAAGCGAAGCGCGTAATGAATCCGGATAGCCGAGTCAAGGACGAGTGCTGCACCCCGCAGCCAGAAACAGGGATCGCCGCCATGGTTATTGCAGGTTGGGCCCGCTCCAAATGGATGCTGACGGCGGCCGTATGCGGCCTTCTCGCCTCCTGCGCCAATGGCCCGCCGACCACGCCCTCGCCCAAACCCGGCACCCAGCAGCCCCCGGCGCCCGAAACCGGACCGGTGCGCTATGCCCCCTCCGGCCATGCCGCGATGGACGCCTGGCGCGACGATTTCTCCGCCCGCGCCATCGGAGCAGGGCATGACCGGGCGTTGGTGAAATCATTATTAGAGGGCATCCGGCCCCTGCCGCTCTGGCTCGGTAGCGACGTGCAGGCTGCCACAGCACCAAGCTCTCAGGCTGAATTTGCCAAGCCGATCTGGGACTATCTGAAAGTCCCGATGGGCCAGACGCGAATTTCTTCCGGGCAGGCGAAACTCGCCGCCCTCAGCCCCACGCTCGGCGCCATCGAGGCAAAGTACGGCGTCGACCGGCAGGCCGTGCTCGCGATCTGGGGCATGGAGACCAGCTATGGCAGCTTCATGGGCAATGACGACGCCGCCAACGCGCTCGCCAACATGGCGGTCGAAGGCCGCCGCCGGAAATTCGCCGAGGACGAGCTCTATGCCCTGATGACCATTGTCGAGCGCGGCTATGCCAGGCGCAGTGAGCTTGGCGCCGGCTGGGCGGGCGCGATGGGCCACACCCAGTTCATGCCCTCGACCTATATCGCCCATGCGGTGGACTTTGACGGCGACGGCCGCCGAGATGTCTGGAAAAGCGAGGCAGACGCGCTGGCCTCTGCCGCCAATTACCTTGCCCGCTCCGGATACGTGAAAGGCCAGCTCTGGGGCCTCGAAGTGGCCCTGCCGGAAGGGTTCGATTACAGCCTCGCGGATGGCAGCGAGCGCCGGATGGAAACCTGGGTCGCGGCCGGCCTCACGCCGATCACCGGCGGCCAGTTCGAGACCGGCGGCGCCGAGTTTGGCGAGCTCTGGGTGCCCGCCGGGCACCAGGGACCGAAATACCTGTTGTTCAAGAACTTCAACGTCTACAAGACCTATAACCGTGCCGATTCCTATGCCTTCGCCGTGGGCCTCTCCGGCGACGCAATCGTGGGCAAGACCGGCACGCTGACGCCCTGGCCGACGCACCTTGCGCCGCTCAGCGTCGCCGAGATCCGCGACATGCAGCAGGCGCTGAACGACCGGGGCTTCGACGCCGGCGCGGTCGACGGCATCGCCGGGCGCCGCACCAGGCTCGCCGTGCAGGCCTTCCAGAAAACGCTTGGCCAGGTCGCTGACGGCTACCCGGCGAAGCGCGTACTGGAAGCCTTGCAGGCGCTGGGCGCGAGCGGGGCGGAGATTAACTGAGGGCGACGCTCGACAGGAGCGGCGGGAGTTCGCCGGAAAGCGACATCAATCGATCTCACCCCTTATACGATCTCCACGGGATAGAGGCGGTGCCCGCGCTTGATGCGATAGGTCTCAAAATCGTTTCGATCCAACGTAAAGACTCTGCGGGTGCCGAGCGTTTCAGCGGCGGTGATGACCGATGCATCCGCCAGATCCATGGGGTGATCCCGGTATGTCCCCATCAATTCGAAGGCTCGCATCGTCTCTTCATGGGACCCATAGTGAACACTCATTCCGCCTTCGGCAATAAAGCTCCTCAGAGCTTCAGAGCCGCGGCTGTCGGGCCCCAGTATGTGAAAAGCTTCAGTCAAAACCGGTAAGGTTGTTACTGTCGGCAGCCTGATAGCCGAGAGCCTCCGACGACAATCTGCATGTTGTTCTTCTTTCGGGTCGAACAGAGCGACGAGCGGTCCAGTATCTACGAGAATCATTTTTTGTGCTTGCGCAGAATGGCTGCGCGCGCGGCTTCCCGTGATTTCGAAGCCGGTCCGCTCGAATAGCCGCCGGGACCGAGCTCCAGTCGGGAATAGACCTCGTAAGCCTCGGTCGTCGGCGCCTTTGCGAGCGTCTCCTCAAGCAGGCGTACACCCTCCTTGAGCACATCAGAGACCGTCCATCCCGTTTTGCGCTGGATTCGCTCCAGGCGTGCCTCATCCTCCGGACCCATGCGCAGGGTTTTTGTGGCCATTTAAATTCTCCGATTAGTAATACTGAATGTATTACGAACTTTCCCTTCGATCAAGTGCCTGGCGCAAAGATTGGCAGGCGCCTCTCGCATTCGAATTGCCTGCTCAACCTGCAACATTGCGAGTGCAATGCACAACTCAGCTTGCTACCACCGTGTTTTGATCAGTACAGGACCGCGCGGACCTTGCGGCACGCAGTGATCGACTGATGCCGGAGCGTTCTGATCTTCGACCCAGGCACTCGCATTCCGCCATCAGTTCAAACTATCAATCCCATCTGCAATCATCTTTCGCAATTGTGACCGGCAGGATCGGGCCAACTTGGCTCTGACAGTCTCAGGCCGTGACCGGCAAGGTCGATCCAATCGCGCCGTCCGAAACCCTCACCCCCGCCAGGCGGGTCATCGCCGATAACGGTCACTGATACAGCACTGCCGCACCAGTGCTCGCAGACGGGAAAAATCTACCTGTCCCACGACTGACAGCGGTTCAAACGGATCGGGCCACCTCTGCTGCAGAGCTTCCCCATTATCCTTGCTTCAAGCTGCCCAAAATGTTAAACTAGTTGAAAGTTTTAGTTGAAATGGACGATGCCATGATCACAGTCGGCGCTTTTGAGGCCAAAACTCATCTTTCCGCATTGCTCGACAAGGTTGCGGCGGGCGAAGAAGTGCTGATCACAAAGCACGGGAAGGCGATCGCGCGCCTGGTCAGGGCCGAAGACGCCGCCCGCGAGGACCTGGACG
Source organism: Hyphomonas sp. (assembly GCF_040882205.1). GTDB lineage: Bacteria > Pseudomonadota > Alphaproteobacteria > Caulobacterales > Hyphomonadaceae > Hyphomonas. Next base: position 33,361 of record NZ_JBBEBT010000079.1, read on the forward strand.
CTGTCATCGCGAAGATGAAGTCGCTGCGGGCTGGAACAACCCTCGCATCTGATTGGAAAGCCCTGAGGAACGAGGGGCGGCGGTGAGCGCCCTGGTCCTGGACTGTTCCCTCGCCATGGCCTGGTGTTTTGAAGATGAAGCGAGCGCAGCGGCCGATGCCATTCTGGAGCGTGTGCGCGACGACGGCGCTCTCGTCCCTGCTCTGTGGGTCTGGGAGGTAGCGAATGTTTTGACGCTGGCAGCAAGGCGCGGGCGCATCGGCGGCGGCGATGTGGCGGCGCGGCTGGCGCTCATGACGGCACTACCCATTCGCGTTGACGATGAGGGGGTCGCCCGTGCGTGGCGTGAAACCGCGTTGCTCGCGCAGGCCGAAACGTTGACGGTGTATGACGCCGCTTATCTGGAGCTGGCCTTGCGCCTCGGCGCAGAGCTTGCCACGCTGGATACTGAACTGCGCAGCGCCGCCGGCCGGGTCGGCGTAAGAGTTCTGCCGTGACAAACTTCCTACTGTCCTGGAATCCCTGGTGATCTGGCGGACGCCAGGATCTTCGCCAGACCGTTCGGCGCATGGATTTCCGACAAGGGCCGCAACTAGACCGCCGGGCGATTATTCTGCAACATAGTTTGCCGCCTTGAAGAAGTTCCAGCATTCGCCTGGCGTGAACATGCTGCAGATGTCCCTGATGACGTTCTTTCGCAAATGAATCGTGATTGCCTGTTCTGCCGGGGCGAAGGCCGTGACGATCCTCGCGATCTTCTGTGGCGGACAGGACTACGAGCGTTTGCTTCGGGAGTAGCAGCTCACCACAAGGCAGGAATGGGCCAAATCCCGCCTTTCGCCTCAAGCGCCACCCTCAATCCTCCCCCTCGCGAGCCTCCCCCAGTCCGTCTTTCATGCCGAAGCGGGCGTAGAAGAACATCGCGAGCAGCATCAGGGCGCAGAGCAGGAAGGGCAGGTCCCGGCTGACATATTCGTACACGAACAATCCGAACAGCGGTGTCACGATATAGCCCATGCCATTGGCCGAGATCACGAGGCCCGCGACATTGCCCTGCAGCTGCGGCGGCACGGCGAGCGAAGCGCCGCTGGAAAAGCCCGGCCGGGCGAGGCCTTGCCCCAGGCCGATCATGAACTGGGAAAGGATCAGCATCGCATAATTACTCGCGAAGATCATTAGCACCGCGCCCATCAGCAGCGGCACGCAGCCCACCCACATCAGCGTCTTGTTGCGCAGGTGCAGGCGCGGGATCAGCACGAGCTGCGCCAGCAGCACGGCGACGGCGCCGACCGTGAAGGCCGGGCCGGTATAGGCCGCGGCCTCGCGCCCCGTGACGCCCATCTTATCCATCACGGCGAACACGAAAACCTGCGTCAGCACGCCGGTTACCAGCGACAGGCAGACCGCATAAATCAGGAAGGGCAGCACCTTCTCGGTGCGCCAGAGATGCTTTCCGGCGGCTTCTGCCTCGATGCGCACGGCGTCGGCTACCGGCGCGCGGGTTTCCGGCAGGCGGAACCAGATGACGGCGGCCATGATGCCGGCCAGCGCCGCCGTGAACAAGGCAGGGGAGAGGATGCCCGCGACCGCTGCCAGCGCGGCGGCAAAGGCCGGGCCGATCACCGTGCCGACGCTGAAGCCGGAGGAGAGGAAGGCTATCTCGCTTTGCCGTTCGGCCTTGCTGGTGCGGTCCGCCACATAGGCCTGTGCGGCGGGGTTGGCGGCCGAGCCGAGCAGGCCGAACAGGCTGCGCGCGAGGCAGAGACAGATGAAAATGGCGACGACATTGGTCATGATGCCAGCCAGCGCCAGCGTGCCGGTCAGCCAGAGCAGGAACATCGAAACGGAATAGCCGCCAAGCCCGATGGCGGCGATGCGGCGGCGGCCCCAGGTGTTGGAGGCCTTGCCCCAGAAAGGCGAAGTGATTGACCAGAGCAGGGCCGACAGCGAGAAGACGGCGCCCGCCATCCAGTCCGGCATCGCCATCTCGCGGGTCAGCTGCGGCAGCACGGCCGCCAGCAGCATCGTGTTTCCGGCGCCGATCGCCATCAACGCAAAAAACAGCATGATGAACGCGTTGCGCCTGTCCGGCCTCGGTTGATCGGGAAGGCTTTCAGTCTCACCAGCCATCAGGTTTCTTCCCGCCAGCCGGATCAAATGTCCAGACCGGAAACCAGGGCGTGGTGAAACGCCGCCTTAAGATGGGGGTGTCAGGGTGAAGGCTGCGATCCTGGGAGAGATCTTTTCGTGCTGCAGATTGCCGGTCTTGTCATCGTGTTGCTGCTGGTCGGCGGCGGGCTGGTAGTCACCGGCGGCCCGGCGACGATGGAAGCGTTGCCGTTTGAGCTGGCGCTGATCGGCGGCGCGGCCTTCGGCACGGTGCTGATCGGTAATTCACCGGACGTGGCGCGCGAGGCCTTTGCCGGTTTCGGCCGCGCCTTCCGGGGCGCGCGATGGACAAAGGCAGACTATGGCGACCTCTTCACACTGCTCGGCGCGCTGATGCGGAAAGCCAGGCGCGGCGGCTTCGTCGCCATCGAGGCCGACATCGAGAAACCGGAAGGCTCCGCGATCTTTCAGGCCGCTCCGCGCATCCTTGAGGATGCCTGCGCACGCGCGCTGATCTGTGACGCTTTCCGCCTGATGGCGCTCGACCTCTCCGATCCCGCCCGCGCCGACCAGCGCATGGAGCAGGCAATCTATGCCCAGCTCGACCGGCGCCTGAAAGCCGTGGGCGCACTCAACACGCTGGCCGATGCGCTGCCGGCCCTCGGCATCGTCGCTGCCGTGCTCGGCATCATCCGCACCATGGGCGCCATCGATCAGGACCCTGCTATCCTCGGGGCGATGATCGGCGCCGCTCTGCTTGGCACCTTCCTCGGCGTCTTCCTCGCTTACGGCCTCGTCGGGCCAATCGCGGCGCGCTACGCGCAGATCGTCGAGGAGGAAGCCGGCTTTCTCGACACCGTGCGCAGCGTCATACGCAGCTATGGTGAGGGCCTCGCGCCCGCGCTGGCAGTCGAACTTGCCCGCACCGCCGTGCCGCCGCGCCTGCAGCCGGAGCCGGCCACTGCGCCGGCGGCGCGCCTCCACCGCGCGGCCTGATCCTGTCCGGGTCTGGCGGGTTTGATGCCTCCGGCGATCCGGTCTAGCCTTGTTGTGTTCCTCAATAAGCAAGGCCCGCGCATGTCCCGCTTCCAGCACCTGATCCAGACCGTCGAGACCTACCAGAAGCTGGTCGAGGAGAACTATTCCCGCATCCGCCGCCTCGCCGAGGATGTGCGCGCGGGCCTGTGCGACTATATCGGCGCGCCGGACGGGGTCTGCGTGCATCTGGTGCCACCCACCGGGGCCTTCGAGCCGCGCGCCTATGGCGACGCGGCCTTCTCGATCCCGCCACGCGGCTTTCGCCCGCTTGGCCCGGTCTCGTTCGGTCTGGCATTCCGCGTATCGAAACAGGCCGATTGGCTGCGCCTGAAGTTCGAGTGCCGCAAGACCGGCGAGGCGTTTGTCGTCGGCATCGAGGACGGCGCCGAGTACACGTTCAGCCTGCCGGTCGAAGAGCAGGATTCCGAGCCGTTTTACGCCCACATCTTCCAGTACATTCTCGGTTGGTTCCAGGAGAATATCGAAAGCTACCAGGAGGGCGCATACGGCACACGGGCTATCGGGTTCGATTTTCTGGGTGAACCCAGCCTGCTTGCCACGCCATCAGAGTCCTGAATAAGTATTTTGAACTTAAAATTCAGCTATCTGGGTATGGTTCAGGGATTCTCCTTACACGCGATAAAAATATTTTTGCGGCACACGCACAAAAATCGTCTTGACACGGATTATTCGCCGGCGGCCTGGAGCTCGGTCCCGTGCAGGCGCAGCCAGGCCCGCTGACGCTGCCAATCCGGGCAGCAACGGGCCACCAGGGCCCAGAATTTTGCCGAGTGGTTCATTTCCTTCAGGTGGGCGCATTCATGCGCCGCCACGTAGTCCAGAACCTCCGGCGGCGCCATGATTAACCGCCAGGAAAAGGACAGCTGGCCGTCTGCCGTGCACGAGCCCCAGCGCGAGCGCGTATCCTTGACCGAAATGCCAGCATTGGTAACCCGAAGGGTCTCGCAATGGCGGGTTGCCGCGCGCGTCAACTCGGCCTTCGCCTGCTTCTTCAGGAAGCGCACGACCCGGGAATGGGTCGTCTCCGGATCCCCTGGAACCGAGAGGATACGGGGGTTTCCGGGGTAAAGACGGGCAATCCGGCCTTCCCCCTCGAGGGTGATCTGGCAGTCGTCGCCCTTATACTGGATGGTTTCGCCATCCTCGAACAGAGTGATCTCCGGCAGGTGCTGCAGGCGCGATGAAATCCAGTCCACCCGCTCGGCCGCAAAGGCGGCGGCCGCCTCGATCTGGCGCGAGGTGGGGGCCACGGCCACCGCTTCGCGGCGGCGCTCGTCCAGGCGGATGATCAGACGCCGCGCCTTGGCGTTAACCTCAAGGCGCACCTTCACCCGGTGACCACCGGGAGCGCGCAAGGTCATGGTCTGGCCATCATTGAAACGCATGTGTACAACACCTGTCAGGTCGTCTGCGACCCACACCAATTGAGGGACCAAATATGAAGTATCTGCTCACGGGCATGATCGCGCTTACATTGCTTACGGGCTGTGGGCAGAAAGACAAGTTAGGCGGAAACGCGACTCCCGCCTCAGTTGTATTCAGCGCTGACGACCTTCCGGAAGTCTCGCTTCGAAAAGGAGACTCAGCTACCGCTGGCGCGGCTCTCTCCGCGCTCTCCCTAGCTGAGTCCGGCGCAGGCCGTGTCAGCTTCGCCGACAGCAATGTCAGCGGCGACAAGGCCGTCTTCAACAACATTACCCTCTCGGCCCCGGAACTGGCCAGCGAAGGCGCCGAGGCGAGCCCCTCGGACGCCGAACTGGCTGAAATCTTAGGCTATATGGACTTTGACGGTGACGGCGTTGCCGATGACGGCTCGGGCACCACGATCGATTCGCTGCGCGCCGAAATGCAGGTCCCGGCCTCTGCGCCGTCCGCCCCGCCGGTCGTGAAGGCAGCCAGGCTCGAGTTCGACGGCCTCGGCGTGTTCGACGGCGTTGCCAACTTCGCCCTGATGAAGCTGACGGACGTCACCATCACCCCCGCCGAAGGTTCGGAAGACCAGAGCACCGGCAAGATCAACTCGATCGAACTCGTGAACCCCTCGCCGGAAACCGCCGCCTGGGTCGCCAGCCTTCTCGGCAAGGGTGAGCCTGCGCCGTTTCCGGAAGGCACCGCCCTGTCGTTTGACCGTTGGCTGGTCAATGGCGTGAACTTCAACGTCGCCGATGCCAGCGGCACCGGCCTCTTCACGGTCGGTTCGATGCACATCTCCGACCTGAAGGAAGAGAAGGCCGGCCTGTTGGGCCTGTCGAACCTGAAGTTCGACTTCGCAGAAGCCGCCGGCTCCGACGTCAAGATCTCGCTTGAAGGCTTCGGCGTGAAGGGCATCAATTACGGTCTCTTCAGCGACGCGGTCAGCGCCGGCGCCGCCGGCGGCGCCGGCGCCCCCGCCGCCCT
>NZ_JBBEBT010000080.1:0-6511 GCF_040882205.1 Hyphomonas sp.
CGCAGCTTGCGGCTGTGGAGGCTTGCGCCGCCGTCCTGCGAGAGGCGTTCCAGCGTTTCAATCCCTATACGGATGTGCTCACTGATGGCGCGTTCGTAGAACCGGTTCGCCGCGCCTGGAAGCTTGATCTCGCCGTGCAGCGGCTTGTCGGAAACGCACAGCAGCGTCCCGTAAGGCACGCGCAGGCGGAAACCGTTGGCCGCAATCGTCGCGCTTTCCATGTCGATCGCCACTGCCCGGCTTTTGTTGAACCGGCGCGCCGAGGCACTGAAGCGCAGCTCCCAGTTGCGGTCGTCCGTCGTCACCACCGTGCCGGTACGCAGGCGCTTTTTCAGCGCGTCGCCCTGCTCGCCGGTCACCGCCGCTGCCGCAGCGGCCAGCGCCACCTGAACCTCCGCAATCGGCGGCACCGGAATCTCCGGCGGCAGCACTGAGTCGAGTACATGGTCCTCGCGCAGATAGGCGTGCGCCAGCACATAGTCGCCGATCTGCTGCGAATGGCGCAGGCCTCCGCAATGACCCACCATCAGCCAGACCTGCGGGCGCAGTACGGCGAGGTGGTCGGTGATCGTCTTGGCATTCGACGGGCCTACGCCGATATTCACCAGCGTGATGCCGGCGCCGTCCTTCGCGCGCAGGTGATAGGCCGGCATCTGGAAACGCCGCCAGGGCGAGGCTTCGATGGCCGCCCGGCTTTCCGCGTGCGGCTGCACGATCTCCAGGCCGCCGGGCACTGACAGCGAACCATACCGCGTATGCCCGCCTAACTGCGTCAGCGCCCAGTCGCAGAAGGCATCGACATAGCGGTGATAGTTCGTGAACAGAACATAATGCTGGAAATGGTCCACCGGCGTACCGGTATAGTGCTGCAGCCGCTTCAGCGAAAAATCCACTCGCTGCGCATCGAACAGTGAAAGCGGGCGCACGTCATGCGGATCGAACAGTTCGCCGTCCGCAATCTCGTCGCCGATCTGCGTCAGCTTCGGCGACGGAAACCACCGCACCAGCTCCGCCGGCGCGATCTCCTCAAGCCCCGCCGCCTGCGAGGGGTCCCAGACATAAGCATAGGGGATCTCGGAATTCGACCGCTCGACGTGCACGTCCACGTCATAGTCACGCATCAGCGGCGTCAGCTGCTCGATCAGATAGGCCCGGAAAAAATCCGGCCGCGTGACGGTCGTCACATAGACGCCCGCTTCAGACATCTTGCCGAAAGCCCGAGAGATCGGCGGCGGCGGGCCGTCAGGGTTGTAGACCAGCCGGATCTGCGGATAGCAGAATACCCCCCCCGCACGGGCCTCGCCATCAGGCGGCGTGCCGTCATGCAGGAAACGGTTCAGGGCTTCGGAAAGGGCGGAGCAGGCCTCAACATAGAGCGCCTCGAGCGCGTCCACGATAGCCTTGGGAGAAGTGAGTTTTGACATGGCACCCATTCGCGCGGGTTGCGGGCGAAGTCAATTCCCAGGCTTCTTTCTCCCCGTCCGGGTGCGGGAGAGGCCGCGGGCGAGGGCATTTTGTCCCGCCAGGCGAATCGTCTGCGTTTATGCACCCCAACCCCCAACCCCTCGCGTGAACCAGGGGAGCGGCGTCACCAGATCACCCGAACCCTCCGCACCCCGCCCTCCACCATCAGCGGCCAGAGCGCCCAAACCAGAGCATATACGCGGTCAGGGCTGCCGGCCTCCTTGCGCCGTGCCGAAGCGGCAGTCTGGTCTTCCAGCATGTTAAGATGCCGGCGTGGTGGACGCGGCCTTGCTGGCAGAGGGCGGCGATGGGCTGGGCGCGGCCGCGACTGCCGATGCGGGCGGAGACGAGGCGCACCGGGCGCTCTGCCCTGTCGAAAGTCTTCATTACTATGTCCTTTGCCAGCGCTGCCCGCTTGCTTCGTCCAGGACGCTCAGCCTCTCGATCTCATCGACCAAGTCATCTCGCCAATCATCCGTATGCGTTCCATTGTCATCATTCACCAGTTTAAGCGGCGCCGCTTTCGGGCGCGCCGGACTGGATTTGCAAAGCGCGGCGGCTTTCTTTGCGGCCGCCAGGTCCCCGCTCAGCAGGGCGTCTGCGCGAGGGACCTGCAGCGCTTCCTGAATGAGGTGCTCGCGCTCGCCGGGCTTTCACGGCGTGCGCAGGCCGTTCACCCCGAGGTACCGAAGGTTCGGTGCGGGGTCCGCGGCAATCTGCGCGGCCATCAGCTCTGCACTCCATCCATTGATGAAGCCGAGCCAGAGTTGACGGAGCGCGCGGCCGCTGACGGAGTGAAGGCGCGATAAGGGCCGGGAGATCGTCTCAGGTTTTGTCATGCCCGGAGAATAATCCCGCGGATCACCCCAGCCGGAATCGCGCGGGCGGATCGCCTGTGGACACGGGCGAACCTGCAGGACCAGAGGCTAATTTTCGCCTGCATCCGGAGGGCTTTTCTGGCCCGCGCCTCTATTGTCATTAACTTGACAGAGTTTACCGGCAAGATGTGTTCTCTGCCCACAAATTCACAAAGGGGAATACCATGACCAAAACACGATTTGCGCTCGCCGCCGCAGCTTCCACGCTCGTCCTGGCCGGCTGCCAGTACTGGCCGTGGAAGGGCGATACCACCTCGACTGCCGCGCCGATCGAAGCCGAGAAGCCGGTCGCCGTCACCGCCGAGGAAACCGTTACGCCGGAGGCTGCACCGGTGGAGGGAACCGAAACCTGCGATGTGCTTGAGAGCCGCGGCTGGGAAGCCTGGGTCAACCGGATGCCGGGGCCAGGCGCTGTGCCGACGATCCATGTGATCGGCAAGGTCGATGTGCGCACCGGCGGCTACACCTTCGACTGGAAGAAAGGTCCGACCGACCGTTCCGCGATGCCGGCGCTGCGCCTGAAACTCATCCCGAAAGCGCCCGGCGGCGCGGCGACGACGGCGATCACAACCGAAGACGTGAAATACGAGGCGCCGGCCAGCAGCCTCAAATATAGCCGCGTCATCATCAGCTGCGGCGCCACCACGCTGGGCGAAATCGCCGGGATCATGGACGTGCAATAGTGCGCTTGGCTGTCATCCTGGCGGGCGCGGGCCTCTCTGCGCTCGCGGCCTGCTCACCAGCAGAGGATACCCCGGCGCTGCCGGCCGGGCCGTCTGCCAAAACGGCGGAGACGCCCTATGGCCCGTCGCCGGACGCAGTCGAGGGCGAGCCCCTCGATGCGACCATCATCGACGAGGCGACCTGGAGCGGGCCGGACATGCCGCAGACCGCGCGGCTGATCGTCGAGGTGCGCGACATCACCCGTCCGCCCGAAGGCGGAGACCTTGTTCTCAAGGCGGAGTTTCCGGTCACTTGCGGCTCGCCCGCGGCCTGCTCGGGCACGGTATCGAAGTTTGACCTGATCCCCGGCAGCAACCTCGTCCTGCGCACGCGGATACAGGATGGCTACGCGATCCTGCTGGCCTTGGACGGCGATGCCGACATTGCCGATACCGGCCAAACGGCAGGGCTGGACGTGGCGTTGTTCAATCCGGAGGATCTTGCGCGCGGTATTCCCCGGCCGATGATCTCACCTGGCAGGACGGCCCATGTCTGCGGCGGCGAGGCGGTAACGATCGCCGTCGAAGCGGGCACAGCCTATCTTACCTTCTCGGATGGCAACAGCGTGCGGCTGGACAAGCAGGAGACGGCTACAGGCGCAAGCACGCAGTTCTCCAACGGGTGTTTCGTGGTCGAGCAATCGGGCGAGGCCATCCGCTTGGGCCGGGGACGCGCAACCCCGATGGCCATCACACTGGCACCCTAGGGGTTCAGGGCACGGGACTTTTCTAATGCGCCTCGTACGGGGCGGCCGGATCGGCCCTCACGGGATCGGCCAGGATGAAACTGGCTTCTCCGTAAATCGTGAGGCGCGGCAGGTCGAGCGCATCGATACGGCTGCGGGCGCTGTGGATGAGGCAGGCTTTCTCGAGGTGCTGCAGCAGGCGGTTGGTCCATTGGCGCGAGGCCATAATCAAGAGCGCGAGCTGATCCTCGCGTGATCGGCGAGATGGTGCGCGAGGTGACGCGCTCGGCCTGCACATTCGAGGCGAGGTCCACGAGCCGGCGCGCCAGGCGCTGCAGCTGCGTGAAGGCGAGATGTTCGATGATGTGCGAACAGAGCGCGCGCAGGGTGGCGCGTTCCGGCGCGATCATCTGGGACAGCGAGTACACATCGTTGAGGAAAATCCGGCGCACCGCTGGCAGCGCCAGGTGCAGAACCTCGCAAGGCTGGCTGGCGACGACATTGGACGTGTAATTCTGACCCTCCATGCAGGCGAGGAAACCCGTCCACTCTCCGGCCCGGTGCATGCCGACTGGAATATCCAGCCCCGCAAGGGTGGTACCGATGACCTGAGCTTAGCCGCTGACGATTCCGAAGAGACCGGTCGCGGGATCACCCGGGCGGAAAAAATGCTTGCCGCGCTTGAGCTTCAGCCGGACGACGCTGCGCAGGATCTTCTTCCTGCATGGCTTCCGGCAGGCCGGAGAACCAGAGGCTCCCTTTGGGATCGAATTGGGCTTTGGTCTGCATCGCACACCCCCCCTTGGAAAGGAGGCTAGCGCCCGGGCCCTGACTGTCAATCGCACAACAGTGCAATTCTGCTTCGAAAGATAGAAATCCCCTGATCCGCAAAAGTTGCCACCGGGAACAACGGGTCTTTCATCAAGTTCGCACTTGCGCGAGTACCCGCGGCTGGCGGTGCAGCCGGGAAAATTATTCGACAAAATTGCCGGCGATGGATAGAAATGCGGCCATGCCGGAAGAATGAGGAACTCAGGAATGATACAGACCCATGTTCTCAGAAATTTCATTTTTCCGCTTTGTTCCGCCCTTGCGCTGACTGGGGTTTCGGCCTGTTGCCTCACGCCCGGCGGCAAGGCACCGGTGGCAGGCGCCGCGGCGCTGGCGCCGTCTGCTCTGCCGACCGTTACAGGCACGGCGACCTACCGTGAACGGATGATGGCGCCGCCGGGCTCTGTGCTGAAGGTGGTTTTGCAGGATACGTCTCTGGCGGACGCGGCGGCGGTCAACCTGGCCGAATGGAGCGCGCCGCTGGATGAGGGCGGCGTGCCGAAAGCGTTCACACTGACGCCTGCGAAGGCGATGGACCCGCGCATGACCTATACGGTGCGTGCGACAATCCTCGGGCCGGGCGCCGAACTGCTGTGGACGAGCGATACGGTGAACCGTGTTCCGGTGGGCCCGGCGAACCCCATCGACATGGGCGAACTGGTGATGGTGAAAGTGACGCCTTATGAAGCGCCGGCATCGCCGCTGGGCGGCGGCGAGTGGATCATCGGATCAATTGGCGGGGCGGCCGTGACCGGCAATAATCCGCCGACGATCAATTTCGGCGATGATGGCCGCGTCACCGGGTTCGGCGGCTGCAACCGCTTCATGGGCGACTATACGCAGGACGGCGCGAAGATCACCTTCTCGGCCGTCGCGATGACGATGATGGCCTGCATGGACGACAACTCAAATGCGCGGGAATCTGTGCTCGGCTCAGCGCTGACCGGGGATGCGACCTATGCCATCGACGGCGACGGCAAGCTGGTGATCAATACCGCGAATGGAGCGGAGATCACCGCGATGCAGGCACCGGACGTGACACTGGCCGGCACGAGCTGGACCGTGGACGCCATGGGCGGCGTGGCAGCCGTGTCCGGCAAGGCGCCGAGCATCACCTTTACCGACGACGGACAGATAAACGGCACGACCGGGTGCAACCGTTTCTTCGGCGGCTATGCGCAGGACGGCGGCAAGGTGACCTTCACCGGCGTCGGCATGACCAAGATGGCCTGCATGGGCGAAGGCTTAATGCAGCAGGAAATGCAGTTCACCTCTATCCTCTCTGGCGGGGCGGCGGCGCGCGTGGACGCGGGCGGGAAACTGACGATCATGGGCGAACAGGGCGTCGGCTTTGTCGCGGTGCCGGTGCTGAGCGCCGACGCGCCGGTGGGCGACCCTGCCCTGCTGCAGGGCGCGGCCTGGATCGTTGAGGACCTCAACCGGATGGGCGTGATCGACAATTCGCGCCTGACGCTGGCATTCGGTTCGGACAGGCGTGTGAGCGGCTCAACCAATTGCAACAGTTTCAGCGGCACTTATGCCGTGGAAGGAGGCAAGCTGACCCTGTCACCTCTGGCCATGACGGGGCGGGCGTGCATGGCGCAGGCGCTGTCGAATCAGGAGACGCGGTATGTCGGCGCGCTGTCGGGCGAGCTGGGCTGGCGGTTTGCCGAGGACGGCGCGCTGGTGCTCACCGGGGATGAGGATACGCGGGTGTTGTTGCGGCGGTAGGGATCGCGGGAAAAGTCCCTATCCGCCGATCACGCCGCCCTCCGTCCGGGTTATGACCATTACGCTGGGGCGCGGAGGTGACGCCTCGCCGAAATCGGGCCAGCGGGTGGTGGGGGATTCGTAGCTGGCGCCTTCGCCGTCGCCGGGGTGCTGGATCGCAAGGAAGAGGGTTTCGCCGCCCGGCGTGAAGCAGGGGCCG
>NZ_JBBEBT010000081.1:0-6468 GCF_040882205.1 Hyphomonas sp.
GGCGAATGAGAGCTTTTGCATCGTCCTTGCGGAAGGCTGCAACTTCAAGGAAGTGCACTCTACCTTCGGCCAGTCTGCGGGTGACGCTGTCCTGCAAGGTTTTGCGTCTCTCGCCGCTGCATACCTGAACGGGCAGGACATGGTCGCCCGCTACGGCAGCGAAGGTTTCGCGATGATCCTGCCGGACCGCGGGCTGATGTCAGCCTACAACCTGCTCGTCAAGACCAGGCACGCGTTCAAGTCCGCCAATCATGCGTATGCAGACGGTGAACCACCCGTCGACGCCATGACGGCATCATTCGGCGTTGCGCGGTTCTGGCCGGGTATGTCTGCGCGCGAAACCATCGCGAAAGGCCGGCGGCTATCTCGGCGACGCCAGAAAAGACGCCGGGAAATCCGGTAGAAACCGCGTCAAGGCCGAAGGCATCGCCTAGGCGGTTGCGACTTGCGCGCTCAGCCGGTCACGCAATTCCCGTTTGACGAACTTGCCGCTCGCATTGCGGGGCAAGGCATCGACAAGGAACCAGATGTAGCGTGGGATCTTGTGCTTCGCCATGATCGCGGCGCAATGCTCGCGCAGGGCCGCTTCGTTGAGGTTCGCGCCTGCCTTCAGGACAATCGCAGCGCCAACTTCTTCGCCGAGGCGCTGGTCCGGGACGCCGAACACGCAGCACTCTGCAATATCCTGATGCCGGTAGATCACTGCCTCGACTTCGGCGCAGTAGACGTTCTCGCCGCCGCGCAACACCATGTCCTTCTTGCGGTCGACAATGAAGATGAAGCCATCCTCGTCAATGCGGGCAATATCCCCGGTATGCAGCCAGCCGTCCGTGATCGAAGACGCTGTCGCGTCCGGGCGGTTGATATATCCCTTGATGACCGAAGACCCCTTCACCCAAAGCTCGCCGACTTCGCTGGGCGCCACCGTCTTTCCGTTATCGTCCACGCATTTCACTTCGAAATTCGGCATCGGGGGCCCGGCGCTGTCCGGCTTGTCGACGAAGAAGTCGGCCGAAATCGAGGTGATGATTCCGCAGGTTTCCGTCATGCCATAGCCCGTGCCGGGCCGCGCTGTGGCGACCTGGGATTCAATCTTCTGCACCAGATCCGGCGGCACCTGCGCGCCGCCGCCAGCCAGCGCGGTAAGGCTCGACGTATCGGTTGTTGCAAAATCGGGATGGCTGATCAGTTCGCGTGCCATCACCGGAACGCCGCTCATGCCGGACACGCGCTCGCGTGCAATCAGGCGCAGCGCTTCGCCCGCATCCCAGCGGTACATCAGGACCATCGTTCCACCCGCCGCGGTAGCGGCATAGGCGCCGCAATTATTGGCCGTCACATGGAACAGGGGTGTCGTGATCAGCGTGACCGGAACCGGCGGAACCGCCGGCGGCCCGGCGCCGGTTGCCCGCTGCGTAGCCAGCGCAGTCGATGCGCCAGCATACATCATGTTCATCAGGTTCGAGACGCAGCCGCGGTGCGTAAGCTGGGCACCCTTCGGAAAGCCGGTCGTGCCTGATGTGTAAAATATGCAGGCATCGGATTCAGGATCAACCGGCACGTCCGGCATTGCGCCGCCATGCGCGATCACTTTGCTCCACGCCGTGATGCCTGCGGGCGCGTTCGGCATGCGCACACCCACCAGTTTCATCTGCCCTGCCAGTTCCGGTCGCTCGTTGAGGCGGGCGAGACGTTCTTCATCGAGGAACAGAACCTTCGGCGCCGAATCCGAGAGGCCGTAGGCCATTTCTTCGGCCGTCCACCAGGCATTCATGCCCACGACGGCGATCCCTGTCGAAACACACGCCCAATAGATCAGCATCCATTCCGGAAAGTTGCGCATCGCCACAGCGACCCTGTCGCCGGGCTTCACGCCCTGCGCGGCCAGCCAGGCAGCGACGGCGTTCACCTGAGTGTGGGCCTCGGCATAGGTGAGGCGCTCTTCGCCGTAAATCAGATAGGTGCGCCCGGCAAACTGCGCCGTCGAAAGCCAGACCTCCCGGACGCTGCCAGGCGCATTCTTGAACACCCGCAAGCGATTGCCCAGCACGTCGGTCTCGGTGATCTCAAAGGCACCGCCCGGTCCGGTCAGTTCTTCGCGTGCCTTCTTCAACTCGTTATAGTGCATGGCTCTCCCCGGCGCTGCCTCGTGTATTTTGGCAAATCATACACACAACGACCGCCGAAGGAATGATGGCGCGAGGGAAGGTGCTGGCGAGCACCGCGCCTCCCCGTCCAGGCGCTGTACGGGCAAGGCTGTCCGTATTGAGGGGCGGCGATTGCGCAGGCGGCCCGTAACCGCCTTGCCCCTTGATCAGTCTTGCCCCTTGATCAGGCTTGCCATTTGACGCCCGGCGGTGCGCTATACCCTGCGCGTTTATCTCCGGGGAGTCGCAATGAGTTCACCATCCGGGCCGCCGAAGGCCGCATTCCCTGACGCAGCCCCGGCAGGCGTTGCACGGCATGTCTCGGTCCGGTATGTCGCGGTGGTCACCATTGCGATGGTCATCGGCGCGGGCATCTTCAAGTCACCCGCCCTCGTCGCTGCCAACGCCGGATCGGAGACGGTCGTCTACCTCCTCTGGGCTCTCGGCGGCCTGATCTCGCTGGTGGGCGCCCTCTGCTATTGCGAACTTGCCACAGCTTTCGCCCATCCAGGCGGGGACTACCACTTCCTTGAGCGTGCCTTTGGCCGCCGCTTTGCCTTCCTGTTCGCCTGGGCCCGCCTCGCCGTTATCAATACGGGGGCGATTGCCCTCCTCGGCTTCGTCATCGGCGACTATATGAACCGCGTTGTCGATCTCGGCCCCACAGGTCCGGCGATCTATGCCTTCGTCAGTGTCCTCGCCGTGACGGCGTTAAAGCTGCGCCGCTCCGGTGAAGCTGGAGACAGCGCGATGGTTGTGGTGCTTGTCGCCGGTCTCCTGTCGCTGGCCGCCGGGGCTGTATGGCTCGAAGTTCGCGGCATCGAACCGGCGAACCCTGGCCCGGAAAGCGCGCCGACGATTGGAGGCCTGGGTTACGGCTTGGTCTTTGTCCTTCTCGCTTTCGGGGGCTGGACGGAGTCAGCCACCCTGTCGGCCGAAGTAAAGGATGGCCAGCGCGGGATGGTGCGGGCGCTGGTGATCGCGATAACCGTCATCACTGCGCTGTATCTCCTCACCGCATGGGCGATGCTGCGCGGATTGGGGCTTGCCGGATTGGCCGCTTCGCCAGCGCCTGCCGCAGATCTCATGGCGCGGGCATTCGGGCCGGGCGCAGGTTTGGTGCTCGCAATCGGCGTGGTCGCAGCGGCGGTTACCTCGGTCAATGCAACGATCATCGTGGGTGCACGGACGACCTATGCGGCCGCAACCGCCATTCCGGCGCTCGAGTGGATCGGCCGCTGGAACGTGCACACGCAAAGCCCGCGAAACGCCATCCTCGTGCAGGGCCTGATTTCCCTGATGCTGGTCGGCCTGGGTGCGGCTTACAGGGGATTTGAAACGCTGGTGGATTACACGGCGCCAATCTACTGGATGTTCCTGATCGCCAGTGGCGTCGCCCTCATACGCCTCCGGCTGGTCGAACCAGGTGCCCCAAGGCCGTTCCGGGTCCCGCTTTACCCTGCCTTGCCGCTGCTCTTCATCCTCGTTAGCGCCGCGATGCTTGTCTCGGCAATCGTCTATGTCGGCGCGGGCGCATGGTTCGCGATTGCGGTGCTCCTCGTTGGCGGCGTCCTGCTGGTCGCGCTCGATCGCGCGGCGGCGCTCGGCGTCCGGTCCTGATATCGTCAGTTTCGTGCAAGGGGATGCCTTCGCGGAATGGATTGACCAATTCCCGGCCACCTTCAAAGATCGGGTCTGAAATGCAGGAATTGAGGGTGGCCACTGGTCCGGTGGGTGCCTCGCTGAACTGGGAGGAAGATCCGTGAACCTTGATTTTTCAGACGAGCAGAAACAGCTGCGCGATCAGGTCAGGCGCTTCCTCAGCGAGAAGTGCACATCAGCCCATGTCCGCGCAATTCTCGAAGGCCCCGAAAGTTACGACAAAGCGCTCTACAAGGGCCTCGCCGACCTCGGCCTCCTCGGCGCTGCCATTCCCGAGGAATATGGCGGTTCGGGCCTGACGCATCTGGAACTCTGCGTCATCGCGGAAGAACTCGGCCGGTGCCTCGCACCGGTGCCCGTTTCATCCTCCATCTATCTGACGGCGGAGTGCCTGCTCCATGCCGGCTCCGCCAAGCAGAAGGAGGCCTGGCTTCCAAGGCTCGCCTCCGGCGAAGTCGTAGGGACTTTCGCCTCCAGCGAAGGGCAGGGGCGCACCACGCCGGCGACCATCGCGGCAAAGGTGGAGGGCGGCCGGATCAGCGGAACGAAATGGCCGGTCGTGGACGGCGATGCTGCCGATATCGCTGTCGTCACCGCCCGGGACGAGAAGGGCGGGATCTCTCTGTATCTGGTGGATCTGGCCGCAGACGGGGTGCACCGCGAAACCCTCCAATCGATAGACCCGACACGCGGTCAGGCGAGGCTCACCTTCGAGAGCGCCCCAGCTGAACTACTCGGCACCCGCGGCGATGGATGGCACATCGCCTCGCAGGTCATCGACCGCGCGGCGATCCTGATGGCGTTTGAGCAACTCGGCGGCGCCGACCGCGCGCTGGAAATGGCGCGCGACTACGCGCTGGAGCGCATGGCCTTCGGCCGGCCCATCGGGTCCTTCCAGGCCATAAAGCACATCCTGGCAGACATGTACGTCTCAGCCACACTCGCCCGGTCCAACTGCTACTACGGCGCCTGGGCGCTGGTGTCGGGTGCTGGCGAACTGCCGGTGGCCGCTGCGACGGCGCGTGTCTCTTCGACCACAGCGTTCCAGCACTGCGCCAAGAACAATATCCAGGTCCACGGCGGCATGGGCTTCACATGGGCCTTCGATTGCCACCTGTTCTACCGTCGCTCGAACATGCTCGCCGTATCGCTCGGCTCGCTGTCGACGTGGGAAACGAATCTGATTGAACGCATGAGCGCCGGCAACGCCTGGTCGGCAGCCTGAGACGGAGAGAGACAATGGATTTCGAAGATACAGCCGAAGAAGCCGCCTTCCGCGCACAGGTCCGCGCCTGGATCGATGCCAACGCCCCGAAACACCTCGAGGAAGAACTGAAACGCGCGAGCTTCGGCTCCAACGGCGTCGTCAGCGAAGACCCGATTGCCACCGGCAAGGCCTGGCAGAAAAAGAAGGCCGAGGCCGGCTGGGCCTGCCTTCACTGGCCAAAGGAATACGGCGGCGCGGCGCGGACCCCAATCGAGCGGGTCATCTGGGGACAGGAAGAGGGCCCTTATGCCGCCCTCACCGGCGTCTTCACCATCGGCCACGGCATGTGCGGTCCCACCGTCATGGCCTGGGCCGCCGACGCGCATAAACGCAGGCTCCTGCCGCCGCTCGCCAGCGGCGAACACGTCTGGTGCCAGCTCTTCTCCGAGCCCGCCAGCGGCTCCGACCTTGCCGGCCTGCGCACCCGCGCTGTCAAAGCGGATGACGGCTCGGGCGACTGGATCATCAATGGCCAGAAAATCTGGACCAGCGGCGCCCAGTATTCAGACTGGGGCCTCCTGATCACCCGCACCAATCCGGATGTGCCCAAGCACAAGGGCCTCACCATGTTCTTCCTCGACATGAAGAGCCCCGGTGTCGAAGTGCGCCCGATCAAGCAGGCGAACGGCCAGTCCAGCTTCAACGAAGTCTACTTCACCGACGTACGCATCCCGGACAACCAGCGCCTCGGCGAAGTGGGGCAGGGCTGGGAAGTCTCGCTCACCACGCTGATGAACGAGCGCCTCTCCATCGGCTCTGGCATGTCCACCGGGTTCCCGGATCTCTTCCGATACTGCATGGACGCCGAAATCGACGGCAAGCCCGCGGTCGAGGATTCTGGTGTCCGCTCAAAACTGGCGCAGCTCGCCGTCAAGCAGAGCGGCCTCAAGTATACCGGCATGCGCGCCATCTCGGCCCTTTCGAAAGGCGAGACGCCCGGCCCGGAGAACTCCATCGGCAAGCTGGTCGCCGGCGCCGCCATGCAGGATCTCTCCATCTTCGCACTGGACCTGCAAGGCGAAGCCGGCGCGATCTGGAATGAGGACAGCCCGCAGCAGGGCCGGTTCCAGGCCATGCTTATGCGCTCGCCGGCCACGCGAATTGAAGGCGGCTCGGACGAGATCCTGCGCAACATCATCGGTGAGCGGGTGCTGGGCTTGCCCGGCGACATCCGCGTCGACAAGGATGTTGCGTTCAAGGACATTCCGACAAGCGGGCGCGGCAAGAAGTCGTCCGCCGAGGCGCCGCGAACTTAACTTTGGGTTGCCTGAAACCCGGCAACGCCCCGCCGCTTTTGCCCAGCGCCGCCCGCATCGCGGGCATTGGCGACGCCATTTCTCTCTGCTATCCAGCCTTGCATGTCGGGGAAGGTATGCCCCGGTACATCTTTCG
>NZ_JBBEBT010000082.1:0-1163 GCF_040882205.1 Hyphomonas sp.
GACCGACAAAGGCCTCCGGCAGGCCGAGCTCCCGCCCCAATGCGCGCACTTCGTCCTTGAACAGCTCGCGCAGCGGCTCGACCAGCTGCATCTTCATGCGTGCCGGCAGGCCGCCGACATTGTGATGGCTCTTGATCGTCATGCTCGGCCCACCGCTTACCGAGGCGCTTTCGATGACGTCCGGATAGAGGGTGCCCTGCGCCAGGAAGTCCGCGCCGCCGATCTTTTTCGCCTCAGCGTCGAACACGTCGATGAACAGGCCGCCGATGATCTTGCGCTTCTTCTCCGGGTCCGTGACGCCGGCCAGGTCGCCAAGAAACAGCTCCGATGCGTCCACATGCACGAGCGGGATATTGTAGTGCTCACGGAACAGGCCGACGACCTGTTCGCTCTCTCCCGCGCGCATCAGCCCATGGTCAACATAGACGCAGGTGAGCTGGTCGCCGATGGCTTCGTGGATCAGCACAGCGGCCACCGACGAGTCCACACCGCCCGACAGCCCGCAGATCACCCGGCCCTTGCCGACCTGCGCGCGGATCTTTTCGATGGCCTCGGCCTTGTAGGCGGCCATCGTCCAGTCGCCAGTGAAGCCCGCAACGCCGTGGATGAAATTGCGCAGCAGCCTTGCGCCATGTGTCGTATGCACGACTTCGGGGTGGAACTGCGTGCCGTAGAAGCGGCGCGCCGTATCTGCGATCACGGCATAGGGCGCGCCGGGCGATTTCGCGATCACGGCGAAGCCCGGGGCCATGTCGGCGACATGATCGCCATGGCTCATCCAGACTTGTTCTTCTTCGCCATCGAACAGGCCCTCGAGCAGAGGGTCATCCTGCACGCGCTCGATGAAGGCCCGGCCGAACTCGCGGCTGGTGCCGCCTTCGATCCGGCCGCCGAGCTGGTGCATCATCACCTGCTGGCCGTAACAGATACCAAGTACCGCAACTCCGGCCTCGAAGACCGCCTTGTCGGCCATCGGGGCGTCGTCCCAGTAAACGCTTGACGGCCCGCCGGAGAGGATGATCGCCTGCGGCCCATAGGCCTCAAGGAAGGCCGCATCGACCTTGTTGAAGGGATGGATTTCGCAATAGACGCTGCTTTCGCGCAGGCGCCGGGCGATGAGCTGCGTCACCTGGCTGCCGAAGTCGACGATCAGGGCGCGTTGG
>NZ_JBBEBT010000083.1:0-1163 GCF_040882205.1 Hyphomonas sp.
TGACGGTGAGATGGTCGAGATCGGGCGAACGCCGCACGATGTCTTGCAGCACGTCCGGCCAAAGATCGCCGCAACTATCGAGGTCGATGTCCTCGTCGCCAAGGGTCGCATCGGGCTGTTCGTCGATCAGCTTCTGCGCCAGACGGCAGGTGTCGGGCGTGGCAGTATCGAGTGCTGCCCGGACCTCATCTGCTGACAGCGTAATCAGGTCGCAAGCACCATCGTCGCTGTAATAATAGGCATTCTCGCCATCGACTTCCTCGCTGAATACCGCTGCGAGAAACAGGCGTTCGATAGGCAGGATGGCGGAAAGTGGAATGAACGGCTCAATGACCGTGGGCGTGTAATAATCAGCCATGGTCTGGCTCCTTCAATGTCAGGAAATGGAAGCGCGGAGCGGCGCAGTGCCGCCCCGCGCAAAGGGTCATTCGGCAGCGATCGCATAGGCGTCGTCAGCATCACCTTGTTCGGCTTCATCTGGCATGGGAGCTTCATCGACCGAGAGGAAGTCGGGCAGATCAGCCAGTTCTCCGTCCGCTTCGGTCAGTGGCAATCGCAGCGGCTCATGCAACCAACCGGTGCCTTCGAGCAGCCGTTCGGCCTCGCGCGCCATGTCGCCCTTTTTCAGATGCTCGATGAGGACTGCGGTTGCATCGCCCTTGGCTTCGCGCACGGCTTCGATGATCCGGGGCTTGGTGACGCGGCCGAGATAATTGTCGACCGTGGGCGTCCAGCCAGCATCCGCCATGTCGAGCCCGACCACATGGGCAAGCGCATCGGCAGCGGCGATCCGCTGGGCGATCCCGTGCGCCGAGATGCGGCCATCATAGCCTTTGGTAGCTTCAAACAGCGCATTGACGCCGAGCGATACGCAGTGCGCCAGCAGCGCCATCTGCTCGTCCTGCGCCAGTCCAGCAATGAATGCCCAAAGCTCGCCTGTTTCGCTCGGCAGGCGTTCGGCCCATTGTTCGTGCCGTTGCTGGACCTTCTGGCTCCAGACAGACTCGCGCAGATTTGGAGCGACATTGCCGAGCCAGGCCTGGGTGACGCCGATCTGCACGCAGCCGGCGTGCCCGTGCGACTGGAATACCGACAGACACAAGGCATGAAGCAGCGCAGTGAACGCAGCATCAGGCGCATTGGCGAGTGCATCGCGCAGTGCC
>NZ_JBBEBT010000084.1:0-6445 GCF_040882205.1 Hyphomonas sp.
CCCGCCGCTCCGGCTGCAGGGCCTGCTCGCCACCGCCATCTACGTGAACTTCTTTACCCACCACTGGCTGGCGGATGTCCGTCTCGGTCTCTTCGCCGCCACCGCCCTGATCTACCTGCGCACCATGGTCTGGTTCCGCCCGGACGAGGTCCACCGCCCCATGCCGCTGCTGGTCGGCTTCTTCCTCGTGGCCCTGTTCATCTGGTTTGCCGAAAACCTTGCCACCTTCGCCCGCGCCTGGACCTATCCCGGCCAGGAAGACGGCTGGGAGATGGTGTCTTTATCCAAACTCGGATCATGGTATCTGCTGATGATCATCAGTTTCGTCCTGGTCGCCACCGTGCACCGGGGCCCCGGAATCAAAAAATGAACAGGCCCCGCAAGTGAAAATCACCAAACTCCTCGTCGCGAACCGGGGTGAGATCGCCGTCCGGATCTTCCTCACCTGCCGGCGCCTCGGTATCGCCACCGTCGCTGTGTATTCGGACGCCGACCGCGCCGCCATGCACGTGCGCGAAGCCGATGAAGCCGTCCATATCGGCGCGCCACCCGCCGCCGAAAGCTATCTGCGCACCGAGGCTATCCTCGCCGCCGCAAAAGAAACCGGCGCAAACGCTATCCACCCCGGCTACGGCTTCCTGTCTGAGAATGCCGCCTTCGCCGAAGCGGTCATCGCTGCGGGCCTCGCCTGGGTTGGCCCGCCGCCGGCCGCCATCCGCTCCATGGGCCCGAAAGACGAAGCCAAGCGCATCGCTGAAGCGGCAGGCGTCCCCGTCCTCCCCGGCTACCGGGGCGAAGCGCAGGATATCAGCACCCTGACGAAAGCCGCCGAGAATGTTGGCTACCCGCTGCTGATCAAGGCCGTCGCCGGCGGCGGAGGCAGGGGCATCCGCCAGGTCTCGAAAGCGTCCGAACTCCAGGCCGAACTCAACAGCGCCGTCCGCGAAGCCGAGTCCAGTTTCGGCGATGGACGCGTCATGCTCGAAAAGCTCGTCGAACGCCCGCGCCATATCGAAGTGCAGGTCTTCGGCGATCAGCACGGCAATGCCGTTCACCTGTTCGAGCGCGATTGCTCGCTTCAGCGCCGCCGCCAGAAAGTCATCGAGGAAGCCCCCGCGCCCGGCATGCCGGACGCCGTCCGCAAGGCCATGACGGACGCTGCCGTGACGCTCGCCAGGGCGGTTGGATATCAGGGCGCCGGCACGGTCGAATTCATTGTGGACGGATCAAGACCCCTCGGTCCGGACACATTCTGGTTCCTCGAAATGAACACCCGCCTGCAAGTCGAACACCCGGTCACCGAAGCCATCACCGGCACCGACCTTGTTGAGTGGCAACTCATCGTTGCCTCCGGCGGAAAGCTCCCGCTGAAGCAGAAAGACATCAGGATCAGAGGCCACGCGTTCGAGGCTCGCATTTGCGCCGAGGACCCTGCCGACAGTTTCCGCCCCGGCGCCGGCCTGATCCTCGAATTCGGCCTTCTGGAAGAACCGGACGGCGACACCCTCCGCTGGGATGCAGGCTTCGAATCCGGAGACCGTGTCCCCTCGAACTACGACTCCATGATCGCCAAACTGATCGTACACGGAGAAACCCGCGAGGACGCCCTCCAGCGCCTCACGGACGTCCTCGCCCACACCCAGCTCTGCGGCGTGCCCTCGAACGCCGGCTTTCTCCGCCGCTGCGCGCTCTCAGCCGAGTTCGCCGCCGGCATCCATCACGTCAACTGGATCAGTGAAAACCTGGGCGCTCTTGCCGGCGTGCCCGCCGCCCACCGCGAAGCGGCCCTATCTGCCGTCGCCTCGCTGCTGCTGGATGATGAAGGCGCCGGATCCCCTTGGGATATGCATGACGGCTTTCGCCTCAATTCTGTGCCCCGCCGCGATGTCCTCCTCGCCGCGGACGGCGAGGTCTGCCTGGTAGATCCGGATGCGCCGATCGCAGAGGAGACGCCGCTGCCGCTGATCACCGACCTGAGCCCCCGCCGCTTCGCGGTTACCTGCGGCGGCGACAGTTTCCTCGTCACCATCCCCGAATTCAGCGCCGATGCCGACGCCGCCCTCGGCGGAAATGTCGTCAGGGCCCCGATGCCCGGTAAGGTGCTCAGTGTACTGGCAAAAGCCGGCGCCGCGGTCACCCGCGGCGAAACCCTCGCCGTACTCGAAGCGATGAAAATGGAGCACGCCCTCGTCGCCCCCCGCGACGGTGTGGTGGAAGCCGTCCACGCCAGCGCCGGCCAGCAGGTCGCCGACGGCGATGTGCTTGTTATGCTGATCGAGGCGTAGGCCGCCTGACGGGCCGACTGGATTGTCTGCCTGCCCCCCGAAGGCGGGGTCATCGCAAGGCTGTCTGAATTCCTGATGCCCGCCTTCACGGCGATGAACGCACGAATTTCCTGGCGGCGTTACCTCGGTCCCGCCACAATCAGATCATCATGCAGCCCGGCAATCTCCCCGTCCGAATATCCGATCCCGGACAATATCTCGTCGGTATTCTCGCCCAGGCTAGGCGCCCGCACCGGCGCAATCCGCTCGGCATCGGAAAACGCAATCGGATTGCCCGGTGTAAGATAAGTTCCGATCCCCGGATGCTCCAGCATTGAAAACATGGGATTATCTGTCGAGATATCCGGGTCCTCCTCCACCGCCTGTTTGAACGTCCGGTAGCGTGCCCAGGTCACACTACGCTCGGCAAACGTGGCCTCGAACTCTTCCACGCGCCGCGTATCAAAGAACGGTTTGAGCACCTGCGTTATTGCGTGCCGATGCTCGAAGCGAACACCCTCCCTGTCGAGGTTTACGCCCAGTTTCACCGCCAGCCCCTCGAACGCTTCCTGCGTATGTGTCACGGCTTTCAGGTTGTCCCACTGGCGCTGTGTCAAAGCGACAACCACCACACGCCCGCCGCCCTTGCACACGAAATCCTGCGCATAGGCTCCGTATAGGGAGTTGCCCATCTTCGGCCGGTCATAACCGTTCACGGTTACCTCGCCGATGATGCCAAGATTGCCCAGCATCGCCAGCGCCATGTCCTTGAGCGCCAGTTCTACCAGCTGCCCGTTCCCGGTCAGTCGCCGGTGGCGCTCCGCCGCGAGGATGCCCAGCGCTGCCTGCTGCCCGGTGATACAGTCCCAGGCCGGCAGTACATGCCCGACCGGTTGGGTAGATCCTTCCGGCCCTGTCGCCATCGGAAAGCCCACCGCCGGGTTCACCGTATAGTCCACCTGCGGCCCGCCGCTCCGGTCCCCGGTTACCGACATCATGATCAGGTCTTCGCGGTGCTTCTTCAGCGCCGGATAATCCATCCATCCGCGTACGCGCAGGTTCGTCAGGAAAATGCCTTTGCCCTCACCGGGCTCGCAGATGAGCCGCGTCACGATTTCCTGTCCGCGCGGCGTCGTCATGTCCACGGCCAGGCTCCGCTTGCCCTTGTTGAGCCCTGCCCAGAAAAGGCTGCGCCCCTTATCAGTCACCGGCCAGCGTCCATTGTCGAGGCCGCCGCGTATCCGGTCGAAGCGGATCACATCCGCGCCCATCTGCGCCAGCGTCATCCCCGCCAGCGGCGCCGCCACGAAGGCCGAACCTTCGACAATCCGCAGCCCTTCCAGAATCTTGACCATGCCATCCTCCCGGCGGGCCGCATTCCGGGCCTCGTCATGCGCTTACCTAGTGCGTCTCAGGCTGGCGCCCAGCCGAGATTTGCCTGCATGCCCGCTGCGCCCTCGCCGTTCGCCGTGAACAGGTCCAGCCCGCCCGCCTCGCTTGTCCGCCCACAGACGGACACCGCGTCAAAATCAAAGAGCGGCCTCAGCCCCCGGAACGTATAGCTCGCCGGCCGCTTGCCCGGTTGCCAGCGCCGCGCCGCCTCCATCAACAGGATGGCCTGCAGCGGCCCGTGCACCACGAGGCCGGGATACTTCTCCGTTTCCATCGCATAGGGCCGATCATAGTGTATCCGGTGCCCGTTGAAGGTGAGCGCCGAAAACCGGAACAGAAGCACCGGGTCAATCGCCACACGCTCCGTCCACGCACATTCCCCCACCGGGGTCGGTGCCGGCGCGCTGAACACCTCGGGGATCGGCATGTAGACGATGTCCTGCTCCTCCTCCATCACGCCTGCGCCCCCGCGCGAGTAGGAATGGCGCACGGTCACGAACACCATCTCGCCCGTCCGCCCGGTCTTTGCCGTCACCTTCGCGATCGTGGACACCTTTGTCAGTTCGTCGCCGATCCGCACAGGCCCGAAGAAGTGGCACCGGCTGCCCGCCCACATGCGCCGGGGCAGGGTGATCGGCGGCAGGAACCCGCCCCTCTGCGGATGCCCGTCCGGCCCCACGCTGGAGGCGCGCACCACGGGCAGGAAATAGAGCCACAGCCAGAGCGGCGGAAGCTCCGCCCGGGTCCCGAAATCATCCGGGTTCTGATCGAGCGCTGCCGCCATCGCCCGCGCAGGCCCCGGCTGCACGGTATCAATCTGCACCTCGGTGCGGCCAATCCAGCTTTGCAGCGCGTCTGTATCCATCCGCAGAGAGTTAGCCCAAACGCCCGCGCGCTCAAGTCCCGCTCGCGAAAAGCGCTAATTCAGCTCCAACCCCGCCAATTCGCCTTCCTCGCGCCACTTCTTGAGGATGCGGAAATAGGCATTCGGTCCGTCGCCATAGGAATTGTTCTGCGCCGCGCGGTCGCTCGGCTTGCCTTCGTTGTTATAATAGCCGGGCGTGCATTCCTCGAGGAACTGCTGGCGCGTCACGGCTTTCGCGATGATCTGCTGCACCCAGGCCTCTTCGGCCTCTGGTGAGGCCTCGAACGTCGCCGCCTGCCGTGCCTTCACCTGCGCCAGCGTGTAGCCGATCTGCTCCGCCTGCTCGTCCAGGAGGTGCGGATAGTTGGCCGTAAAGCCCGCCTGTCCAGGCCCCATCAGGAACATGTTCGGAAATCCGTGCACGGATAATCCATGCAGGCTGCGCATCCCGTCCGCCCAATAATCCTTCATGGTCACGCCGCCGCGCCCCACGGGATCAT
This sequence comes from Hyphomonas sp., assembly GCF_040882205.1. Taxonomy (GTDB): domain Bacteria; phylum Pseudomonadota; class Alphaproteobacteria; order Caulobacterales; family Hyphomonadaceae; genus Hyphomonas. The sequence continues at coordinate 5,022 of NZ_JBBEBT010000084.1, forward strand.
AGCCCGCCCGCCGCGTATAGTCCGTGCCCACTTCGAATCCCGTCGCATAGACGAGGCAGTCGATCTTGTAGGCCTCGCCGTCCACCACGATCGAATCCTCGGTGATCCGGTCGACGCCCTGTCCATTGGTGTCCACCAGCGTCACATTCGGCCGGTTGAATGCGCCGAGATACTGGTCATGGAAACACGGCCGCTTGCAGAATTGCCGGTACCAGGGCTTCAGCGCCGCCGCGACGGCCGGATCCCCGATGATCTCGTCTACCCGGCTGCGCACCTGTTCCATCTTCTTGAAGTCGGCGATCTCTGCCAGCTCTGCCAGCCGCTGCGGCGTCAGGCCCTGCTGGTCGCCCTTGGAGGCGATGAACAGGATGTTGCGGATAATGTCCGTCCACCCATCATTCACCAGGTCCTCCGGCTCATAGCCGCCGGAAACGAGCGTATTGAAATTCTCCATCCGGCGCCGCTGCCAGCCTGGCTCCAGGCCCTTCGCCCAGTCCGGGTCGGTCTGCCGGTCATTGCGCACATCGATAGAGGAGGGCGTGCGCTGGAACACGTAAAGATGCTTTGCGCCCGCGGCCAGATGCGGCACGCATTGCACGGCGGTTGCGCCTGTGCCGATGATGCCCACCACCTTGTCTTTGAGCCCCGTCAGCCCGCCTTCCGGCCCGCCGCCGGTATAGCCATAGTCCCACCGGCTCGTATGGAAGCTGTGCCCCTTGAACGTCTCGACACCCGGAATGCCGGGCAGCTTAGGCCGGTTCAGCGGCCCGTTGCTCATCACCACGAACTGCGCGGTAAATTTGTCGCCGCGGTCCGTCAGAATCGTCCAGGCCTTCTTCTTCCCGTTCCATTTCATGCCGGTCACACCGGTGCTGAGCAGGGCCTTGTCGAACAGGTTGAAGTGTTCCGCGATCCGCTTTGAATGCGCGAGGATTTCCGGAGCCTTCGTGTATTTCTCCTTCGGCATGAAGCCGGTCTCTTCCAGCAGCGGCAGATAGATATAGCTCTCGATATCGCACGCCGCGCCCGGATACCGGTTCCAGTACCAGGTGCCGCCAAACGCGCCGCCGGTCTCGATCATGCGGATGTCATTGAAGCCCGCCTTGCGCAGCCGCGCTGCCGCCAGCATCCCGCCAAACCCGCCGCCAATTACCGCCACCTCGACGTGATCCGTCACCGGCGCGCGCGGCGCACGCTCCGTGTACGGGTCTTCCAGGTAATGCGCGAACTGCCCGGCCACGTTCACATACTGCTCGTTGCCGTCCTTGCGCACGCGCTTGTCGCGTTCGGCAAGGTAGCGGGCTTTCAGCTCCGCCGGGTCAAATCCAAGATCAAGCGTGCCGGTATCGGCCATTCGTCAGTCCTCCGAAACACTGCAGGGCCCGCGTCTCATCCGCGCCGCTCGCTCGCATCCAGGAGCAAAT
>NZ_JBBEBT010000085.1:0-6414 GCF_040882205.1 Hyphomonas sp.
AGCCACCTCTGAGCCACCTCTGAGCCACCTCTGAGCCACCTCTGAGCCACCAAAGCCACCTCTGAGCCACCTCGGTAAGTCGGAAAATGTCCGGCTTTGTCTGGGGTGACGCAAAGCGAAAAGCAGGGAGAACTGTGTGTGAAGGGGCTGTATTTACTGGCTTTTCTGCGGTGTTTGCAGGGAATTCAGCCTAGTGGTGGGTGGTCGGAGCGAGAGGATTCGAATCTCCGACCCTCTGGTCCCAAACCAGATGCGCTACCAGACTGCGCTACGCTCCGGAGTCCCGGTGTAATGAGATGGGGAGTGTACGCAAGGCCTTTTCGCTGCTGCGAAACGGAATGCGGCGCCGCCCACCCGGGCAGCGCCGCCAGGCACTATGCATTAACCAGTCAATCGCCCCTTACGAAGGAATGGTTTCCGCGAGCGTCCCTTGAGGCAGTTAAACTTTTTTGATCCTTTCGCGTCTTGACATTTTGGGCCAAGGCGCCAGTCAATTCGGGCCAATCTGTGTTTAATACATCTGGTGTAGCAGCAGACGGGAAGAGCTGCGCACCTCAGGCCAATAAAACTGGACAGGAACACACCCGTGCCGACAGTTTCGACGGCATACCTTTTAAAAATTATTGAAAGCTCGGTGGCGCTCGGCGCGCCCGAGGATGCCTTGTATGACCTGGTGGCGGGCGGCCGGGCGGCGCTGGCGCACCCTTATGCGCGGTTGCCGGCCGAGCTGACCGCGAAGGTGCTGAACCGGGCGGCCGATGATACCGGCATCGATTCGATCGGTCTGCGGGTGGGCATGCAGTTCCGGCCCGCCACGTTCCTGGACGTGGGCTACGCGCTCGCCGCAGCCTCGACGATCCGGGAGGCCCTGGATATCAACAGCCGCTACCAGCCGCTGACACAGGAAGTTGCGCGCACGCGCCTCGATGTGGACCGCAAAGAAGCGCGGATCATTTTCGAGCCGGCCTATGAGGACGCTGAAATGATGCGGCGGATCACCGAGGCGGTGCTGGCAGGCTATGCCTCGATCGGTCGCTTGCTGCTCTGGGACCAGGAACGGCCGGTGGCCTGCGTCCAGTTCCGCCACCGCGAGCCTTGCGAGGAAACACGCGCGTTCGGGCGGACGCTGTTTGGCGATGATGTACGCTACGGCGCGCCGGTGGACATGATGGTGATCGAGGCGGGCCTGGTGGCGCGCACCCTGCCGAACGCAAATCCGCCGCTGGTGCAACTGCTGGAGGGGCGGCTGAATGCGCGGCTGGGCGCGTATCAGGCAGCGAGTTCGCTGCGGATGCTGGTCATCGGCGGGCTGCACCGGCAGATCCGGCAGGGCAAGCCGAGCCTTGCCGATACAGCGAAGCTGCTGGGCATGAGCGGGCGGACACTGCGCCGGCGGCTGCAGGAGGAGGGCTTGTCCCATTCCGAGTTGCTGGCCGCGGCGCGCAAGGAGGCGGCGGAAGTCTATATCCACGAGGACAAGCTGACCCTGGCGGACATGGCGGGGCTGCTCGGCTACGGCGACCAGACGGCGTTCATGCGCGCGTTCAAGGGCTGGTTCGGCGAGGCGCCGGGGGCGTACCGGGAGAAGCTCCGCAGGCGGAGAGGTTAGCCCGAGCGGTTCATCCGGCGTTCGAGCCGCGTGGAGAACCACGAAATGATGCGGCGCCAGATTTCGTCCTTGAGGATCAGGCCTTCGACGTCATGGTCGATCGAAGGGTTGTCGTTGATCTCGATGATGATCACGCCCTGGTCGGTTTCTTTCAGATCGACGCCATAGAGGCCGTCGCCGATCAGGCTTGCTGCGCGGACGGCGGCGTTGACGACTTCGGGCGGCGCATCTTCCACCGGCATCGTGGTGAAACCGCCTTCGGTGGCCTTGCCGTCTTCCTTGTATTTCACAGTCTGCCAGTGGCCGCGCGCCATCCGGTACTGGCAGGCATAAAGCGGCTCACCGTTGAGGACGCCGATCCGCCAGTCGAATTTCGTCGGCCGGAATTCCTGCGCAATGATCAGGGCGGTGTCCTCGAACATCTTCTTCGCGCCGGCCTGCAATTGTTCGAGGGTGTGGGCCTTGACCATGTTGATGCCGAAGCTGCCATCCGGCGTCTTCAGGATGATCGGTGAGCCGAGGCGGTCGAACAGGGCGGCGAGGTCTGCCTTCTCGTCGACAATCTCCGTACGCGGGATGGGCAGGCCGGCCTTCTCCAGGATTTCCTTGAGGTAGACCTTGTTGGTGCAGCGGATCATCGACTGGGTGTCGTCGATGACGGGCATGCCTTCCTGTTCGGCGCGGCGGGCGAAGCGGTAAGTGAAGTTGTCGATCGAGGTGGTGGCGCGGATGAACAGCGCGTCGAACTCGGCGAGGGAGGGCAGGTCGGTTGGTTCGATCAGCTCGACCTCGACGCCCATCTTCTCGGCGACATCGGCGAAGCGCTTGAGGGACGAGGGCTTGGAGGGGGCGGTTTTCTCGTTCGGATCGACGAGGACGGCAAGGGCCCATTTGGCCGGCGCGCGGGTCTTGGCGTCGCGCACCTTGCCCTTGGTGTAGGCTTCCATAGCATCGAGGAAGAACTGGCGGCGCTGGTCCTTCAGCTTGTGGGGCGGCATGGCGCGGATGCGGGCGATGCCGTGGGGGGCCTCGTCATCGAACTCGATCTCGAGGGCCGGGGTGCGGTACCAGTCCATGGCCTCGCGGGCGAGGGTTTCATAAGCCGGGATCTCGCAGCGCGAGAAGGCGACGAACAGGTTTTCGACCTTCGGCGCGCCCTTGGCGAGGGCTTCCTGCAGGGTTTCGCCGAGGTCCGGCAGGGCATGGTTGTAGAGCGTCTTCTTGGACAGCTCGACCATGGTCTGGACGGAAGGGCTGACCCGGTGGCCGCGCGCCTCGGCGAGCAGCGAGGCGTAATAGCCGCCGGACTGGTAGCCGTAGGAGCGGGCAAGGTTCAGGATGTAGGGACGCCGGCCCGCGAAGAGCGCTGGTTTGGAGATATAGTCCGAGATACGCAGCACCTTGTGCGGTGTTTCGGCCTGGGAAATGTCGCTCGCTGATTCTACGAGCACGACCCAATCGGTCATGTGGCTCCATCTGAGGGCGCGATGAGAACTTTCTCCATCCTGTGCGCCGCTTCTCCGTCCGGATAGTAGGACTCGAGGGCGGCAATTACGCGATAACCGGCAGTCTCGTAAAGCCGGTGCGCTGACTTATTTGTGACGCGCACCTCGAGGCGCAGGGCGCGGGCACTGTGCTGGCGGGCGGCATCCTCGCATGCGGACAACAGGCGCGCGCCCAGACCAGTGCCCCGGGCGCCGGCGGCGACCGCGATAGAATAGAGGCGGGCGATGTCCGAACCCTGACGAAAAAGTAATACCGCCGAGGCGTCGATCTGGCCGCCTGATTCGTGGACGAGGGCCCCGGTCCGGCCGCCGAGGAGGCGGCGCCAGGTCCGGCGGTCGAACCGGTCTTCTTCCGCGAAACCGGCTTCGAGGGCGACGAGGGCATCAAGATCGGCACGGGTCGCCGGGCGGATCAGGGCGCCGGTCACAGGCGCACCATGTCGTCCCGGTGGATGATGGCGGGGCGGCCGCGATAGCCGAGGAGGGCTTCGGCTTCCTCGGAGCGGCGCCCGGCGATGCGGCGGATGTCTTCGGCGCTGTAGGCGGTGACGCCCTTGGCGAGCGTGCGGCCGGACGCATCGCGGACGGCCACGGCGGCGCCGCGCTCGAACTGACCGGTGACGCCGCGCACGCCAACGGCGAGGAGGCTGGCGCCGCCGGCGAGGGCCTTGGCCGCGCCGTCATCGACGAGGATTTCGCCTTCGGGCTTAAGGTGGCCTTCCAGCCAGGCGGCGCGCGCCTTGGCGGGGGAGATCTTCGCGGCGATCAGGGTAGCGCGCTCGCCGGCCTCGATGGCGCCCAGGGGATGGGGGCGGTTGCCGAGGGTGATCAGCGTGGAGCAGCCGGCCGCATGCGCGATGCGCGCGGCGGCGAGCTTGGTGATCATGCCGCCGGAGCCGACACCGGCGGCGGGGTTGGAGCCGGTGGCCATTGCGTCATGCTCGGGCAGCAGGGCCCCGAGGAACGGAATGTGGCGCGCGTCCGGATTGGCGCGGGGGTCGCCGGTATAAAGGCCGTCAATGTCTGACAGGAGGATCAGCACGTCTGCGGCCATCATCTGGGCGACGCGGGCGGCGAGGCGGTCATTGTCGCCGTAGCGGATTTCCTCGGTAGCGACGGTGTCGTTTTCGTTGATGACGGGGATGACGCCGGCCTCGAGCAGGGTTTCGAGCGTGGCGCGGGCGTTGAGCCAGCGGCGGCGGTTTTCAGTGTCGCCCGGGGTGAGAAGCGCCTGTCCGCACGCGAGGCCGTGGGGTGCGAGGGCGCCGGCCAGGGCGGCCATGAGACGGGGCTGGCCGATGGCGGCGGCGGCCTGTTTCTGCTCCAGCCGGGCCTGGTACGGAGCGCCCAGGGCCGCGCGGCCAAGGGCAACGGCGCCGGAGGAGACGAGGATGACTTCCTTTCCGCGCTGGCGCAGGGCGGCGATGTCGCCGGCAAGGTTCGCCAGCCACTGCGTCCGCGGCGCGCCCGCCTCGGCAATCAGGGCCGAGCCGGTTTTCACGACGATGCGCCGGGCGCGGGCGAGGGTGTCTGCGGTCATCGCGCCGGGAGATACACGGCGCAGGGCTGGATGGCGAGGGGGCGCCGGTCAGCGCTTACTGGCTGAGCGCGAACACGGCGACCAGGCCCAGCACGGCGAGGACTATCGAACCGGCAAGGATCTTCCACAGGCCCACATGTGCGGCGCTTGTGGCTTGTTCTTCGGTGACGACTTCTCCGCGGGGATCTTCAGGGGGCCTCTGTGTGTGTCTTCCCGCATGGCGCACTCTTCCTTTCATGGGACCGCGGCAGGCCGGCAGGGCCCGCCTCCAACCCTAAAACGTGCAGCGCGGTATCTGGTTCCCCGGCAAGGTGTGTTGACGGCGCAGACCGCGGCTGCGACGCACTTGCGCCAGGAGAGGGAAACAACATGAAACTTTACAACACACCGATGCCGGCGCCGAACCCACGCCGTGTACGGATATTCCTCGCAGAAAAAGGCGTGGAGATTGCGCTGGTGGATGTGGCGCTGCAAAAGGGGGAGCACAAGGCGGCGGACCATATGGCGCGCAATTCGCTGGGGCAGACCCCGGTGCTGGAGCTGGATGACGGGACGCATCTCAGCGAGACGGCGGCGATCTGCCGGTATCTGGAGCGGCTCTATCCGGAGCCTGCGATGTTCGGGCGCACGGCGCTGGAAGAGGCGCAGGTGGATATGTGGGTGAGGCGGATCGAGTTCCAGCTTATGGGGCCGGCGGGGAATTTCTGGCGGCATGCGCATCCGTTCACAGCGCGCGTAGTAGTTCCTCAGTACAAAGAGTTTGGCGAGGCAAACCGGGGCGCGTCTGAACGCGCGCTGATGTGGCTGGACGCAGAGCTGGCGGGGCGGGATTTCGTGGCGGGGGAGGTGTTCACGATGGCGGATATCTGCGCGCTGAGCACGGTGGATTTTGCCGGCTGGATAGGACTGAAGGTTCCAGAGGCGGCAGGGAACCTGCGCGCCTGGCATGCGCGGGTGAGCGCACGGGAGAGTGCGGGGGCGTGATCCGCCAGGCGCCTACAAGGGGCTCCAGCCTTCTTCCATGTCTGGATCGTCCGGGGGCGGAGGGGCCTCTTCGCGGTCGGCGGTGAGGCCGAGTTTTTCGGCGATGGCGTAGAGGGCGGGCTTCACGCCTTCGCCGGAGACGCCGGAGAGGAGCAGCGGCTTGCCCTTGTAGGCTTTCTTCAGCAGCTTCACCTGTTCCTTGACGAGTTCGGGCGTCAGTGCGTCGATCTTGTTGAGAGCGACGATTTCCGGACGGGCGGCAAGCTCGGGATCGTAGGCGCGCAGCTCGTTGCGGATGGTCTTGTAGGCGCCGGCGGGATCGTCCTGCGTCACGTCGATCAGGTGCAGTAGAACCTTGCAGCGCTCGACATGGCCAAGGAAGCGGTGGCCGAGGCCCGCGCCTTCCGCCGCGCCTTCGATCAGGCCCGGAATGTCGGCAAGGACGAAGCGCGTGGAGGTGCCGAGATCGACGACGCCGAGGCCGGGGTGAAGCGTCGTGAACGGATAATCCGCGATCTTCGGATGGGCCGCAGTGGAGGCCGCGAGGAAGGTGGACTTGCCGGCATTCGGCAGGCCGATCAGGCCTGCGTCCGCGATCAGCTTGAGACGCAGCCAGAGCCAGCGTTCTTCGCCCGGCGCGCCGGGGTTGGAACGCGCGGGCGCCTGGTTCGTGGAGGTCTTGAAGCGCAGGTTGCCCCAGCCGCCATTGCCGCCTTCCGCGAGCAGGACTTTCTGGCCGGGCTCGACCAGGTCGGCGATCAGGGTTTCCTGGTCTT
>NZ_JBBEBT010000086.1:0-6402 GCF_040882205.1 Hyphomonas sp.
CTACGATTTCGCAGACGGCGAAGCACAGGCCACGATGAACCCCAGCCTCTGGCGGCATCTCGGGCTGCTCAACAATCATGGCATCTTCGAAGTCGTCCCCGGACTCTGGCAGGTTCGCGGCCTTGATCTGTCCGTGATGAGCGTCATCGCTACCGAAAGCGGATATATCATCGTCGACCCGCTCACCGCCACTGAAACAGCCGCTGCCGCGATGTCTCTCGTGCGCCAGCATGTCGGCGACGCGCCGATCGTGGCGGTCATCTACACACACAGCCACGGCGACCATTTCGGCGGCGTCAAAGGGATCGTCAGCGATGCGGAGGTTGCTGCCGGAAAGGTCCAGATCATTGCGCCGGAAGGCTTCATGGAGCACGTTGTCAGCGAGAGCCTGATCGCCGGCCCCGCCATGAGCCGCCGGGCCAATTTTCAGTTCGGCACCCGCCTCACACCCGGCCCGGCAGGGCAGGGCGGCGCGGGCATCGGAACCGGCCTGCCAAGCGGCAGCTTAAGCCTCATCGCACCAACGATTACGATCACCGAGACCGGGCAGAAGCTGGTCATCGACGGCATCGAGATCGAGTTCCAGGTCACGCCCGGCACCGAAGCGCCGGCCGAGATGAACTTCTACCTGCCGCACTTGCGCGCGCTCTGCCTCGCAGAGAATGCCAACCCGACCATGCACAACGTGCTGCCCCCGCGCGGCGCGCTGGTGCGCGACTCCAAGGCCTGGGCGGACTATCTCACCGAGGCCATCCATCTCTATGGCGAGCGCACGGATCTGATGTTTGTCTCCCACGGCTGGCCGCGCTGGGGCACCGAGGAGGTTGCTGCCTTCATGGCCTCCCACCGCGACGCCTACAAGTATCTGCACGACCAGTCCGTCCGCCTGATGAACAAGGGCTATACCGCCGAAGAGATCGCAGAGGTCATCGCCCTGCCGGACAGCCTCGCCTCCAAATGGTACAATCGCGGCTACTACGGCACGATGGCCCACAACGCGAAGGCCGTGTACCAGCGTTATCTCGGCTGGTACGATGCCAACCCCGCGAACCTCAATCCCTGGCCGCAGGAAGAGGCTGCCAGGCGCTACGTGGCCGCAATGGGCGGAGCGGACAAGGCGCTGCGCATAGCCCAAACCGCGTTCAGGGACGGCGACTACCGCTGGGCCGCCGAAGTCGCCAGTCATGTTGTCTTTTCAGACGATGCCAACGCCGATGCCCGCGAAGTGCTCGCGCAGGCCTTCGAACAGTTGGGCTATCAGGCCGAAGGCTCCCTCTGGCGCAACATGTACCTTACCGGCGCCGCCGAAGCGCGCACTGCGCCCGGCGCAACCACGGTTACGTCCCTCTCGCCTGATGTCGTTTCCGCCATCTCGGTCGAACAGGTGTTCGACATGTTGGCCATCCGTGTCGATCCTCAGTTGGCGGAGGGAAAATCCGTCTCGTTGGTGTTCGATTTCCTGGATATGAACCAGGTTCGGCTTGTCAGCCTCCGCAATTCGGTGCTGGTCCATGAAGACGGGGCAGGGCGATCTGCCCCTGCCACTCTCCGGATGTCCAAACCGGCTTTCCTTGGCATGATCTTTGGCGGCCAGAAGCCAGCCGATCTGGTATTGCAAGGGGCGCTCACCATTGAGGGCGATCCATCTGCCGCTACCTCGCTGCTGGGCGTACTCGACCCGCCGGGCGCACCCGAACCATTCCCGATCGTCACGCCATGAACGGCTAGCGCGGAGATGAGCAGCGGCTGTTGAACGCCGACACATCGGTGTTGAACTGCTGCACTGTGCTTTGCAGGGCCAACTCATCGCGCGCGACCTGCCGCCTTGCCGCGTCGTAGGCGGCGTGTTCACGGCCGGCGGTTTCGGCATGGGCCCGCGAAACGAGCCGGTGGATTTCCGCGTCCTCCCATCGGATGGCGGCTTCCTCGGCCAGCACTGCAGAGGCATCGCGTTTCGCGGCCAGCTCAGCGATCTCAGCTTCGCGCGGCGCAATCGTTTCCTGCATGGCCCTGCAGGCCTTCAGATCAGGCTTGCCGCTTGCGAGCGCAGGGCCGGCGAGCGACAGGGCCAGCAGGGGCGCAATGAATGTGTGATGCAGCATCGCCCGTTTTTCTCCCAACAGTGCGGCAATTATTCGGCAGCATGTGAAGGCGCCATGAACGGCGCCCGCCTCAGCCCTGCGGGCCGATGGGCGGCGGCATCCGGCTGCGCCCGGCAGTCACAGCATCAATCAGGCCGAACACGGCAGAAAAATCCTTCAGCAGTTCCAGCACGCGGTCCGCGCTGTCGAGCGGCTTGAACATCGATCCCGGCTCGAACAGGTTCCCACCCTGCACGGTGATCAGCATTTCGCCGCCATCGAACGCCGCCTTCAGCTTGCCGCCCCGGAATACGTCTTCCAGGTCCACCAGCTTCTGCATCAGGTCCGGTGTCAGCAGGTAACGGCTCTCCACCTGATCCGTGGTGTAGACTTCGAAAATCTTCTCGAACTTCGGGTCCTCCAGGCCTGCGCGCTGCATGCCCTTGCCGCCGCCGAAACGGTTGAAGAAGCCCGCATCCCGCGTCACCAGCGTCCGGCCGTAGAAGGTCTTGTGGAAGTCCAGCCGCAGGCACTGGCCGCGAAACACGGTTACCCAGGTCGTCTGTGTGCGGCCTTTTGAGTCCGTAGTTGTCCGTTTCTCCTCGAGATGCGCCTCGAACAGTTCGAAATCCACCACCCCGCGCTTTCCCGTCACGAGGTCCTCGTAGCTGGACCGGTCCCAACCGGGCACAACGCCGACTTCCTTGTGCCGGTAGATTGACCCGCACGTCCCGGGCGCCGGCGTGAAAGCAAGGTTCAGCTGGCGCGCAACCGGCTCGACGATCAAAGTTTTCGCTTCCCCCGCCATTCTGGTGATGCCCATATTGCCCCAGCCGATGATGGCGAAGCCCAGGATGGCAAAGATGATCGCCGCCACGGGCAGCTTGAGCACCGCCAGCCCGAGACCGGCACCTGCAACGATAACCGCTCCGCCGATCCAGCGGGTCTGGATTGCCTTTTGCGCCGCCGCGACCCGCTCGGCTTCCCGGGCCAGAAGTCCAGGGCGGATTTCCTGATCATAGATCCGTTCGAAGCCCTGAAACTCGGGCGGCAGATCGCCAAGCGGCCCCGGCGCGGAACCCTGTTCGCGGTCGCTCATGCTCAAAGTCCCCCGTCTCTAGGCCGCCTGAGCCTTAAAGCGCACCGGCGGTATCGGAAAGGCAAAAGCCGAGGCCCGGTTCAGATATCCGCGTAGACATGGCCTTCGCCTGCAAAGCCCGGATGCGTCACAGCGCCTTCATGCGCCGGGCCGACAAGCCTGGCAAACTTCTGCAAGGCACCAGAGCCATACTTCGTCGTGCGCGGTTTCCAGGCGCGTCTGCGGTCTTCCAGCTCTGCCGGGGTCAGCCGCACGTCGATCGTGCCCTTGCTGGCGTCCAGCGTGATGATGTCGCCGTCCTGGATCAGACCGATCGGCCCGCAGTCCGCTGCTTCCGGCCCGACATGGCCAACACAGAAGCCGCGGGTTGCGCCGGAGAAGCGGCCATCAGTGATCAGCGCCACCTTGTCGCCCATGCCCTGGCCGTAGATCGCCGCTGTCGTCGACAGCATTTCCCGCATGCCGGGGCCACCCTTCGGACCCTCATAGCGGATGACCAGAACTTCGCCTTCCTTGTAGTTGCGCTCGCGCACGGCCGCAAAACAGGCTTCCTCGCCGTCGAACACGCGCGCCGGGCCGGAGAAGGTGAGGCTCTTCAGGCCCGCCACTTTCACAATCGCGCCGTCCGGCGCCAGCGAGCCCCAAAGGCCTACAACGCCGCCGGTTGCTGTAATCGGATCGGTTGCCGGCCAGATAACCTTCTGGTCCGGGTTCCAGACCACATCCTTAAGGTTCTCGGCCACCGTCTTGCCGGTCACCGTCATGCAGTCGCCATGGATCAGTCCCGCGTCGAACAGTGTTTTCATCAGCATCGGCACGCCGCCCGCCTCGCCGAAATCCTTGGCCACATAGTCGCCGCCCGGCTTCAGGCTGGCGATGTACGGCGTCCTGGCGAAAATCTCGGCCACATCCTTCAGCGAGAATTGCACGCCGCACTCATGCGCCATCGCCGGCAGGTGAAGCGCCGCATTGGTCGAGCCGCCAGACGCCGCCACCACCACCGCCGCATTTTCGAAAGCCTTGCGCGTGCAGATATCCCGTGGACGGATATTCTTCTCGATCAGGCTCATCACGGCCTTGCCGCTTTCTACGCAATACGCGTCGCGCTCAAGATACGGCGCCGGCAGCGCGGAGGAGAGTGGTAGCGCAAGCCCGATCGCTTCCGAAACGCACGCCATCGTATTCGCCGTGAACTGCCCGCCGCACGCGCCATCGCCGGGGCAGGCGAGCTTTTCCAGCGCTTCCAGCTTAGCGCTCGTCATATCCTTCGAGCCCGCTGCATGCGCGCCGACCGCTTCGAACACATCGAGTACCGTCACATCCTTGCCCTCGAAACGGCCCGGCATGATCGATCCGCCATAGATGAACACGCTCGGCACGTTCAGGCGCAGCATGGCCATCATCATGCCCGGCAGAGACTTGTCGCAGCCCGCCACGCCGACCAGCGCGTCATACGAATGCCCCCGGATCGTCAGCTCCACCGAATCTGCGATCGCCTCACGGCTCGCCAGCGAAGAACGCATACCTTCGTGGCCCATCGCGATCCCGTCGGTCACTGTGATCGTGCAGAACTCGCGCGGCGTGCCATCCGCCGCCTTGACGCCCTCGCTCGCTGCATGCGCCTGGCGCATCAGGGCCGTGTTGCAGGGGGCCGCCTCATTCCAGCAGGATGCCACGCCCACAAAGGGTTTCCGGATATCCTTCGTGGAAAGGCCCATCGCGTAATAATAGCTGCGGTGCGGCGCCCGCTCGGGCCCTTCCGTCACGTGGCGGGAGGGCAGGCGGGATTTATCCCAGATCTTGGTCATGCGGCGTACTCACTTGTGTGCTGGCGGACGGTTAGCGCGCCGCTTGCGCCCTGTCATCCCTTACGGAAGGTCACATCCGGATCAGTGAACCGCCCGGTCCTGCGTCTCGGCCTTGGTGGCCAGTGTGAAGATCGGCTCTGGCGCTGCTGACGGGCTTTCGAGCAGCCGCGCCGCCGCCTTGCCCACGCCCGGCCCAAGCTTGAACCCGTGGCCCGAGCCCATGCCCACCAGCAACGTATTTGACCATTGTGGATGTCGGTCGATCAGCAGGTCTCCGCTGGAGCTGTTCTCGTACTGGCAGACCCGCGTCTCCGATAGCGGCGCATCCATCAGCCCCGGAAACCGCCGCCCCATATACGCGCGCACCTGCGCCAGTGAGGCCGGATCCACCAGTCGGTCACTGGTGTCCGGGTCGACAATGGGCCCGTGCACATCATTCGCCACCTTGAAGCCCCGGTTCTCGAGATCCGGAAAGCCGTACATCACCTGATCTGCGAAAAAATCGATCCAGCCCGGCATCGCGGGCATGCCAAACCGCAAATCCCCCGCCGGCGGACGGAAGAAGAATATCTCCTGCCGGGTCACGAACAATCGTGCGCCGATCACGTCCGGGAACAGCTTCGCCAGCCACGGTCCGCAGGCAAACACAAATTCGCCTGCCTGCAGCGTCTCGCCCGCCGCCGTCTCCAGCGCTTCCAGCTTTTTACCGCCCTTCGGCGGCAGGATCGCTGCCTTACGATAGGTGCCGCCATTGCGGATGAACTGCTCCACAAGGGTCGCGACACTGCGCCGCGCCATCAGCGCGCCGAAGTCCGGCTCCAGCAACGCAAACTTCACGCCGCTCCAGTCGATCTGCGGCCAGCGCGCCCGCAGCGCGCCGGGCTCGATGCGTTCGGTGCGCAGGTTCAGCGCCCGCATCGTCTCGTAGCTACCGGTCGCGTACTCGTTTTCCTGATCGAAGAACACGAGCACGCCCGCATCGTGGAATAGCGCCAGGTCCTGATCGCGCGACAGCCGCTTCCATTCCTCCAGCGATTCCGCCGCCATCTCGGAATACCGCCGGCTCGTCCCATAGCCCGCCCGCGTCAGCCGCGACTCGCCGCCGGACGATGCCCGCGCATGCGCCGGCCCCCAGGCATCGACCAGTTCGACCTTGCGCCCGGTCCGGCGCAACATCTCGGCCGTCCAGGCGCCAAACACGCCCGCGCCGACAACAATCGTATCCGCCGAACCCGGCCCGGCCGTCGATACACAGGACGCCGCAAGCGGTACTGTCGCCATCGCCTCCAGAACCTCCCGTTTCGTCAGTTTCATAGCCGGTCCGCCTCATGCGCGGTCAGCATATGGCCGGCAAGCGCGGGGGGTTGCCCAGATCATTGGGTAGATTCCGGGAGCCGGCAACCCGCTAATCAGT
>NZ_JBBEBT010000087.1:0-6395 GCF_040882205.1 Hyphomonas sp.
CATTGATGACATAGTCGGGCGCGTAAAGGATGCCCTGGCGGCGCAGGAACTAGCCCATCTCCGGCACGACCAGCTGGTTGTTGGCGCCCCCGGCTACGCCCTTTACCTTCAGGCGCGACAATGTCTTCTCGTTGATGATCGCGCCGAGCGCGTTCGGCGAGAAGATGTCAGCCTCGGTGTCATAGATGTCGTTCGGCGCAACAATCTGCGCGCCGGTACGCCTCGCCACGGCGGCAAGGGCGTCCTGATCGATGTCGGTGATGATCAGGCGCGCGCCGGCCTTTGCAAGGTGATCGCAGGTATACCCGCCGACTGAGCCGACGCCCTGGACAGCGATGGTTCGCCCGTTGAGGTCGTCGGTGCCGAACAGGCGCCGCGCCACTTCCCGGATGCCGAGATAGACGCCTTTCGCGGTCACCGGCGATGGATCCCCGCTGGCGGCCGCGCCCTCATCGAGACCCGCCACGTAGCGCGTTTCCTCGCGCACGACGGCCATGTCCGCCACATCCACCCCGACATCTTCGGCGGTGTAGTAGAGGCCCTGAAGGCTTTCGACAGCCCGGCCGAAGGCGCGCAAGAGCGCCGGCGACTTGTCCGATTTCGGATCACCCCAGATAACCGCCTTGCCGCCGCCCAGCGCGATACCGGCCATCGCATTCTTGTAGCTCATGCCCTGGGAGAGACGCAGCACGTCGGTCAGCATCGCGTCGCCGGTTGTGTAATTCCACATCCGGCAGCCCCCCGCCGCCGGCCCCAGCGCCGTGGAATGGACGGCAACCGTGCATTTCAGGCCCGTGGCCGCGTCGTGGAAGGCGTGCACGCCTTCGTGACCGTCAAATGAGGGGTGGTCAAACATCGGGGCAACTCGGCAAAAAGGGTTACAAATGAAACGAATTGCGCCGCTCTAGCCCCCTGCCTGCCGGCGGGTCAACCGGGTGAGCCCGTGGCAGGCGAACCCCGTTGACACCTTTGCAGTATTTCCGGCGTAAGGTGCCCGCGCATGCAGCTTCGCCCCGTCATTCTGGCCATTGGCATCATGACCGTGCTGCTCGCTGCGGCAATGCTGCCCTGCGCGCTGATCGACCTGGCGGACAATGACGCGCAGGCGCACGTCTTCGTGGTTTCCGGCAGCCTGTCAGGGCTGCTTGGCGGCCTGTTCTGGGTTCTGGCGCGCGGCGGTGAGCTTAGGATGGGCCAGCGCGAAGCTTTCCTGCTGACCGTGATCGTCTGGGTCTTCCTGCCGGCCATTGCCGCGATCCCATTCATCGTTTCAGGCCATTCAGTAACCGATTCATGGTTCGAGAGCGTTTCCGCGATCACCACGACCGGCGCGACAGCGTTCACGGGCCTCGACGAGATGCCGCGCGGCTTGCTGCTCTGGCGCTCGATCCTGCAATGGATCGGCGGCATCGGTATCATCGTGACCGCAGTTGCCATCCTGCCCCAGCTGCGGGTCGGCGGTATGCAGCTGTTCCAGCTCGAGAGCTCAGACATGACCGGCAAGTTCCTGCCGCGGGTGTCCGATGTGGCAGCCTATATCGGTTACGCCTATCTCATCATCTCAGCGCTGTGCGCACTGCTCTATGGCATCACTGGCATGAACTGGTTTGATGCGATCAACCATTCGATGACGACCGTCTCAGCAGGCGGCTTCTCGACCTATGATGCCTCGTTCGGCCACTTCAACGGAAGCGCAGCGATCTATGTGGCAATCGTCTTCATGACGATTGCCGCCATGCCGATCAGCCTGTTCGCCATCCTGATCCTTCAGGGCCGCATCATGCCGCTGATCCGGGATCCGCAACCGCGCATGTTCGTCGCGATCGCTCTGCTGATCGCCGCCATCATCGTATTCTATCATGAGGTTCACCTCGAAGAATCTGCTTTTGAATCTACCTGGCAGGCCGGTGTTACTGCCATCTTCAATGTCATTTCGGTGATCTCCGGCACCGGTTATGCCTCGGCCCCCTACGACACCTGGGGCGATCCGGTGATCGCGCTCATCCTGCTGGCAACGTTCCTCGGTGGTTGCGCCGGGTCCGCCTCCTGCGGCATCAAGATGTTCCGCCTGGAAATCACCGGCAAGGCTATCTTCGCCTGGTCGCAGCGCATGGTGCAACCGCACCGGAAGGCGCCGATACGCTATGGCGGCCGGATCGTGGATGAAGATACGCTTCAGTCCGTGATGGTGTTCCTGTTCCTCTATCTGGCGACATTCATGGTCGCCGCCGCGCTTCTGTCCTTCACCGGGCTCGACACCTTGTCGGCGATCTCTGCGTCAGCGACGAGCGTCTCAAACGTCGGCCCGGGACTTGGTCCCATCGTCGGACCATCCGGCACATTCGCGCCGCTCAGTGATACAGCGAAATGGATCTGCGCGACGGCGATGTTGCTCGGCCGCCTGGAGTTCGTTGCCTTCTTCGTGGCCCTCACGCCGCGCTTCTGGCGCGGGTAAATCCTAAAGGCCGAGGGCCTGCCAGACCATACGTGCGGCCACCAGCACCAGCAGCGCCCCGAACAGTTTGCGCAGATTATCCGCAGGCAGACGATGTGCGAGCGCTGCGCCCACCGGCGCCATCAGTACCGTGAACACCGAGATCAGGCCGAACGCGGGCAGGTTCACGAACCCGGCCGACATCGGCGGCAAGCCCTCGCGGCCCCAGCCGACGAAGATCGCGGCAATGGCGCCCGGCAATCCGATCGCCACACCCCAACCGGCCGCGGGCGCGACCGCGCGGTGAATCGGCATGCCGAACAGCGTCATCAGGCTCACCCCGAAGGTTCCACCGCCAATGCCCATCAAGGCCGACAATGTACCGATACCGGCGCCGAGCCCGGCGCGGGTGGCACCGCCCGGCATCTGCTCCGCCAGTTTCCAGCCCGGCCGGCCAAACGTCAGCTGCGCTGCCAGCAGGAGCAGCAATGTGCCGAACAGGCCCAGCAGCAGCTGCTTCGACATGATCCCGGAAAGGCTGATACCAAAGGTCGCGCCGAGCATGATCCAGGGCGACCAGGTCCGGATGATGCCCCAGTCCACAGCGCCGTGCCCGTGATGTGCCATCACGCTGCGGGCGGAGGTCAGGATGATGGTCGCAAGCGAGGTGGAGACGGCCACGTGCATCGCCGTCTCGCTATGCCCCATCCCGTCGAGCAGGAAGAACAGCACCGGAACGATCACGGCGCCGCCGCCGATGCCGAACAGGCCCGCGACGAGGCCTGCGAACAGGCCCACCGCGACGAGCGACACGATCAGACCGCCATACTGGGAAAGGAAATCAGCCATCGGCCCGCCTTAGCGGCCCGGCGAGGCGCTGTCGATTGACCGGGTGCGCGTCGGCCGCCTCAATGATGATGGTGATGCGGCTCTGTGTTGATCTTGGCGCACTTGCCACACTTGATGACAACCCCGTGCGCATCCCGGTGCGAGACATTGATCAGCAGCTTGGTCTTGCAGCCGCCGCAGCGGTAGGTCTCGTCCCCGCCGCCCTCGTGGACCGGCGCGCCGGCCTTGTGCTCGATCACGTTGGCGCCTTGGGCCTCCTGCGGCGTAAGGAGGATCATGTCGAACTGGGGCATGCGCAGGGCCTTTCATGAACTGGGATCAAGGCGGACTGTTTCCACCAGCCTGCGCCATTTTTCAATGCTGTTGCCGGCTTTATCAGCAACAGCGTATCGCGCGTCCCGGCATCGTTCAGGCCTGCTTGCAGGGCATAGAGATGCCCGATCAGGTCCTATGTGGACTTCGAGTGCCGGCAATAGCCGTCCACAAAGAACCACACACCTTCGTAGCGCACGGCCACCGCGGCGCCCTGCGGCTTCTCGCGGCTCCAGTTGACCGTGAAATAATCGCCGATGACGTCGCTCCAGGGCTGGCCGGCCGAGCAGGCCGTGCGCGCAGTACCGGGGGTTTCCGCCCCGGGTCTGCATCACGAGGCCGCCATGTTCCGGCGGCACGTCCACCTTATGTGACAACGCCGCCAGCATGCCCAGCAGGCTTCGCCCGCGCAGGGGCGCATCACCCTTGCGCTCGCCGCAGGTTGCCAGCGGTCCATAAACCAGGGTTTTCATGTCAATTTCCCACTCACGCCGCTTAAGGCGTAAGAACGGGTAGATCAGGTCAACCTGACTAACCGGAGACGGGAAAGCGCCGCGCTACCAGACCCCCGCATTCTTGAGCGCCGCATCAAGGCTCGGCGGCAAGTCCGCGGCGGCCTCGCCGGATTTCAGGTCGCGCGGCGCTTCGCCCGGCTTCAGGTAGCGCCAGCCCTGGAACGGCCGCTTCGGTTGGGCATAGGTGCGCACGAGTTCGGGATCGAATACGAGTTCGCACATATTCTTTCCGTCTTCATCGGCGACCGAGCGGATGTCGATGATGCGCTGGCGCACCCGGATCGCCCGCTTGATGACCCAGTAGATGGAGCCGCCATCCAGCATTTCCTCGGCGCGCTTCGGCGCCATCCGCGTGTGGTGGACGGGATGCGGCAGTTTCTTCATGAGGTGTTCCTGCCAGTCGGCCAGATCGTCGATATCGTCTGCGCCGACGCAGAGCTTGACCATGTGTATCGTCATGGCGCCGAGTTTAGCGTCCCGGCGACCCCGGTCCAGAGGCCATGTGTAACGCCGCAGCGCGCCGGGCATCATACTGGGCCTCGGCATCGGTGCTGGCGAAAAAGAAATAGACGTCTGTCACCCGCGCCTCGAACCGCCGCTCGATCCGTTTGAAGGCAGCGCGCGCCTCAAGGTCGATTGTGAAGCCCGACACATAGGAAAAGCCCCAGCGCGGTTCGGTCTTCAGGTGATAGCTCTGCTCATAGCGGGTCAGCTTGCCACCCGAGGGGCCCTTGACCGGCTTGGGCAACGTATAAACGATGCGCTGGAACCGCTCACCGACCGGATCAAGCCAGGCGGTCGCCTTCAGTCGCTCGGCGGCCCAGACGTCGAACTCGGTATCGTTATAGTTCGGGTGATGCTTGAAATTCAGGCGCCAGGCGTCTCCGTCCGTGTTCACGTCCACCTGTGATCCGAGGCTTTCGCGCAGATCATCCGGAAACAGGCGCCCGTCCGGCGCAGGCTCGGCCGCCCAGCTGGCAGCAACCTGGTCCAGTTCCGGGTCATGGCCGAAACGCTCCACAACCACCCAGCGCGCCCCGGCCGGCAGGCGCGGATCGAACAGGTAAGTCTGGCGGGAGGAATTGGACTCGAGTTCCACCGTGAAGGCCGCGCGCAGGGTTTCCGGCGCCTCGGTTGCCTCCAGCGCGGCATGCATCGGACCGGACCCCGTGGCCATGGCGAGCGAAATCAGGAACGCGATCAACATGGCTCTACCCAATCCGGACGGCGCTGTCTCTTCGCCTTCGATTATGGCAGCTATGCGGCATGCCAGGACCACAGGCCCGTTTTCGCCAAGCGCACTAAACCGGAGGCGGGTCAGCCTGCGGCTTCGATTATTTACGGGAGCTGATCAGAACCGCCGGAAAAAACTCTGGCGCGCGCCCCTATCGCTTGAAGGCGAGCGGACGCTGGCTTTCGTCGAGGGTGCGGTAGCGATCGCGCAGCCTGGTCTGGCGCGAGCCCATCGGCTGCCCCTCGCCGTCGATATAGACAGCCGTCGGCGCCGAAACGACGTCCAGCGGATCCCCGTCCCAGGCTACAACATCGGCCACCCCGCCTGGCGCGAGCGTGCCAAGGCCCGGCATGCCAAATGTTTCGGCCGGCGCCGTCGTCAGGGCACGCATCGCATCATCGAACGCCATCCCGTTGGCCACCGCATTGCCGGCAATCTGCGTCGCCAGCCGCGCAAGATGGCTGTCATTGTCGAGGTTCACGATGGACACGGTGACACCGGCTTCGGCAAGGCGTTTGGCATTCTCCGCGGTCGAGGCAAGCTGCGAGAAACTTGAAGGCAGGTTCGAGAAGGCGTCGACGATCACCGGAATGTCCAGCGCCGCAAGGCGCCGGGCGACCCGCCAGCCCTCGTCCGCGCCGACAATCGCGATACGAAGCGAGGGGTTCTGCTCCCTGAAGTCCATGATGGCGTCCAGGTCGCTCGCCCGGCTGGCCTGGAACAGGATCAGCTGGTCGCCTTTCACCGCCGGCATCAGCGCCTGCGCATCCATGCGGGTCAGCACGTTGCCGTCATTGTGGCTCATGTAGCGGGCCGCGAAGAAGCGGACATCGTCGAACGCGCCCCGCAACGAGGCCCAGGCCGCAGGGCGCGATCCGCCGGAAAGGCTCGCGCCGGATTCGCCGATGGTGATGTAGGCAAAGGCCCGCTCCCGGAACACGCTGCCCGGCAGGCCGGACGTATCGGCGAGGAAGCCCTGTCCGCCGAACAGTTTCGACCGGGCTGCGGCGCGACCACCAACCGCGTGAAGCCGGCGAGCCGGGTCACGGGG
>NZ_JBBEBT010000088.1:0-6356 GCF_040882205.1 Hyphomonas sp.
GCAGGCCATGGCAGATGACGTCGTTGATCGACGCATTCAGCACATAGGCAAAGCCGTATTGCCCTTGCTGGCGGGGCGGGATTTCAGTTCGTCGGCGATATAGCGCCAGACCCGGTCATTGACCTCGAGGGTGGACAGGCCGATCAGGTACATTCGTTCGATCAGTCCGAATACGGACGATAGCCGCCGGCCCGCCTCCGCCATCAGCTGCAGCTCTTCCGGGCGTTTCGTCATGCGGCCGCTTTGCCCGGCGGAGGTGGCGCTATGCCGGCGGCGGTCATCTCGCGCTGGATGATCTCGTTGAAGGAGAGGGCCGGGTTCGTCTCGCACAGCATGCCAATGCGGATCCAGTAGGCCGCCTGCGCATTGATCGAGCGGTAGGTGACCGTGCTCGCCTTACGCACCTGATCGTGCAGGTCGTCACCGATGTTTACAAGGCCCATGAGGTTCGTCCGTTTTCTGAGAACAAGACGCTCCATATATGATGCATATATGGTTTGCAAAGGCCTTTCTGTGCCAGGGCCGGTGATGCGTTGAGCTTCGCGTACCCCGTGTTAGGCTCCCCGAAAAGGGAGGAAGCCATGAGTGCTTCGGCAAAGACCGATCTTGCAAAACTGGGCGCCCGGGCGACGGCTGAGGCTGTGCGTTCGGGCAATATCACGGCGCTGGAAGCGTGCGACGCCGCCATTGCGCGCATCGAAGCGCTGGACGGGGCGATCAACGCGGTCGTCGTGCGCGATTTCGAGCGCGCGCGGGCCACGGCAAAGCGTGTCGATCAGACGAAGACCGCCGGCGATCCGCGCCGCCTGCTCGGCGTGCCGATGACGGTGAAGGAGTCCAACGATGTCGAGGGCCTTCCCTCGACCTGGGGCTTTGAGATGTTCGCCAGTATCGATGCGGTCCGTGATGCGGTCGTCGTCCAGCGGCTGAAGGCGCAAGGGGCAGTAATCGTCGGCAAGACCAATGTGCCGGTGGCGCTGGGAGACTGGCAGTCTGAAAACCCGGTCTATGGTCGCACGCTGAACCCTTACGACCCCACCCGGTCGCCCGGCGGCTCGTCTGGCGGGGCGGCGGCAGCGCTGGCGACCGGGATGGTGGCGCTCGAGATCGGCTCCGATATCGGCGGCTCGATCCGCAAGCCGGCGCATATGTGCGGCGTGTTCGGCCACAAGCCGAGCTATGGTATCGTGCCGCTGCGCGGGCACGGTATTCCGGGTACGGACGGCCTCGATGTGCCGCTTGCTGTGGTCGGGCCGATGGCGCGTAATGTGGGTGACCTGATCGAGACCCTGGACATCATCGCCGGGCCAGAGACGCGGGGCTACAAGCTGGACCTGCCGGCGCCCCGCCAGTCGCGGCTGACCGATTTCCGCGTCCGCGTGATCCGCGAGATGCCGGGCGTCCCCATAGATTCTGATACGTCCGCTGCGCTGGACGGCTTGCTTGCCGGGCTGGACGGAGTGGGTGTTCGCGTGACCAACTCCGCTGAAGACTACCCGGATCTCGCGCACATGAACGAGGCCTATGTCCGTATGCTCATGACCGTCATTTCGCGCGGCACGTCCGAGGCGGCGCCGGTAAACGCGCATGAATGGATGAACATGCAGGACGAACAGCTTGCCGTCATGCGGCAATGGGCGCAGGTTTTCGATGAGACCGATATCATCCTCTCACCGATTTTCTCGACGCCGGCCTTCACCTGCATGACAGAGCCGGACTGGTCGAAACGCCAGTTGCCGATCGACAACGCCATGCACCGTTACGGCGCCCAGCTCGCCTGGGCCAGTATCGCCACCTATGCCGGCCTTCCGGCCACGGCCGTGCCGGTGGCAAAGTCCAGGACCGGCCTGCCCATCGGTTTCCAGCTGATCGGCGGTCCCTTTGGCGACCTCACAACCCTCCGCTTCGCGCAGATGCTCGAATCGGAAGGCCTGACCGTCTGAGGCAGGACAGAGCGATGCCCAACAGAGAAACAGTCGCGCAGTTCACCGCGCAGGTTCTGAGCGGCGATCATGCGGGCGCCATCGCAGACTGGTATGGCGAAGATGCGACGATGCAGGAGAAACAGGGCGAACCCTGCCGGGGACGGGAAGTTCTGATCGGTCAGGAACAGGCGGCGCTCGACCGGATGGAACGGGTGGAGACAGAACTGCTTGCCCCTCCTGTCATTGATGGCAACACGGCCGTCCTCCGCTGGCCGTTCACCTTCCATCCGAAGGCCGGCGGCCAGCGATCCATGGAAGAAGTGGCCTGGCAGACATGGCGCAGAGACCCGATTGCCGCCGAGACATTTTTCTATGATCCCGCCCAGATGAAAGGCTAAACTCATGGCTGCCGATTTCATTCTCGTCATCGACGAGGGCACGACCTCGACGCGCGCGATTGTCTATGACCGCCAGTTCGGCGAAGTCGCGCTGGCGCAGGAGGAGGTCGCGCTGCAATATCCCGCAGATGGCTGGGTGGAGCAGAACGGCGAGGAGATCTGGTCACGCACGCTGTCGGTCTGCCGCACGGTGATCGCCAAGGCCGGCGGGGCGGACCGGATTGCCGCCATCGCCATCACCAACCAGCGCGAAACCACACTCGTCTGGGAACGGACGACCGGCTTGCCCATCGCCCCTGCCATCATCTGGCAGGACCGGCGCACGGCGGCGGCCTGCGAGGCGTTGAAGGCGAAAGGGCATGAGGCGGCTGCGCAAGCGGAGACGGGCCTGCTGCTTGATCCGTATTTCTCGGGCACCAAGATTGGCTGGGTGCTCGGCAATGTGCCCGGCGCCCGCGCGCGCGCGCAGGCGGGGGAGCTGGCTTTCGGCACGGTGGATTCCTTCCTCCTCTGGCGCCTCACGGGCGGCAAGGTCCACGCGACCGATGTAACCAACGCCTCGCGCACGCTGCTCTACCGTCTCGGCCTCGGCGCTGATGGTGGCTGGAGCGCGCGGATGGGCGAGATCCTCAATGTGCCCGCCTCAATGTTGCCCGAGGTGAAGCCCAGTGCGGCGGCCTATGGCGAAACGGATGCGGCGCTGTTTGGCCGTGCCATCCCGATCTGCTCTGTCCTCGGAGACCAGCAATCGGCGCTGGTGGGGCAGGGATGTCTCGCGCCGGGGCAGGCGAAGGTGACGTTCGGCACAGGTGCCTTCCTTGTGGCAAATACCGGCTCAGTGCGCCCGGCCTCCGAAAACCGGCTGCTCGGCACGGTGGGTTATGCATTGCCCGGCGGCGGCGCGATGGCGCTGGAAGGTTCGATCTTCAACGCCGGCACGGTCATCAAATGGCTGCGCGATGACCTGAAGCTCATCCAGAGCGCGGATGAAAGCGCCGCCGCGGCCGCCAGCCTGCCGGACAATGGCGGCGTCTACATGGTGGCGGCCTTCACCGGCCTTGGCGCGCCGCACTGGGACGCAGAAGCGCGCGGTCTGATCGCTGGCCTCACGCGTGCGGCGACGGCGGCGCATCTGGTCCGTGCGGGACTCGAATCCGTCGCCTACCAGACACACGACCTGCTGGCCGCTTTCGAAGGTGACGGTGCACCGATTGCGGAGCTGCGGGTGGATGGAGGCATGGTCGCCAATGACTGGCTGATGCAATTTCTGGCAGACATCTGCGCGCTGCCGGTGCTGCGGCCCGATTACCGCGAGATGACCGCGCTGGGCGCTGCTGCCGCTGGCGCGATGCAGCTCGGCTGGCTCGATCAGGCCGACTGGGCGGCCCGCAATGTGCCGGGCACGCGGTTTGTGCCGCAGATGCCTGCCAGCGTGCGCGCCGCCTTGCTGGAGGGATGGAACACCGCGCTCGGGCGCACGCTCTGGCGCGGCTAGACGGGCCGGCTGGACAAAAGGGGGGAACGCTCCCGGATTTGCGGCGTTTGTATTGAAGTAGCTGTCATCCTGACGGCGCTTACCGACGACCGGGAGGACGCCATAAGCAATTCAAGTTCATCCAGAAAGAAAAAGACGCCGACGCAGGCCGATCACGCGAAGCGTGCGCTCGACATGAAACAGGAGGCCGAGCGCGAAGCTGATTCCAACATTCCGGAATCGCGCACCGCAGGGGATGGCCAATTGCGTGAAGCCCGCCCCGGCGAGCCGCCGATGGGCGCGCTGGATGCTGAGGGTCATCGCCCGGTTCTCGAGCGCAGCCGGAAGGTGCGCTGATGGATTTCCAGTTCAACACCGGCAACAAGATTGATGGCGGCGCGCGCATGGAAGCGCACTTCGAAACCCGGGTCCGGGAGCGTCTCGCGCGTTTCGAACCGCGGCTCAGCCGCCTCGAAGTGCATGTGCGTGACATTGACGGGATACGCCGCAGCGGCGCCCAGGGCGTCGAAGCCGTGCTGGAGGCCCGCCCGAAGGCTGGTGAGCCGCTGACCGTCTCCGCACGCGGCGCTACTCCCGAGGAAGCGGTGGGCTCTGCCTTAAAGACACTTGTCGGGCGTCTCGACGCTACCTTTGGCAAATCTGACCGCGTAAGGCCCCAGGCTGGCAGAGATTCAGGAAAATAGTAAAAACCTGGTCAGCCTGACCGGGCTTTTCCATGGAATGCGCAAATGAACTGGTGCCACCTGACAGAATTGAACTGTCGACCTCGTCATTACCAATGACGCGCTCTACCCCTGAGCTAAGGCGGCATTGCCGGTTCGGTTCGGGGGCTTTAGCCTAAGCCTTGTCGGATGAAAAGAGAGTTTAGGCGCCCAACATGACCTACAAGCAACCGCGATCGTCAAACGAAGACCGTACCGCCCGTCAGGCAGAGGCCCTGCGGGCCAACCTGAAGCGCCGGAAGGCCGCTGCCCGCAAGGAGGCAGGTCCGGCCGATGCGCCCGGGAAGGCCGACAAACCCTAGGACGCCCGGACGATCAGCGGTCCGCCTTTCAGAACCACGGGCATCGCGACAGCGAATGACCCGCTCCGGCCGGGAATCGCCAGCACGTCTTTTGTTTCCCGGTTGCGCAGCCTGCGCGAAACAGGTCAGTTCTTCATCCTGCTGGCCCGATGGCCGCCCGGAGTTGCCCATGGCTTCGCTCAAACTCGCCGGACAGGACTATCACCGTGCCCCCCAGGCTTATCTCGCGGAGGCGCTCGCGGCCGGGCCGGTCGGCGAGACGACGGCGCTGATCGTCGGCCGCGTGACCGCCATTCTGGGCCATGCCGAGATCCTCGAGTTCCTGAAGGACACCGACAGGTTCGCCGTGGATGCCCGCAATGCCGGCCACAAGTCAGCCTTCGGGCTGAACTTCCTGCCGAACTCCCTGAAGCTGCTGGCGGAAAACCTGCTGACCCTGGACGAGCCGGACCACACGCGGCTGCGGCGCCTGTCGGATGTCCCGTTTCGGCGCCCGGCGATCGAAGCCCTTAGGGCCTCGATCAACGCCCAATGTGCGCAGCTGCTCGACGAGATGGTCGCGTTAGGGAACACGGATCTGGTCACCGGGCTCGCCCGGCCTCTTCCCCTGCAGGTGATCTGCGACCTGCTCGGCCTTTCGCCCGGCCGTCGCGCAGCGCTGATCCGGGTTTTCAACGGGTTTACCTCCGGCAGCGTGCTGGCCGTTTTGCAGGCGCTGATGAAGACGGGCTGGGTGCAGCGCGAGTTCCGCGCCGAGTTCGCCGAAGTGCGCACCGCGCCCCGGCCGGGCCTTATCTCGCAACTGGTGCATGCCGAGTCCGAAGGCGGTCAGCTCAGAGAAGACGAGCTGATGGCGATGGTGTTCCTGCTGTTCGCGGCCGGGCACGAGACGACGACCCACCTGATTTCCACCAGCGTCTGGACGATGCTGATGGCGCCCGGCGCGCGCGAGCAAGTTGCGGCGGCGGAGAGCGACGCGCTTGCGGCGGCGGTGGACGAGTTCGTGCGCTATTGTGCCCCAGTGCAGCTGACCAAGCCGCGCTATGCCCGCGCCGACACGGTTTTCCACGGCACGCCCATCCAGCGCGGCAAACCGGTGATGGCCGTGCTCGCCGCAGGAAATCTTGACCCGGCCGTATTCGAAAAACCCCTGACGCTGAACCTCGCGCGCCGGCCCAACCGGCACCTCGGCTGGGGCGGCGGCCCGCACATCTGCCTCGGCCTCCACCTCGCCAAGGCGGAGTGCGAGATCGCGCTGCGCCAGCTGCTGATCCGCTGGCCGGGACTGGAGATCGAAGGCGGCCCGATGCAGCTTCCCTGGGCCAAGCGGTTCGGCGTCCGGGGGCTCGCGCGGTTGCCGCTCCGCCTGAAAGTCTGAGAAGACGCACATTCCGGTCCTGACAAAGCCGCGAAGCACAGTATATCTCGCGCCCATGGACAGACTTTACATCACGGGCGGCACACCGCTTCACGGGCGCATCCACGTTTACGGCGCCAAGAACTCGGCGCTGAAG
>NZ_JBBEBT010000089.1:0-6322 GCF_040882205.1 Hyphomonas sp.
CGCAAGGCATCGGGACGACCTTCGCGGCCGCCGAGCGCCTTAAGAACGTTTACGGCACCGCAGACCTTGAAGGCCCGGGCCTCGCCGAGCGCATCGAGGCGCCGCGCCTCGGAGACGACGGCCGCCTGCATGCCTCCCGCCTCGAACGCGGAGAAATCGCGCGGATTATTGCGCCGCGCATCGAAGAAATCTTCGAAATGGCGCAAAGCCTGCTCGCCCGCAGCGATGTAAAGTCGGTCCTGCCACAGCGCATGGTGCTCACCGGCGGCGCCAGCCAGCTCCCCGGCGTGCGCGAAGTGGCCACCCGCATCCTAAAGTGCCCGATCCGCCTCGGTCGGCCGGTCCTTGCAGAAACTTTAGGCGAGCAACTGGCAACTCCAGCTTTTTCAACGGCTTCCGGTTTGCTACTCTATCCGGAGTTGGGGTTCACAGACGCTGCGCGGGCTGGCGCATCGTCACTGGAAACTGAAGCGGAAGGCAGCTCGGGACGGCTGAAGAATGCGCTCTACTGGCTCAAGGAAAATTTCTGAGGCCATCCGGGGCTCACTTAAGCGTTTTTTAGCGGCAGGCGCGCATTCTGCCTGTTCCAGCCAGCCCGGCAGACGCAGACGTAGATTGAGGCGCAATGACCCAGGAACTTAATCCGCGGATTCTCGTGTTCGGTGTTGGCGGTGCAGGCGGCAACGCCATCAACAACATGATCGAGGCAAACCTCCAGGGTGTCGAGTTCATCGTGGCCAATACCGATGCGCAGGCCCTGACGCGTTCGCGCGCCGACAACCGGCTGCAACTCGGCCTCGCAACCACATCCGGCCTCGGCGCCGGCGCCCGTCCGGAAATCGGCGCCAAGGCCGCTGAAGAATCCCTCGACGACATCCGCGCCCGCCTCGACGGCGCCCATATGGTATTCATCGCTGCCGGCATGGGCGGCGGGACCGGCACCGGCGCAGCCCCGATCATCGCGCGCGCCGCGCAGGAAATGGGCATCCTTACCATTGCCGTAATCACCAAACCCTTCGGCTTTGAAGGCGCCCACCGCATGCGTCTCGCCGAAGAAGGCCTCGCGAAAATGCGAGGACATGTCGACACGATGATCGTCGTGCCGAACCAGAACCTCTTCCGCATCGCCAACGACAAGACGACCTTCGCCGACGCCTTCCGCATGGCCGACGATGTGCTCTATTCCGGCGTGCGCGGCATCACCGACCTGATCGTCATGCCCGGTCTGATCAACCTCGATTTCGCCGATGTCAGCGCCATCATGCGCGGCATGGGCACTGCCCTGATGGGCATGGGCGAAGCGACCGGTGAAGCCCGCGCTCTGGAAGCCGCAAAGCGCGCCATCGACAATCCGCTGCTCGACGATGTGACCATCAAGGGCGCCAAGGGCGTGCTGGTAAACATCACCGGTGGCTATGACATGACGCTGTTCGAACTCGACGAAGCGGCTAATGAGATCCGCCGCGAAGTCGATCCGAATGCCAACATCATCCTCGGCTCGGCCTTCGACGCGAGCCTCGAGGGCCGCATCCGCGTATCCGTCGTCGCGGCTGGTCTCGACGGCGCCGCGCGCCGCCTGCCGATTGCCCAGCCGATCTGCGCCCGCACGCCGGACGCGGCCCCTGCTGCGATCGAGCGGTATGTCGAAGACGCCCTCGCCGAAACGGCTGACCCCGAAGACGAGTTCATCGAAGCGGCGGACGAGGAATTTGCGATCGAAGCGCACGATGAGGATCCAGATCTGAGTGACCGCCCCAAGATCGTCACACCGCCGCGCGCGCCTGCCGCCCTTCCCGCCGGCATTTTTTCCGAGCGCACCGACGCGCCGGCTCCCGACCGGCCGGCCCGCGAGGGCGCACCCGCCGCGTCCGGCTTCGCCAACCTCTTCGGCTGGCGCCGCCCGGCGCCCCAGGGCCAGAACGATTGCGAACCCGGCCAGCGCGGCGCGCCTGCAGGCTCGCAGATCATCTCCTCTGCAGATGACCATCCGGAACCGGCACCATTCGACGACGCCGATCTGGAAATCCCGGCCTTCCTGCGGCGCTCTGCCAATCATTAGGCCCCGGGTGTGGCCTTCGGGCGACACATATCCGGCGGGTTAAAACCTTTTGTTATTCAGTCTCTTACAAAGTTTTTGGCGGCCGGGCTGTAATACAGCGAAACATCGCGTGTTTTGAGTGCGGCGCCCTGCCGGGCCATCTCGTCTGGTATGTGTATGCGTACCGGGCTGAGGGCCGACAGAGACATGGCAGTTGAGCGGCAGACCACGATTTCGCGCAAGGTAAGTTGCGCCGGAATTGGCGTGCACTCGGGCGCGCGCGCGCGGCTCACCCTGCTGCCCGCCCCTGCCCATAGCGGTATCCGCTTCGTGCGCATCGATGCCGCGGCCGGCACCGGCGAAATCCTTGCGCATGCCGAAGCAGTTTCCGACACGCAGCTCGGCACCACCCTGTCCAACGAACACGGCACCTCTGTCGCGGTCGTCGAGCACCTTCTCGCCGCCGTCGCAGGTCTCGGCATCGACAACCTGCGCATCGAGATCGACGGGCCGGAAGTGCCGATCATGGACGGCTCGTCCTCGGTTTTCTACGAACTCCTCCTGCAGGCCGGCCAGCGCGCCCTTGGCGTCGCCCGCCGGCGTATCCGCGTGCTCGAAGCGGTCGAAGTCCGTGACGGGCCGAAACGGGCATCCCTGTCACCGACACACAATGACGTGCTGACGCTGCGCGCCCGTATCGAATATGACGACGCCCATATCGGCGTGCAGCAGATGGCCATGCGCCTTGCCCCCGGCATGTTCGCCCGTGATCTGGCTTTTGCGCGCACTTATGGATTTGCCCGCGATGTCGAAATGCTGCGTGCCATGGGCCTCGCCCTCGGCGGCTCGCTGGAGAACGCGGTCGTGATCGGCGACGACGGCGTAATGAATCCCGAAGGCCTTCGCATCGAGGACGAGTTCGTCCGCCACAAGATGCTCGACGCTGTCGGCGACCTGATGCTCGCTGGTGCCCCGATTGCCGGAGACTATGACGCCGTCCAGCCGGGCCACGCTCTCAACAACAAGCTGGTCCGCAAGCTGCTGGCAACGCCCTCTGCATGGTGCTGGGAAGATGCCGGCGTGCAGGCCGCGATGGAAGACGTCCGCGCAGCCGTCTGAACTGACCGGGCCCGGGCCGCTAAAGTAAACTCCGCTCACGTGGGCGCAGGCTGAGCGCAAGAGTTTGCGACAAATCAAAAACCGGGAGCACGCGATCTGATTGCAACAGATCGCGAAATCTAGTCGACGAAGCCCTTCTCCCGGCCATTCGGCGCCGTTTCGGGGGCCATCACTGTGTCGCCCAGCTCATCGCCCCGCCCTGCCAGTGAACGCACCAGCGCCATCAGATGCGTGCGCACCCGTTCGTCCTCGATCCGCGAAAAGTTGCGCACCAGTTCGATGACCGCGCGCGACGAGCCACCGGCAGTCTCCACCTTGTCCGGCGCCCCGAAGAACCAGCCGGGCTGGACCTCCAGCACCTCCGAAATCTGGGCCAGCCGGCCGGCGCTGACGCGGTTTGCGCCGGTCTCGTATTTCTGGATCTGTTGATAGGATATGGCGAGCGCGTCGGCGAGTTGGTCCTGCGTCAGGCCCAGCAGGATGCGGCGGCGGCGCATTCGCTCGCCCACCTGATGGTCCACTAAATTGGCGTCACTGAGTTTCCGGTTCGTCATGATCTTCACCCGATCGTCTGCCGAAGCCCCGTGACGGGGCCCAATTGCTGGACTGGCGGTCGCCGCCTGCGCCCTTTCCGGCACGAAACCCAACTTTTGTAAGTAGAGCGGACGGCCCAGCCGGCAAGGCCAAACTTTGTGGTTTGCCGCCGCACCGGCCCCCCGGCCGGAAAACCCTGCCATTCGGGCCTTGGAAAGGCAGGTCCATTCGGGCTAAGCAGACATGCGAAACCGTTCAGCGCTGCAGATACAGGCCGCTTTCCATGTCCAGACCCATTCCCCTTCCCGTTGCGATCGCCGTCTGCGCGCTGGCCCTCGGGGCCTGCCAATCCAACAAGCGCAACACCGAACTGGCCTATGTCGAGCGACCCGTGGAGCAGCTCTACAATCAGGGCGCCCGCCAGCTGGACGATCGCAAGTATGCCCAGGCGATCCTCTTTTTTGCAGAAGTCGAGCGCCAGCATCCCTATTCCGAATGGGCGCGCAAATCCATGGTCATGTCGGCCTATGCCTCTTACCAGACGCGCGATTACACCACCGCCATCTCCGCGGCAGAGCGCTATCTGGCGCTGCACCCCGGCGGCTCGGAAGCCGAGTATGCCTATTACCTGATCGCCCTTTGCCATTTTGACCAGATCATTGATGTCGGCCGCGATCAGGCGACAACCGAACGCGCCAGCACCGCGCTCAACGATATCATCCGCCGCTTCCCGCAAAGCGAATATGCAAAAGACGCGCGCCTCAAGCTCGACATGGTCAACGATCAGCTCGCCGGCAAGGAAATGACCGTCGGCCGCTGGTACCTGCGCTCGAACCAGACCCTGTCTGCCGTCAACCGGTTCCGCAATGTGGTCCAAAACTACCAGACAACCAGCCACGCTCCGGAGGCCCTGCATCGCCTCGTCGAAGCCTATCTGACGCTCGGCCTCAAGGATCAGGCGCTCGCCGCCGGCGCCACGCTCGGCTACAACTATCCGGAGACCGACTGGTACAAATCGAGCTACCGCCTGCTCACCAGCCAGGGCGTGGACCCGGAAGCAGTCAGCGCCTCGGAGCGGCGCACGCTGATCCAGCGGATCATCCCCGGCGGGAAATAATCCGCCGCCGGACGGTCAGACATCTCCGATCAGGTCAAGCCATTCGGCTTCCGTCATCGTGCGCACGCCGAGGCCTTCGGCTTTGGCGAGCTTGGAGCCCGCGCCCGGGCCGGCCACGAGGATATCCGTCTTAGCCGACACTGATCCCGCCACCTTTGCGCCCAGCGCGCTGGCCCTTGCCTTTGCCTCGTCGCGCGTCATCCGCTCCAGCGTCCCGGTGAACACGACCGTCTTGCCGGCCACCGGGCTGTCCGTCGCCGCCGGGATTTCATCCTCAATCTCGACTTCGGCGAACAACGCTTCCAGCATCTCGCGGTTATGCGGCTCTGCTTCAAACTGGATCAGCGCCTTGGCGGCCGCTTCCCCAATGCCGTCTATCCCGATCAGGTCCTGATAGCCTTCGCTTCCCGGGCCACCTTCCGCCGCACGTTTGACCGCATCCCAGAAGACCTGCCAGCTGAGGAAACCGCGTGCGAACTGTCCGGAAGTTGTCTGCCCGACATGCCGGATGCCGAGCCCGTTCAGAAAGCGCGCAAGCTCGGGCCTGCGGCGCGCATCGATTGCAGCGTAAAGCTTCCTGGAAGACGCAGCGCCGAACCCGTCCCAGTCTTCAAGCGGTGGCAGGCCGGCCGCCTCTATATTCGTCCGTAAGCGGAATATATCCTGCGGCGCGCGAAGCACACCCTTCTCGAAGAACAGCTCGATCTGCCGGGTCCCGAGCCCGTCAATGTCGAGCGCCTTGCGCGAGACGAAGTGCTTCAGCCGCTCGACCGCCTGCGCAGGGCAGATCAGCCCGCCCGTACATCGGCGGCGCACATCCATCTCGCCCGCCTCGTCGATCTCGCGTACGGCTGCCGAGCCGCAGGCCGGGCAGACCTCCGGCATCGTCCAGGCCGGGCCCTTCCCCGGCTTCACCACACGCAACACCTGCGGGATTACATCGCCTGCGCGCTGGATCTCGACCCCATCCCCCGGCTTTACGCCGAGGCGCGCAATCTCGTCTTCATTGTGCAGCGTCGCGTTGGACACGACGACGCCGCCGACCGTCACCGGCTCCAACCGAGCTACCGGCGTCAGCGAACCAGTCCGTCCGACCTGGATGTCGATGCCGAGCAATGTCGTCGTCGCCTTCTCGGCCGGAAACTTGTGCGCGATCGCCCAGCGCGGCGCGCGGCTGACGAAGCCAAGCCGCTGCTGCCAGTCAAGCCGGTCAACCTTGTAGACAACCCCGTCGATATCGTAGGATAGGCCGGCGCGCTGGCTCTCGACATCCCGGTAATAGGCGAGGATCTCCTGTACCGTCAGGACACCGACCATCAGCGGATTGGTCACGAAGCCCAATTTGCCGAGAAGTTCGACCGCGCCGGACTGCGTCCGCGCAAAGGGCGCGCTTACCGCCCCCCAGCCATAGGCAAAGAACCGCAGAGGCCGCGATCTGGTAATCTCCACATCCAGCTGACGAAGGCTGCCGGCGGCAGCATTGCGCGGATTGGCGAACACCTTCCGACCGGCCG
>NZ_JBBEBT010000090.1:0-6270 GCF_040882205.1 Hyphomonas sp.
AGCCGCCGGTAGGCCGCCGCTGCCATCCCGTGCCCGGCCGCCAGGAAGGGCGTGAACAAAAGGATCGCTGCCACCCCTTCGACCAGATGCCCGGCCGGGCTGTCCGGCAGCGCCGACCTCAGAGCAGCATTGGCGCCAAGCCCGGCCGCAAAGGGCAGGAGGTGAGTGGCCAGCGCGGCAAGACCGAGCGTGCGCAACTGTCCCCGCGTCCAGGGAAACGTGATGAACACATGCGCCTTGCCCCGGTCGATGGTTGCGGCGCCATAGAGCGTCAGGCGCAGTGCAAAGTAAGCGAGCACGGCGAAACCTGCAGCGGCAACAATCAGGTAGAGCCCGCCATAGGGCGTCGCCAGCATATCAAGGAAAGCCTGCTGCACCAGTTCCGGCGGGGCGTCTCCGGCAAGGTCATGCTTGCCCTGCGCCTCGATCAGGATGCCCGGCAGGATCAGGAGGAAGAATCCGACGAAGAAACCGATCAACAGGAAGGCGAGATAGACGGCCGAATTGGCATGCGCGAGGGCGAGGAAACCGCCGGGCCGCGGGCCGATCAGGCTGCGGTAGAGGCCGCGCGAGAGCTGGATGCCGGCGCCGAAAGTGAGGATCGCCATGGCCAGCGGCGCGGCGAGGTTGCCGCCCAGATGCAGGCTGGCGCTGTAGAAGGCGCCGGACAGCGCGAACAGGCCGAGCCAGTGCAGGTTTGGCCCCAGCGCGGCGAGGCCGTGCTGCCAGCCTTCCTTCGCAAGGTTTCGTGCTGAGATGCGACGCGTCATGGGCTGCACAGGTAATTCGACCTTGCCCAAGGGGCAAACGCCATCTTGACGCGCCCGGCCCCGGTGGCCCATGTCCCGGCAATGACCCTGAAACCCATCCACATCATCGGCGGCGGCATGGCCGGCTCCGAAGCTGCCTGGCAGATCGCTTCGGCCGGCGTGCCCGTGATCCTGCACGAAATGCGGGGCACGCGCGGCACCGAGGCTCACCAGACCGACCAGCTGGCCGAGCTTGTCTGCTCCAATTCCTTCCGCTCGAACGACCATACGGCGAATGCCGTCGGCGTGCTGCACGAGGAAATGCGGCGGGCAGATGGCCTGATCATTTGTACGGCGCGCGACCATCAGGTGCCCGCCGGAAGCGCGCTGGCGGTGGACCGCGAGGGCTTTGCCGAGGCGGTGACCGCGAAGCTGGAAGCGCATCCGCTGGTGACGATCGTGCGCGAG
This sequence comes from Hyphomonas sp., assembly GCF_040882205.1. Taxonomy (GTDB): domain Bacteria; phylum Pseudomonadota; class Alphaproteobacteria; order Caulobacterales; family Hyphomonadaceae; genus Hyphomonas. Next base: position 1,218 of record NZ_JBBEBT010000090.1, read on the forward strand.
GAAATCGCAGGGCTCCCGCCGGAAGACTGGGACTCGGTGATCGTGGCGACGGGGCCACTGACTTCGATTGCACTCGCCGAAGCGATCCGCGCACATACCGGCGAAAACGATCTTGCCTTTTTCGATGCGATTGCGCCGATTGTCTATGTCGAAACAGTCGACATGTCTAAGGCCTGGCGCCAGAGCCGCTATGACAAGGCCGGACCCGGCGGCGATACTGCGGCCTATATAAATTGTCCGATGACGGAGGAAGAGTATAATCGCTTCCTCGACGCGCTTCTGGCGGCGCCAAAAACTGAGTTCAAGGATTGGGAAAAGAACACACCCTATTTCGAAGGCTGCCTGCCCATCGAAGTGATGGCGGAGCGGGGGCGCGAGACGCTGCGCTTCGGCCCGATGAAACCCATCGGCCTGACGAATGCGCACAACCCCACCGTCAAGGCGCATGCCGTGGTGCAGCTGCGCCAGGACAATGCGCTGGGCACGCTGTGGAACATGGTCGGCTTCCAGACCAAGCTGAAACACGGCGCGCAGACGGACGTGTTCCGGATGATCCCCGGTCTCGAGACGGCGGAGTTCGCGCGCCTCGGCGGCATTCACCGCAACACCTTCCTGAACTCACCGAAGCTGCTCGACAGACAACTGCGTATGAAGACGATACCGCGCCTTCGGTTTGCCGGCCAGGTGACCGGGGTGGAAGGCTATGTCGAGAGCGCGGCGATGGGTCTGCTCGCGGGGCGGCTGGCGGCGGCTGAACGCCTTGGACGGAAACTTGAAGCGCCGCCGCCGACGACCGCGATGGGCGCGCTCGTCAATCACATCACCGGCGGGCACCTCGCGGCGGGCCAGACCTTCCAGCCGATGAACGTCAACTTCGGCCTGTTCCCGGACATCGAGGATTATTCGAAAACCGGCGCCGACGGCAGACGCCTGAAGGGCAAGGACAAGGGCAAGGCGAAGAAAATGGCGCAGGCCATCCGCGCGCTTGAGGACTTTGATGCCTGGCTTGCAGGCGAAGCGGTGGTAGCGGCAGAGTAGGCGATGGGGCGAAGGCTGATGGTCTTCACCGATGTCGGCGTGCTGGCCTGTTGGGCGGTGACGGCCTTGATGGGCCAGGCCTTATCTCGCTGCCGCCGGAATGGCTGTTCAGGGATTATGATGATCCGCGCGCGGTGGCCCCGAACTGGTCGTTCCTGCCTGTAGAACTTGCCTTTTCTCTGACGGCGCCTTGGTCCCTGCACCGTAAGCAGAAGGGAAAAGCGGACTGGAAAAGCGGACTGGAAAATCTGGGCGGAACTTTCCCTTACACTGACATTCCGTGCGGGCATAATGGCGATTTCGTGCTGGACACTGACCGGCGATTTTGATCCGTCCTGGTGGATTCCGATCTGTTCCTGATGCTTTTGCCAATTCACTTTCTGGTTTTGCTGAGCCAGGCGGATTGAAGTCTGCGCGGGCGTCCGGACGCGCTCTGTGGGAGCGGCCGGTTTCGGGGGTTTCTCTGTTTTTTGTTCCCTTCATCCCCGCGAAGGTGTTCGCCAGGATGCCAAGCTTGGAGGGGCAGGTTTTGAGGTGCGCATGCAGGCGTAAGCGGGAACTTGTGCCTGCATTTGCCGTTACACTTCGCCGGTGTTCATCGCTTTCATGATGGAGAAGCGTTTGGACAGAGGGTTTGGCGCCTTGCCTTCGCAGTAGAGTTTGCGGAGGCGGAAGTGGGCGATGGCGGGGCGCAGGGGTTTCGGGGCCGGTGAAACGTGGGGGCCAAAGGCGTGGCCGGCCTTGCGGCGGACGCAGGCATAGGCCGCCGAGACGTCGCGGATTTCCTCGGCCCAGTTGTGGACGGGAATAAGGATGTTTGCGGCGGTCAGCGCGACCCAGGCTTCGGGCTCCTTCGAGCGGTCCTGTTCGACGAAAGCGGTCTGGTAGCCGTCGACGAGTTTCTGCAGGGCGCCCGGCTTGAGGCGGCCTTGGGCGGCTTCTTCTGCGACGGCGAGGCAGACGTCATGGCCGCGCGGCGCCTTGCCGGCTTCGATTTCGGCTATGGCTTCGCGCCACCACTGGAAACGGATCAGGCCGAGGGTTTCCTCGGTGACGACTTCCTGCACGCGGACAAGCTCGTAGTTGAGGGCATAGAGCGCGGTCAGCGCGCGGCGCTGGGAGGCGGGGGCAAAGCGGCTGGAAATCCAGCGGTCTTCGTCGACACGGCGGACGCGCTTGTCGATCTCGTCCCAGGGAGTCTTAGTCAAGGGTCTGGTCTGGTTTGACATGGACCCCATATGTGCCAAACCGCTGCGAAGCGAAAGACATCAAAGCTGCAATAAAGGACGTTTCCCTATGGCCTTCACCCTGCCCGACCTGCCCTATGCCCGCACAGCCCTTGCTCCGCACATCTCGGAAGAGACGTTGAACTTCCATTATGGCAAGCACCATCAGGCCTATGTGACGAACCTCAACGGCCTGCTGGCCGGAACGCCGCACGAAAACGCCTCGCTGGAAGCCGTGATCAAGGATTCCGCCGGTGACAAGGCGAAGGCCGGCGTCTTCAACAATTCGGCGCAGGTCTGGAACCACACCTTCTACTGGCACTCGATGTCGCCGGATGGCGGCGGCAAGCCGAAGGGCAAGATTGCTGAGCTGATCGAGCGCGACCTCGGCGGCTATGACAATTTCGCAAAAGAGTTCAAGGCCGCGGGTGCGACGCAGTTCGGCTCCGGCTGGGCCTGGCTGTCGTATAAAGCCGGCAAGCTGGTGATCAGCAAAACCCCGAACGCCGAGACGCCGCTGACGGAGGCCGGCACGACGCCGCTGCTGACCATGGATGTCTGGGAGCATGCCTATTACCTGGACTACCAGAACCGCCGCCCGGACTATATCGACACCTTCCTTAGCAGCCTTGTGAATTGGGACTTCGCCAACCAGAACCTGGCTGACGCGGGCGCCTGACTGAGCTAAATTCCCCTCTCCGGTGTGGAGAGGGGAGGGCCTCGATGTTCCGCACGCAATGCGGCAAGGCGGCCGAGCCCCGGCATGTGTTCTGTTCGGGCTGCGGGACGCGGCTGGCGCGAGACAACGAATTACCGCGTCGTGCCGGGGTGCCCGTAGCTGAAGGGCCTGACCGCGGACGCCGCGAGGGTCAGCAAGTCCGGGATAACCGGCGACGAGTTCCTGAAGCTGGCGCAGCCGGTGCTGGACGCGGCAGGCTCAGGCGGCGTGCGGATGAAGCTGGTCGCCGAGATCGCGACGCCGCTCTGTGCTAAATTGGGCGTGAAGACCGGCAAGGACGCCAAGAACGGATATGCGACCCCAAATGGCCGGGTGCTGGCGGCAATCGTCTGCTCACTGGCAAGCCGGAACCAGACGCTGGCGGCGGTACATGAAGGCACGGACGGCTGCGGGGTGCAGGCGGAGATTCCGCCGGGCATGACGACCTGGAGGGGCAAGCTTTCGCTGACGCTGGAGCGCAAGGCGGAAGGCACGGATGGTGTCGAGCGCGGTGGTGTTCGAGCGACAGTCAGCCGATTGGGGACGGTCCAAGCGCGTGCCGGATAATCTGCATCAGGACATTCTGAACGATCGCAGCCCGCAACCCTGAGGCGGCCTTCAGGGATGGGCGGCGACGCGGAAGCCGGTGAGATCGTCACGGGCAGCGCTGTCGAGGCGGGCGCGGGCGGCGATGCGCAGTTCGGCGGGCGTTGACTTGTAGGCGCCGCCGCGCACGACGCGCAGCTTGCACGCGGCGACTTCGACCGAGCGGCCATCCAGCGGTGCATTGGCGAAAGTATTGACGTAGCAGTCCTGCACCCATTCGCGCAGATTGCCGGTGACGCCCGCGAGACCGAGCGCGTTGGCGGGCAGCGAATCGACGCTGCGCGGCTGCGTGCCGGTGGCGGCGTTTGCGGCATCGAACAGCGGGCCCCACCAGAAAGGCGTGGTGGTGCCGGCGCGGGCGGTATATTCCCATTTTGCTTCGGACGGCAGGCGGTAAGCCCGGCCGGTCTTCCGGCTCAGCCAGGCGGTATAGGCCTGCGCATCTTTCCACGAAACTTTAGCAACCGGCTGTAGGCCGCGCCCATGGGCGCCGGCGGCGGGCGTGTAGCCGCCGCAGCCGCCATCCGTGAAGCAGGCATCCCATTGGTCATAGGTCACCTCGGTGGCGCTGATCGCAAAGGGCGCCATGGCAACTTTGCGCTGCGGGCCTTCCCAGGCATTGCGGGCAAGCTCGTCTTCAGGCGCGCCCATCAGGAACGTGCCGCCGGGCACGGCGATCATGTCGGGGCACATATCGCATTCGCGGAAGGTGGCGGAGGCAGGCTCGCCTGGCAGTTCGTCGACGGGCTCGGGCGCCGGAGCGGGTTCTTCCGCAGGCGGCGCAATGACTTCGGCAGTTGCGGAAACGGCGGCAACAGGCGCGGCCTCGGCGGTTTCGGGAGAGGCGAGCACAGCGAGCCGGGTGAGGCCCGGGACGACGAGGTCAGGCCGCAGGACATAGATGCCGGCGGCGCTGAAGAGGCCGAAGAGAAAGGTCAGCGTGATGGCAGTGAGCAGTCCGCCCCCGGAGCGTTTTTCCTTGCGCGGTGCAGGCTTCACGCGCTTGCGGGCCTTGGCGGTGGACGGGCCGCCTCCGCGGCTTTCGCTGCCACGGGACGGGGCCGGAACGGCGGCGAGGCGCTTGCGGATGACCTCGACGAACGCAAGCCAGGCAGGGTCCGTCCGGTCTCCCTTCCAGCCCGACAGGTCGGTCGTCTGGATCAGCTCGAACATGACCGGGCGGTCACATTCCTCGATCATCAGGGGGACGAGCGTATTCTTTCGGGCGCCGATCGTGGCCTCGGCGCGCACCCAGCGGGATTTTACCGAACGCCTGGACCAGAGGACGACCACTGCGCGCGCGCTGTGCAGGCGGTCTTCGGTTATCTCGTCATAATTTTCCCCGGCCTGGAGGTTCATGTCCATCCAGACTTCAAAGCCTTCAGCCGTCAGGCCATCGACAATGATCTGAGCGGTTTGCAGGTCTTCGCGGTTATACGAAACGAATATTTCCGACATGCGCCCC
>NZ_JBBEBT010000091.1:0-6237 GCF_040882205.1 Hyphomonas sp.
AGGTTCGCATGGCTTGTGCCAGATCGGCTTCGTGCAGGGCGATTTCACCCATGAGGAGGCGGCCAATCATCTGATTGATCTCCTCTAAGCGCCGGACAGCCAGTTGCGCACCCCTGCGCGCTTAGTGGTCAACCGGCGCACGGTGTCGGACGTCGGCAGGCGGAAGGGCCCGGATGGGCGCTATGTCTGGCCGGCATTATCAGCGGCGCGGCGGGAGTGGATGCGCGGCGGTTGCCGCTCGACGAGGCGGCAGAGCGCGCGGATCTGGCGATGCTGGAACTGGGGCTGGAACTGGGGCTGGAACTGAGGCTGGATCCTGCCTTCAGGGCCGGTGGCAGCAGCGGGACGCAGACGCCGGGCTTCACCGGCCGGGAGGCCTTGCCCTGGCAGGTATGCCTCATTCGGGTACGCAGCGGCCAGGCCCACCGGCGCTGACGTGGCCGGGACATTGCTGAGAGCTGGATTTTCCCGGATGCGCCCAATGCCGGCCGTTTTGGAGTGGAGTTTGACTTCGGCGACGGTTTTGGCGGGGAGGCGGGGACCGAAATGCCAGATTGCGCTTTGCCGGCGCGGACCATAGGCCTGCGCGTCGCCCGGACCGGGCCGGATGGCCGCACCGGTCTATGGCTTTCAATCGGGCCCGGATCACCTTACCTGTAAGCGTTGGTTTGCCTTTGCAGCGAGGAGCCCGGATTGGCGCTCGATCCTTATACCATTCTGGGTGTGCCCCGCTCGGCCTCGGAGGCCGAGATCAAGAAGGCGTTCCGCGCCAAAGCCAAGACGCTGCATCCTGACCAGCACCCGGGCGACAAGGCGAAGGAAGAAGAGTTCAAGCGGCTGTCCAGCGCCTTCGAGATCCTTGGGGATGCCGAGAAGCGCGTCAAATTTGACCGCGGCGAAATTGACGGCGACGGAAACCCGAAGGGCTTTGCGGGCGGCGGCTATCCCGGCGGGGGCGGCGGGCGATGGGAAAGCGGCAACAGTCCGTTCGGCGCCCAGGGTGATCCGTTCGAGGATATCCTCTCCGGCATGTTCGGCGCTGGCGGCCGGCGGCGCAATCCCGGTCCCCAGAAGGGCCGCGACGTTCGCTACCGGGTCGAGATCTCGTTCGAGGACGCGGTGACAGGTGCACGCCGGCGTATGTCGATGGCGGATGGCAGCGCGCTGGACGTCAATATCCCGGCGGGGATTACCAGCGGACAGACCTTGCGGTTGAAGAGCCAGGGCCAACCGTCGCCGTCCGGCGGCGCGCCGGGCGATGCCCTGCTTGAAGTGGACGTGGCCACAAGCCCGGTCTGGACACGCGATGGCAAGGACCTGCGCATGCCCTTGACCGTGGACCTGCGCACGGCCGTGCTGGGAGGCACAGTGGAAGTGCGCACCCCGTCCGGGCCCGTCTCACTGAAAATCCCCGCCGGCACGAACACCGGCGCGCAGCTTCGGCTCAAGGGCAAGGGCGTGCAGCTGACCCCGCCGGGCGATCTTTATGTCCGCATCGAGATTGTGCTCAGCGACCCGAAAGACGAGGGTCTGAGGAAGTGGGCCGAGGGGCGATAACAGGAAATTTTCTCGCCCACTCAACAGGCCTTCGGCTTTGTGCTATGGTCGCCTTCTCGGAAAGCAGAGGGCCGAGCCCTTGCGGCAAGGCCTGGTGACGGGGACGCATCAGATGAAAACCAGATACTTGTTCGCGGCGGTCAGTCTGATCGCGCTCAGCGGCTGCAGCACAATTCATGGCGGGCCCGCGCCCGAGACCAGACAGACGCTTGCCGAAAAAGCCGGCGCGCCGCTGTTCAAGGGGATGGGTGATTTCCACCGGACAATCACCACGACCAGCCCGGACGCGCAGAAATACTTTGATCAGGGCATGGTGCTGGCCTTCGGGTTCAACCACGCCGAAAGCATCCGTTCATTCAAGGCGGCGCAGAAACTCGATCCGGCCTGCGCTATGTGCTTTTGGGGTGAGGCACTGGCAACCGGTCCGAACATCAACGTAACGAGCAAGGGCAAAGCCGTGATGTCGCCGGATGACCGGGCGTCTGCGCACCGCGCCATCCAGAAGGCGATCAGCCTGAGGAACACTGCTACGGACGCAGAACGTGCGCTGATCGACGCGCTGGCAACACGCTACAGCGCAGACTTCGTTGCGCCTCGTGAGGCGCAGGATATTGCTTACGCGGAAGCGATGAGCGCCTATGTTGCTGCCCATCCGCAGGATGACGATGCAGCGGCGATATATGCTGAGGCGTGGATGAACACCATGCCGTGGGACTATTGGTCTGCAGACGGAGAACCGAAACCGGACACGGTGAAGGTCATCAGAACCCTCGAGACCATCCTTGCCCGCTCTCCGGATCACCCGCTGGCGCTGCATCTCTACCTCCATGCGGTGGAAGCATCGGCAGATCCCGCCCGCGCCGAGGATGAAGCCGACCGGCTCTACAGGCTGGTGCCAGGATCAGGACACCTCGTCCACATGCCGGCGCATATCTTCTGGCGCGTAGGGCGCTATGAGGATGCGGCCCAGGCCAATATTATGGCAGCCAAGGTCGACGAAGAGTATATAGCGCAGTGTAACGCGCAGGGTTTCTACCCGGCGCTGTACTATCCTCACAACATCCACTTCCTCTGGGCGGCGGCGAGCATGTCCGGGCAAAGCGCGCTCGCGCTGGAGACGGCGCAGAAGCTGGCCGACAATGTCCGGATCGAACAGATCAAGCAGTTTCCAACGATCGAGTTCTTCAAGACGGTCCCAATGCTTGCGCACGTGCAATTTGGCAAATGGAGCGACATTCTTGCGATGGATGCGCCCCCTGCCGAACTGGATTACTCCAATGCGATCTGGCACTACGCGCGCGGTGTGTCCTTCGCGCGCACCGGACAACCTGACCTTGCTGCGGCTGAGCAGGCCCAACTTTCAGTCATGAAGGACACGGTCCAGATCCGGTTCATGGATACCAACGACTATCCGGCGAGCCACTTGCTGAACATTGCCGACAAGTTGCTGCTCGGCGAAATGGCGAATGCAGGCGGCAATCCGGATGAGGCCATCGCTTTGTTTGGCGAGGCGGTCGCGCTGCAGGATGCGCTGCCCTATACTGAGCCGCCTTTCTGGTACTACCCGACGCGGCAGTCGCTTGGCGAAGCGTTGATGAAGGCGGAGCGCTTTGCGGATGCAGAGGCGGTCTACCGCCGCGACCTTGAAGCGTATCCTCACAACGGATGGTCAATGGCCGGCCTCGCCGGGGCGCTGGAAAACCAGGGCGAAACGGAGGAGGCAATGCACCTGCGCCACCATTTCAAGGATGTCTGGCAATACGCGGACGTTGAGATTTCAAACTCGCGCCTTTGAAAGGACGCGGACTTAGGCCGATCCGGGAGGCGCGCCTGCCCGGGGGCCAGGCTTTTTGCCCGCGCATTGAGCGCTGGCGCGGGAGAACTGCGGTTGGTGCGGTGCGGGCGCTGCACCAAATCTCTGAAAGTAAATGGTTTTCAGTCACCTATAGGGTGCTATGCTTTGCCGGCTTGAGTTCGCCTGCGCCAGGCTGACTGAAGCCGAACTGTACCATTCACTTAACGTTCAGAGCCTTGCCAGCATATGAGGCCTCATGAAACGCACCCTCGCCCTCGCTGCCATGCTTGGCCTGATGTTTGCCCCCGGCGCGGCCGCGCAGGGCCAGGACCAGGGCTGGGGTAACCAGTTCTCGCCCGGCCAGGCGCGCGAAGCGGTCAAGGAAGGTCGCACGGTTCCGCTCAGCAAGATCTTCCAGTCGCTGAAGCGTGAGTATGGCGGCTACCAGCTGGGCGCCGAACTTTACGCGCAGGGCTCCGCCAGCGCAGTCTACGAAATCGACTGGCTGACCGATGACGGCCGCAAGGTTCGTGTTACGGTCGACGCGCAAACGGGCGCGATCATCAACCGCAGTGGCGGCTGAAGCGCACAAACGGAAATTGAAGAGGCAAGACAGATGAGAATCCTGGTCGTCGAAGATGATGCTGACCTGCGCCGCCAACTGGCGGACGCGCTGTCGCAGGCAGGCTACGCCGTAGACCTCGCCGCGGACGGCGAGGATGGACAGTTCCTCGGCGAAACTGAACCCTATGACGCGGTGATCCTCGATCTCGGCCTGCCGAAGATCGATGGTGTCAGCGTGCTGAAGAGCTGGCGCAAGGAAGGCAAGGCTTTCCCCGTGCTGATCCTGACCGCCCGCGACCAGTGGAGCGAGAAGGTGGCCGGTTTCGATGCGGGCGCGGACGATTACCTGACCAAGCCCTTCATCACCGAAGAGCTGCTGGCGCGCCTGCGGGCTCTTCTGCGCCGGGCGACCGGCCATTCGGCGGCGACGCTGGAGTGCGGCAAGCTGATGGTCGACACGCGCGCCGCGCGGGCGACCGTCAATGGCGAGCCAATCAAGCTGACGGCGCATGAGTACCGTGTGCTTTCCTACCTGATGCACCATCAGGGCCGGGTCGTGCCGCGCACGGAGCTGGTCGAGCATATCTACGATCAGGATTTCGACCGCGATTCGAACACGATCGAGGTGTTCATTGGCCGTCTGCGCCGCAAGATCGGCCAGGACCGGATCCAGACCGAACGCGGCCTCGGCTACCGCCTGATCGTGCCGGACGAAGAGGCGCGCGTTGCGGGCTGACGCGAATAAGCGCTAAACCGCCTCCATGAGCGAGGCTGAAGCAACCCCTCAGAGAAGCCTGATCGACCGCTGGTCAAGCGTGTCACTGGCGCGCCGCATAACAATTGCGGCGGCAGTATGGGGTGTCTTCGTGCTGATTGGCGGCGCTCTGGCGCTGTCGGCAGTTTACCGGGCCCAGACGCTGGCGCTGGTCGAGCGCGACCTTCAGGAAACGCTGGTGACGCTGTCGCGTGAACTGATCCGGGAAGAAGCGTTCCTGGCAGACGGGCGCATCACCAACACCAACCGCGATTTCTTCCCGAGTGATATACGTTTCCAGATGCAATACTCCGGACAATACTGGGCGGTGGTGGGTCTCAATAAAGACGGCACTATTTCCGGCGACTTCCGCTCCAAGAGCCTTTGGGACGAAGACGTACCGATCACGCTTGAGCTGGTCGAGCGCGCCGCCAGCGCGCCGGGCATCACGCAGTATGGCAATTATGACGGCCCGGCGGACCAGCGCTCGCGGGTTGCCGCGCAGGCCATCGTGATCGAGAACCGGCCAACGCCGCTGATTCTGGTCGCCGCATCAGACCGTTCACCGAACGACGCCTCGGCGACCCAGTTCCGAAATCTGCTGCTCGGCACGATGATTGCGCTGTTCGGCGGCGTGTTCGCGGCGATGCTGCTGGGCATCCGCTATTCTCTCAATCCGCTGGTGAAGCTGCAGGCGGATGTCGCGAAGGTGCGTGAGGGTGAGGCGCAGAAGCTGGGCGGGGACTACCCTTCCGAGGTTCGTCCGCTGACGGAGGAGCTGAACAAGCTGATCGAGCACAACCGCGAGGTTGTGGACCGTGCGCGCACGCATGTGGGCAATCTGGCGCACGCACTGAAAACGCCGCTGGCAGTTCTGAAGAATGAAGCCTCAGGCCAGTCGCAGCTGGATGATGTTGTGCGCCGACAGGCCGGCGCGATGCAGATGAATGTGGAGCATTACCTGAGGCGCGCGCGTGTCGCAGCGCGGGCTGAAACCATCGGGGCCCGGACGGAAATACGGGCGGTGATCGACGGGCTCGCGCGTCTTCTGAACCGGCTATTCGATGCGAAGGGTATCGAGGTGACGGTCGAGGGCAGTGCTTCCGCCATATTCAGGGGCGAGCAGCAGGATTTCGAGGAAATGGTCGGAAACCTGATGGAGAATGCCTGCAAATGGGCGGCGACCGAAGTAAAGGTGACAGTGTCCGACACGCCGCAGGAACTGACGATCATCGTTGAGGACGACGGCAAAGGGCTGACCGAAGAAGAACGCGAAGCGGCGATGAAGCGCGGCGTGCGGCTCGACGAGACAAGGCCGGGCACCGGACTGGGCTTGTCGATTGTCAAGGAACTCGCCGAGCTGCATAAAGGCTCCCTCGAGCTTGGCGTGGCTGCATTGGGCGGCCTCAGCGCCGCACTCCGGTTTACGCGCCCATGACGACTGCACCGCTTTCCCGCACCAACTGGCTTATCCTTGGCGCTTGCCTTGCGCTGGGCGTGGCAGGTTACGCCGTGATCGGCAAACCGGGCTTCGGCGACCAGCCCATGAGCGACCGGCAGGCGGCGC
>NZ_JBBEBT010000092.1:0-6222 GCF_040882205.1 Hyphomonas sp.
CGGGCGCACGCCCCTCGGGTGACAGCAGCGGCTATGTACCAAGCGGCGCCGTGCTGCGCGAGAAGCTGGGCGCGGGCTATAGCGTGCTGATCCAGGATTTCGCTGAGGCCGAGTTCCTCGCCATTGCGCCGGGCAACGGCCTCGCGCCGGACGCTGAACTGGTCGCGGTAAAGCGCACTGCCCGCCCCGGCACGCTGAACGCCCTGCTCGCCTCGGCCAGCCCCGGGACAGCCTGGTTCGATCTCACAGGCCTGCCGGACACTGCAATCGTCTCGCAATGGCGCAGCACGCCGATCGGCCTCGACTGGTATGGTTACGCGGCGAATGACGCGCCGGGGCCCCGTGATATTCTCAACGTGCCGCCGGATGCGCTGTTCGACATAGCGGTGATCCATCCGAAACTGACGCCTTCACGGATGCTTTAGCCCCTCACGCCGGGCAATCTGACATCGATGACAGGTCCGCCCTTCCGCAGGCGGAGAAACCGAACTATATCCCGCCGTACATTGGCCCCCAAAGCGAGTCGGACCTTCCGATGGCCTATTTCGACAATGATGACGACAAGCCACGCGAAGAGTGCGGGGTATTTGGCGTGTTCGGAAACAAGGAAGCCAGCCTCCTCACGGCGCTCGGCCTCCATGCGCTCCAGCATCGGGGACAGGAAGCCTGCGGCATCGTCAGTTTCGACGGCAAGCGCTTCAACTCCGAACGCCATATGGGCCTTGTCGGCGATCATTTCGGCGGCGACCTGCGCCAGCGCCTGCCTGGTTATGCCGCCATCGGCCACAACCGGTACTCCACGCAGGGCCGGCCTATGCTGCGCAACATCCAGCCGATTTTCGCCGACCTCGCCCTCGGCGGCTTCGCGGTCGCACACAACGGCAACCTGACCAACGCCCGCCAGGTGCGCCATCAACTCGTCAGGGACGGCGCCATCTTCCAGTCCACTATGGACACCGAGGTGATCCTTCACCTCGTCGCCCGCAGTGGCAAGAAACGCTTCGTCGACCGCCTGATCGACGCGATGCACCAGATCGAGGGCGGCTACGCGCTCGTCGGTATTACCGGCAAGAAACTGATCGGTGCACGCGATCCAATCGGCCTGCGCCCTCTCGTCCTCGGCCGCATCGGCAACGGCTATGTGCTCGCGTCGGAGACCTGCGCGCTCGACATAATCGGCGCCGAGTTCGTGCGCGAGATCGAGAATGGCGAAGTCGTCGTCATCTCGGATGAAGGCCTCGAGAGCTTCCGCGCCTTCGCGCCGCGCCCGCCCAGCCCCTGCGCGTTCGAGTATGTCTATTTCGCGCGGCCAGACAGTTTTATCCAGGGCCGCTCGGTGTACGAAGTGCGCCGCCGGATGGGCCACCAGCTTGCCGCCGAGACGCCCGCCGATGCGGACGTAATCGTGCCCGTGCCGGACTCCGGCGTGCCTGCCGCGCTCGGCTTCTCCGAAGCCTGCGGCATCCCTTTCCAGATGGGCATAATCCGAAACCACTATGTCGGGCGCACTTTCATCCAGCCGACCCAGCTTGGCCGCCAGACCGCCATCTCGAAGAAGCACAGCCCGAACCGCGCGGCCCTCGAAGGCAAGCGCGTGATCCTCGTCGACGATTCGATCGTGCGCGGCAACACGTCGAAGAAGATCGTTCAGATGGTGCGCGAGGCCGGCGCGCGCGAGATCCACTTCCGCTCTGCCAGCCCGCCGATCCTCAACCCGGATTTCTACGGCATCGACATGGCCGGCAAGTCCGAGCTGTTCGCCGCCACGCATACGCACGAGGAAATGGTGCGCGAGCTGAAGGTGGAAAGCCTCGGCTTCCTCTCGGTGCCCGGTCTCTACAAGGCCATTGGCGAGCCGCTGCGCAACAACATGATCCCGCAATTTGCCGATCACTGCTTCACCGGAGAGTACCCGACCCCGCTGGTCGACTACCAGCAGGACCAGGCCGACAAGGAACGCCAGCTCTCCTTGCTGGACGACGTGTAAGGCGCGCGCTAAAGGCGCGCCATGACCCAGTCCCCCCGCCTCATTCTTGTCACCGGCGCCTCGCGCGGTATTGGCCGTTCCATTGCGCTGGAGCTTGCCCGCCAGGGTGATCTTGTGATCGCGGTGGCGCGCTCGAAGGCCGCGTTGCAGAAGCTCGACGATGAGATCCGCGCGCTCGGCTCCGAAGCGCTTCTGGTGCCGATGGACCTGAAGGACACCAAGGGTATCGAGACGCTCGGCAAGGCCCTGATGGAGAAGTTCGGCCATCTCGACGGCTTCGTCGCCAATGCTGGCCTGCTCGGCACGCTGGGCCCGCTGGAGACCACCGGCCCTCGCAGCCTCGAGGAAACGATCCAGGTGAACCTGACCGCCAATGCCCACCTCATCCGCGCGCTCGGGCCTCTGCTGCACCAGTCGGAGGCGCCGCGCGCGGTATTCGTCACCTCCGGCGTCGTGCCGCGCCCGCGCGCCTTCTGGGGCCCCTACCAGGCGTCCAAGGCAGGCCTCGAAGCGCTGGTCAAAGCCTGGGCCGACGAGAATGAAAAGATGGCGCTGCGCGTGAACCTGTTCGACCCCGGCGCCGTGCGCACCGGGATGCGCGCCGAAGCGATGCCGGGCGAAGACCCGATGACGCTGCCCACGCCGGAAACCATAGCGAAGGAACTGGTGAAGCTGGTCAGCAAGGCTGAGACGCGCACCGGCGCCCGCGTCGTGTTCCGAGATGAGGTGAAGAACTGACCCCTTCCCGCACCGCTCATCCCCCGCGCAGGCGAGGATCGGGTCAGGTCAGGTCAGGTCAGGCGCCTGGTCTCACGAGAATGCCCGCCTGCACAGCTGCTTCTGCCGCTTCCGCCATCGCCACGGCCGCGACCGTGCCGTGCGCAGGCACCGGGCTACGCGCAAGGCCGAGGCAGGCGGCGTAGAAGCCCTCATCTGCCGCGCCGAGCGGATCGGGTAGCTCTGCTGCAATGTCCACGCGCACTTCGTACGGCGTCGTATTCTTCAGCTTGCGGGTGAGGAAGTTGATGTCGATCTCGCCGGAGGGATAAACCACCCGCATCGTCCGTTCACGGATTTCTGCCGCGCGGCTGGCCCGCAGCTTTGCCCGGCCGCCGCTGGCATACACGAACACCGCCTCCGCCTCGTCGATATACGGTGAGTGCACCCGCCGACCGGTCGCCTCGACGCTGGTGAACTCCCGGCCAAGCAACATGGCGGCAAGGTCGAGGTCGTGGATCATCAGGTCCCAGATCACCGAGACATCGCCAGCCCGGCCACCGGGCGCCGGCGGGCCGGAGCGCACGGATTCGACCAGCAGCGGCACTTCCTCGATGGCGAGCACGCCCATCGCCTTCGCGACGAAGCGTTCCTGATGGCCAACCTGGAGGATGCGCCCGCGCGCAGCGGCTTCGTCGGCAAGGTCGCGCGCCGCCAGGCCGGAGAGCGCCAGGGGCTTTTCAACGAGCACATGCCGGTTCGCTTCGATGGCCCGGCGCACGAGGGATTCGTGCCAGGTGGCCGGCACCGCGATCACGACCGCGTCGCACGCCTCGAGGAAGGCGTCGTAGTCGTCATGGCCCCGGGCCCCGAACGTCTCCGCCAGCTTTTCGGCCCGGCCAAGGTCGACATCGAAAATGCCCATCAGGTCAGCGCGCGCAGAAGCAGCGGCTTTCTGCGCATGGTAGTTTCCGAAAACACCTGCGCCTGCGACGCCCACTTTCAGCTTCGTCATCCGGGTTCCGTCCCTTTTGCATTCCGCAATGACACCCTACGCGAAGGGCTGCAAGTGTCGCAGGAGCGGCGGATTCTTACGCGCGCCCCCTTCACAGGCCGCGCCAGCCGGTTCATGTGGACCCAACACGAAACAATGCAAAGGTGATGGACATGGCCAAGCTGACTTCGACCGAATGGTCCCTTGCGGCCCGCCCAGTGGGCATGCCGAAACTTTCGGACTTCCAGACGAAGTCCATCGACGTGCCGGCGCCGGGTGATGGCGAGATCCAGGTGATGAATACCTGGATGTCGGTCGATCCCTACATGCGCGGCCGGATGTATGACCGTGAGAGCTATGTGGCGCCCTTCCAGATCGGCGAAACGCTGCAGGGCGGCGCAGTAGGCCGCGTCTCCGCCTCCGCGCATCCTGACTACAAGGTCGGCGATCTTGTCTCCTCCTTCCTCGGCTGGCGCACCGCGTGGACGGCGCAGCCCGCCGCCGCTGCAGTCCAGAAACTGCCGGCCACCGGCCTGCCCGAGAGCGCCTTCCTTGGCGTCGCCGGCATGCCGGGCCTCACGGCCTATGCCGGCCTGCTGCGCATCGCGGAACTGAAGCCCGCCGATGTCGTGTTCGTCTCCGGCGCGGCGGGGGCCGTCGGCTCCACTGTCGTGCAGATCGCCAAGATCAAAGGCGCCACCGTCATCGGCTCAGCCGGCGGCGCGCAGAAGTGCGCACTCGTCAAGTCGCTCGGCGCCGATCATGTCATCGATTACAAGCAGGCCAAGGGCTATGACGGCCTTGTCTCCGCCCTGCGCGCGGCCGCGCCGAAAGGGATCGACGTCTATTTCGACAATGTCGGCGGTGACCACCTGACGGCCGCCATCGAAGCCGCCCGCCCACTCGCCCGTTTTGCGCTGTGCGGAATGATCGCGCAGTACAACGAGACCGGCACTCCGCTTGGTCCGCACAACATCATTCAGGCCGTGGGCAAGCAGTTGAAGCTGCAAGGCTTCATCGTCTCCACCCATGGCGACATGCAACCCGCCTTCCTCTCCGACATGGCGAAGTGGATTGCCGGCGGGCAGATGAAATACGAGGAGACCGTCCTGTCGGGAATCGAAAAGGCGCCCGAGGCTTTCCTCGGCCTCTTCACCGGCGCCAATACCGGCAAGATGCTGGTCAAGCTCGCATAACGCCATGGCTGCCCTATTCGACGCCTACATCATGGTGGACTGGAGCGCGGCGGCAAAGCCCGCACTCGGTCCCAATTCCATCTGGATCGGCGTCCTGATGAAGGACGCCCGATTGAAGCTGCAGTTCAAGGCGGCGAACATCGACACGCGCCTGAAGGCGCGCGCTTTCATCGAGGACATCGTCGCCAAGCTGACCAAGCGCGGCGACAAGGTGCTGCTTGGGTTTGATTTCTCGCTGGGCTACCCGGCAGGCACGGCGCAGGCGCTCGGCCTCGACACAGTGAAGCAGGCGCCCTGGGCCGCGATACATTCGCATCTTGCGACCCGCTACAAGGACAAGCCGGACAACAACTCGCGTCCGCGCTTCGCAATTGCGGCTGGCCTGAATTACACCATCTCCAAGGGACCCTACCCCTTCTGGGGCGCGCCGCCGACAGACCGGGCGACGACGCTCTCGGCCACCAAGCCGGATTTTGCCGGCCAGCCGCTCGCCGAATACCGCCTTGCCGAGCAGCACCTGCGCAGCGTCCCGGGCGCTTCGCCGAAGTCCTGCTGGCAACTTTACGGTGCGGGATCG
Organism: Hyphomonas sp.; assembly: GCF_040882205.1. Classification (GTDB taxonomy): domain Bacteria; phylum Pseudomonadota; class Alphaproteobacteria; order Caulobacterales; family Hyphomonadaceae; genus Hyphomonas. Next base: position 5,472 of record NZ_JBBEBT010000092.1, read on the forward strand.
GTTGGCAGCCAGAGCCTCACCGGCATCCCCCATGTGCATGCCCTGCGGCAGGCCTGGCCGAAGGCGCGCGTCTGGCCTTTCGAGATCGGCGAAGGCGCGCCCCTGACCGCCGAAATGCTCGAGGGCGTCGAGGTTGTAATCGCCGAGATCTACCCTTCGCTGGTCAAGCCGGCGCCTGAGAAGGGTGAGGTTGCCGACGAGGCGCAGGTCCGCCAGATTGCCCGCCATTACGCTGATCTGGACGAGAAAAATGCCCTTGGCGCGGCTTTTTCCACAGGCAAGTCCCATTCTGAGGAACAGACGGGGATCATTACCGGCGAAGAGGGCTGGATTCTGGGCGTTTAGCCTGTGTTTATTGGGCTTCCGGCGTATCCACGGGATTCGAATCGTGGGTATGTCGGCCCAATGGCGTCTCTGGCGTCATTTAATCTAGAGGAGAACCCCTATGAACAAGGGTGAATTGACCAAAGCGGTGGCCACGGCCGTCGGCATTTCGCAAGTGGAAGCCGGCAAGGCCGTCGACGCAGTTTTCGACACAATCGCTGCCTCGGTTAAAGGTCGCGAGCAGGTTGCAATCGCCGGTTTCGGCACGTTCGTCGCCAAGACGCGCAACGCCCGCGAAGGCCGCAACCCTGCGACCAAGGAAGTGATCAAGATACCGGAAAAAACCTCGGTGGCTTTCAAGCCTGCCTCGGTTCTCAAGGACATCTGAACTTCCCGCCCCTCAATGGGGTATGAAGACGGTTCCGGG
>NZ_JBBEBT010000093.1:0-1126 GCF_040882205.1 Hyphomonas sp.
GTCTTGCCGTCGGCCCCAACCGCTTCGAAACCCGGGCCCTGGACCAGCTTGATATCAGCTTCCAGCGAAGAGAAGGCATCGGCGAGCTTCGGCGCGAAGCGATGCAGCCCCTCGGTGTTCAAGCTGCCCGTATTGTGCGCCGACCACCCGCGCGTGCGGGCAAGCATGTCCGGCGCCGCAGCATACAAGCGCTCGCGGGCCGCTTCGTCGTCTGCTGTCAGTTTTTCAAGGTCTGTCATGACCCCTTGGTTTCACAGGTGGAACTGGGCGGCAAGCCTCAGACGGCGAGGCTGAAAAACAAAAAAACGGCCCGGCAAAGTGCCGGGCCGCCTGATTGTTCAGTCTTCCAGTGATTACTGGACGACGATCGTGACTTCCGAACGACGGTTGAGCGGCTCGCGCACACCATCGGCGGTTGCTTTGGCCAGTGCGGATTCACCGCGGCCGGCTTTGTCGATGATTGTGGCGCCGATACCACGCTCGGTGAGCGCGCCGGCAACGACGTCAGCGCGGCGAACCGACAGACGCTCGTTGTACGCAGAGCCACCCGACGTATCGGTGTGACCGACGATCGACACAGAACCAGCGGCGCAACCCGCTGCGGCGGTGATGTTCGCCACAGCCTGATCGATAACCGCAGCAGCCTGGCTCGTCAGATCCGAGCGATCCCACTCGAAGTACACGACGAATTCCTGGCTGATGGCCGAACACTGCTGCTGGACCGTCTCAGTCGTCTCCACCGGAGGAGGCGGCGGGGGCGGCGGAGGCGGCGGAGGCGGAGGCGGAGGCGGAGGCGGAGGCGGAGGCGGGGTCACGCCAAAGGCGTAACGCAGGCCAAGAGTAGCGGAATGATCCGTATAATCTACTCGATATGGAATGTTGTCATGAGCGCCATCAAACTTGAGATCCTCAACTAAAAAGTACCGGTATCCTAAGTCAAGCGTCAGGCGCTCCGACACCTCGAAACCGATACCCGCCAGAAGTTGACCGGCCGTCTTGGTCGACTCACCGCCGAAACCGTTTGCTGCGCTGAGGTTTGGCGAAGTGCCGGTTGTACGGTTGACCGCTTTGGCGTTAACCTGGGCTCCGCCAATGCCCGCCCCAATGAATGGACGACTCGTGCCGT
>NZ_JBBEBT010000094.1:0-6201 GCF_040882205.1 Hyphomonas sp.
TAATCTCCGCTGCCGGATAGCGCCCCAGCAGCAGCTCCAAACGCCGCGCCGCTTCCATCGAGGCCTGCCGGCGCGCCGCAATCGTCGCCTCCGCGCCTGCCAGCGTCGAACGCGCCGTGCGCAGCTCCAGCGGACCGGATACGCCGGAGCGCACCCGCCGGTCGGTAATCGTCAGCACACGGTCGCGCGCCTCATACGACAGCAGCGCAATGCGCTCCTGCGCCAGCGCCTCGTTCAGCGCGATCCAGGCAATCGCCGTCTGCGCCGCAATCGACAGCTCGGCCGCCGCAAGGTCGGCTTCGCGCGCTGCATAATCCGCATCTGCCTGCGCCGCGGTGTTCGACACCCGGCCCCAGAGATCAGCTTCCCAGCTCGCGTCGACGCCCAGCCCGAAACTCGGATCAGTGAAGCGCTCGCTCTGTCCGGCGACTTCGACGCCGGTCGACGTGCCACCGCCCGACACCGTGGCCGACAGGCTCGGCAGCCGCTGCCCCCGCGCCGCGCGCGTCAGCGCCTCGCTCGCCCGGGCCAGCGCCGCGCGTGATTCGAGCGAGGGGTTCTTCGCCAGCGCCTCGGACACCAGCGAGGTCATCACCGGATCATTGAACTGGCTCAGCCAGTCCGCCGTCGGCGCCTCGCCCGCCACGCCGCGCGCGGCCCATTCCGCCGGTGCGTCGGGCACGGCAGCGAACAGCGCATTGCGGTCATCGACGTAACGTTCTGTAGCATCCGGTGAAGTCGCGCAGGCCGCCAGCATGGCGGAACCGAAGAAGAGGAATGACTTTTTCATCTGCGCGGGGTTGGCCCTTTGACTTTCGCGATCCGATACGCCTGCCCATGTCGAGCGTCAATATGAAAATATCGAAATTCAATAACTTTCCATTGATGTGCCCTCGAAACTCGCGTGCTTCATACGCCAACCGGGGCTTGGCAGATCGAAGGCTGCGGGTTAGCGCCAGAACAGGCCCTTCTTTCAGTCCCTTCCGGGCACCGGCGAGGAGATGTCTTGAGAGGTGAAACGTTGAGCGAAGATGCAAACCGCCGGTCGATGACCCGCCGCACGCGGGATTTCACCGTCCTGCTCGGCACCACAGGCACTGTGCTGCTGCTCCTGGTTGCCACCAGCGCCCTCGGCCCGGTCGAGGCGATCAGCGCCCTGGGGGTGATCGCCTCGGTGGGCGTGGCTTATTTTGTCGGCTCCGCCGCCCGCGTCCCGCAGGGCATCAGCGACACCCGGGCCGAGCCCGCCGCCGCCCCGCAGGCCGAGGCCGGCCCCGGCCTCCTCGCCGCCCTGGCGCTGCCCGCGCTCGAAATTGGCCCCGGCCAGAAGATCATGGCCTTCAACCGCGCCGCCGAGGACCTGTTCCAGCTCGCAAACCTTCCCTTCGCCCGCGCCAGCGCGGTGATCCGTTCACCGGTCCTGCTCGCCGCCATCGACCAGGCCCTCGAGCGCCCCGCCGCGGGCCCGGTCTCCGCCGAAATCGAAACCGGCCCGGACGAGACCTGGCGCGCCCATGTCAGCCGCATCCCCGACGGCCGCCACGTCCTCGTGCTGATGGAAGACCTCACCCCCGTGAAGCGCGCCGCCCGTGCCCGCGCAGACTTCCTCGCGAACGCCAGCCACGAATTGCGCACGCCGCTCACCGCCATCTCCGGGTTCATCGAAACCATGCGCGGCCCGGCGAGGGACGATGCCGCTGCCTGGCCCCGCTTCCTCGACATCATGGCCGGCGAGTCCGACCGGATGAGCCGCCTGATCGCCGACCTGCTCTCCCTCTCGCGCATCGAGTCCTCCGAACACGTCCTTCCGCGCGGCCGCGAAAACCTCGCCGAGATTGTCTCGGCCTGCCTTGCCGTGCTCGAACCCATCGCGGGGGAGCAGGGGGCTGCGCTGAAGGTCGCCGGCGCCAGCACCGGACTGCCGGAGATGACCGCCCACCGAGACGAGCTGATCCAGGTCGTCGAAAATCTAGTCTCAAACGCCGTAAAATATTCAAAGTCCGGCAGCACCATCACGCTCAGCTTCGGCGCCGCGCCCTCGCTCGCTGAGGCGCGCCTCGCCGCAAGCCAGCAATGGGATGTCAGTCAAAGGATGACCCTGCTGCAGGCGCTCGCCCGCTCGCAAGGCGCGGAGCCCGCTGTCTGGCTCCGCGTCGAAGACCAGGGCCCCGGCATCGAGCGCGAACACCTCCCGCGCCTTGGCGAACGCTTCTACCGCGCCGACCAGTCGCGCGGCGGCAAGATCACCGGCACCGGCCTCGGCCTCGCCATTGTCAAGCACATCATGGCCCACCACCGCGGCGGCCTCGCTGTCGAAACCTTGATGGGCCAGGGCTCAGCCTTCGGCGTCTGGATGCCCACTGGCCGGGAATGATCCGTGCAGGGATCAACGCTGACATTTTCCCGGTTGTCATCGCGGCGAAAGCGGGAACCCCGCGCAAAAAAGCCGCCTCCCGAACGGCTCATCCTGAGCGAAGTCAAAGGAGATCCGGGGCGAGCGGGCGGCTCCCCGCGCAAATCAACCCGGCGACCACTCAAGCAGATCCAGCGTCTCATCACTAGGCCGCTTCCCCCGCAGCCGGTCAAAACACGGATGCGGAATGAACCGCCCCGAGGCCAGCACCTCGCTCACAGCCGTTCCGCCCCGCGTCGGCTTCGACACCCGGATCGGTGCATCGCAATGCGGGCACCGCTCATCCCATCCCTGGCGCGGCGGCGCCTCGCCCGTATCCGGCACAAAATAAACCGTCGCCGCCACCTTCGACCGCTCCGGCCGATCCGGCGCATTCCGGAAATGCTCCCTGCGATGAACCCACATCTTGCGCCTCCATTTTTGTATGGAGCTATGGGTAGGCGCGTGAAGTTAAAATACGGTACTATCTCACCGAAAGCCTGTTCTCATTTCCAGCAAGTCCAGATCAGCTCGCCTGAGCGAACCGTTCTATAGAAGTGCGCCGGATCAATCCAAAGATTCCATTTCGCACAAGGCATACTCCTCCGCTTCTTCAGCATAGGCCACCAAGTCGTTGATGTGTGCGTTGACCCGGCAGCGATAATTTTCGGCGTTATCCTTGCGCCGTTCGATCTTCCGGTTGCAGTTCGAAATCTCCCAATCAGAACACGTATGGGTGCGCGCAGGTTTATTCATGCAGGAAGGGGCCGAGGGCTCGGGCGGTGGAGAACGGCTTGGAAAACTTGCTGGGTGCGCGCGGCTCAGAGCAAAACGAATATGCGCTCGCATCAGACAAGACCGCAAACATTGCAATCGCTGTGAGAACCGCAAACTTCGTCAACTTAGCTGGCCCGCCCCGAGAACAAACTTACACTGCGATGAGCGCGGCACTGCGCAAACCGGTTTGCGTCCAGTAAGCTTCCAACGAAGGGCTGGTTTTGCACAATTCCCAACAGAAAACCGAGACCCCCGGGGCGGGGGCCGCCGGGGGTCTCTTACGTTCTTGCGATGTCAGCGCGGCATTAGCCGGCAATCCGCCGGACATAATCGTATTCCGATTTGCGGGCTTCGCGCTTGCGGGCCGGCTGGAAGGCGACCTGGGCGTGTTCGGCGCAATAGGGGCCGCAATCCGACTTGCGGCCGCAGAAGGCGAACTTCGGGTCGGCGGGGTCGCCGATCGGCCATTTGCACATCGTGTCGCGCAGCGTCAGGATGGTTGCCGGCGTGCCGTCCACCAGGAGTGGGGGCAGTGGCTTGATGGCCGAGACGCGCTCGATGGCGAGGGCTGGCACCGGCGCCGGTGCGGCGGGCGCGGCAACGGCGGCGGTCCCATCGGCCATGAAACGGGGCTTCGGCCGGGCCAGGCGCGGCGGGCGCTTGACCGGGCGCGACGGGGTGGCGCGGCCCGACAGGCCGAGGCGGTGGACCTTGCCGATCACCGCATTGCGGGTGACCCCGCCCAGCTGCTTGGCGATCTGGGAGGCCGAATGGCCCTCGGCCCAGAGTTTCTTGAGGGTGTTCACCCGCTCATCGTTCCACGACATGTTGGAAGTCTCCCGCCTCTCAGGGCGCGCCTCGTTTAGGAGGACACGTAACCCCTATATGTTGTGATGGCTGTACGCGCCATCTGTTCTGACACCTAGATATCGTATCAGAGGCGTAATGAAACACAACATGCAGGCCCCGCTTTCCACAGGGTTCTATATCTTGTGGAGCCGGTTTGGCCCCGCGATGCCCCTCGCAAGTGCAGTCTGCATCGCCTATGTGCAGTAGCCATGGATACGATTCCCCCCGCCGATCAATCCCGCACGCTCCGCCAGTACGGCGCCTTCAACGGTCTCGGCCTGTGGACGCTTTATCAACGAGAGGTGGGACGATTTCTCAAAGTCTGGATGCAGACGGTGTTTGCGCCGGTGGTGACGACCTTGTTGTTCATGACCGTGTTCAAGCTGGCTTTCGGGGACCGGGGGCAGCTGACCGGCGACTTTGAAGCCTTGCGCTACAATGACTTCCTGGCGCCCGGGCTGATCATGATGGCGATCCTCCAGAACGCCTTTGCCAACACCAGTTCCAGCCTTGTGCAGGCGAAATTCAACGCCACCCATGTGGACTTCCTGATGCCGCCGCTCTCGCCGCTCGAGCTGACCATCGCCTTCCTCGGCGGCGCGGTGACGCGGGCGCTGCTGATCGCGCTGATCTGCGCGATTGCGATCCAGCTCTCCGGCCTCGCCAACCTGCCGGTCCGGCACGTCTGGCCGATCCTCTGGTTCTCGCTCACCAGCGCCGTCATCCTCGGCGCCCTCGGCATTGCCGGAGGGATATGGGCCGACAAGTTCGACCACCTTGCCGCCGTGACCAATTTCGTCATCGTGCCGCTGACGTTTCTCTCGGGCACATTCTACGATGTGAAGGTGATGGTCGAACCCTTTGAGTCCATTGCCCACCTCAATCCGATTTTCTACATGATCGACGGCTACCGTTACGGCCATATTGGCGTCGCCAACGGATCGCTCGGAATCGGCTTAATCTATACAGGTTTGCTCGCGCTCGGCTCGGCCGCCGGCGTGTGGGCAATGTTCCGGAACGGCTACAAACTGAAGGCCTGACGCCCGGATGAATCCCGCCAATCGCGCGAACCGCTCATTTTTCGCCACATTTCGGGGCCATCGGGTCGGGTGCGGAGGGTAAATATGCCCCCGGCTAACCGGTGACGGAGAATCCATATGAAACTTGGAAAAGTCCTTTCCGGCGGGCTGTTGCTCGCTGCGCTGAGTGTTACTGCGTGCATGAACGTTCCGAGCGACATGACGGTTGCGGAATATTGCGCGAACCCGAAGAAGGCGAACGAGAATGTCTGCCGCCTGAAGGTCGAGATTGACGGCCAGTCGACGGCGCTTGCGTCCACCGACATGCGCCTTGCCGACGCCCTTAAGCTGACGGCAGCCGCCCAGGCCACGGCCGATGCCGCGCAGGCTGATGCGGCAGCTGCCATGGCCCGGGCCGAGGAAGCCTATGCCAAGGACGACAGCATGGTGTGCGAAACCACGACCGTGCAGAAAAGCAATGTCGGCACCTGCCGCGAAGGCTACACGCTGACGAGCTGCAACCAGACGCGCTACACCTACCGCGCCGGCGGCCCGTCGATCCTTCGCGAGATCAATGACAAGCAATGCCGCTTCAACGACCGCGTCCTCGAGATGCAGGTGCGCTGCTGCGGTACGGCCAGCTCGGTGCCGCAACCGGCCGACATGCTGGTCGACGAGCAGCAGCCGGAAACGGTGCAGACCACCGCCCCGGCCGAAGAGCCTGAAGTGACCCCGGCGCCCGTTTCGCCATAAGCTTCCCTCCCTGCCGGGAGTCCATAAACCGTCCACACAAGCCGTGTGGACGGTTTTTTGTTGCATAACTTCTGCCTTGTGCAGACGTTGCGCGTGCCCCCGCGCCGCGCCATCTGCTGCGGGCGCCGCGTCAAGCAAAATATTCCGTAGGCGGTGAATCCGGTAGAGGTTGGGCCCCGGGGTATTCTTCCGCTTGTCCGGCTGCCGGAGATGCGCGCGGCGGCGGCGACCGATGAAGGATGCCTGGCATTCGGGCTGGCATTCGGGCTGGCATTCGGGCTGGCGTCGTTGCGCGAGGCGCAGCGGCTGCGGCGCGGCTGGCGGATGCTGAGGGGCTGCCTGGCAGAGTACCCCGAGCCGAAGGAAGATGATCCGGACGACTGGCGCCGCGGCTTCGCCGAGGAAGTCCTG
>NZ_JBBEBT010000095.1:0-6188 GCF_040882205.1 Hyphomonas sp.
CGAATTACCGTTGACGCGCCTCAGGCATATTGTCTCGGTCATGGTTGGTGCTCTCCAGCCTGATCAATTACGAGCAGATCAGGTCACGGCTGTGCGCAACCCGGCCATCATCTTGGCATCGACAACCAAGCGCAAAACCAGCGTGCCGGTTCCGGGCAACACCGGCCGCTTGCGCAGGCAGATGTCCAGCGCCTCGATCTGCGGATAACCCGCGCAGGCCTCTGCAATGCGTGTCATCAACCGTTCCTGGGTTTCGTAATGGTCGGCGCGCGCCAGAGCTTCGATTTGCCGGATCAGCGGATCATAGTCGAAAACAAGCGCCATCTCATCGCGTGCGATCATGACCAGATGCGAGGCGACAGTCAGGGTCAGATCAAGCAGATGGGCATCCGGCACGACATCCTGCGGACCGTAGGTTCCGATCATCGCCGGTATCTGCAGGTCTTTTAACTCGACATAGCTGTAGGCTGGCACGGTTACGGCTCCTTCACGGGGTTTCGGTTCGACACCGCCTGGAAACTCAAAACGGCTATACTCACTCTTCAAAGTCCAGAACGGCGGCGGGCAAGCGGCTGACCGGCATCCCGATGACAAGACTGAAGTGACCCTGCCGGTCGACGAAAATCAGATCGCAGCCTCGTGGTTCCCAGCATACTTAAACAGGCAACCTCTCCAACAGCACCAGCATTGCGGAGCTGCCTGGCGTCGAAGCCAATTCGATTTTCAGCCGAACGATAGGAACCGCACAAGCGCCCACCCAGTGATCGCAATGTGGGTCAGTGTTATGAGGACCGAGGCGCCGTGCAGCCATTGGAAGCGAGCCTTTGCCCCGGTATCGGTCGCCTGGTTTATCGCGGGCATAAGTATCTGACGCGTCGGCAGTGTGGTCAGGGCCACCGCGGCCAGCAGGCCCGCGCTGAATGGGTCATGCGGCCAGGTTAAGAGAGCCGAAAGGGCCGCCACGGCCATGACAAAAAGATAAAAATGCGGAAAGGCCCGCCGGATGGTGGGCCCCGCCGTTTCAGCCGGCAGCGCTGTGAAGAGGAAAGCGGCAAATCCGAAGGAATAGAGCACCATGCCGCCAAAGAGCAGAGCGGTGGTCAATAGGGCAAGCGTGGTGATCATGTGGACTCCGGTTTGCGGGCCGTGCCCATATAGAGAATGGCTTTGAGCGGCAGACGCCCGAAGGTGGGGTCGCCCCGCTTGGTGATACCGCGCGGACCAAGCCCGGTCATCGGCCCCGGCGCCAGACCAGCGCGGGTCAGCCCAGCGCGCAGCTCGGCCGGCGTGATATACAGCGCCGGGTCATGCGTACCGCGCGGGAGCAAGCCTAAGATATCTTCGGCGATGGTGATCGTTGCGAGCCGCGCCAGCGGAGTGCGGTTGATCGTATCGAACAGAAACAGCCCGCCGGGGCGCAGGACGCGGGCCACTTCGGCCAAAACCTGGTCGAGGTCGCTGACATGCTCCAGAACATCCACGCAGACTACAGCGTCAAAAACCGCTTCAGGATAAGGCAGCGCTTCGCCAACGCCGGTATCATAGTCTATGTCGCGGTTCGTGGCGCGGGCATGTGCACGGGCAATAGCGATCGCCTTCTCGGCCGGGTCAATGCCTGTTACTTGCGCGCCGCGATCGGCCAGCGCCTCAGCCATGAAGCCGCCTGCGCAGCCGAGGTCCAGCACATCCTTGCCGGCCCAGTCGATCTGGTCGTCGAACCATGACAGCCGCCCCGGCACAAGGTTTTTCAAGGTCCGTACCCAGCGGATTTCGTCTGACCACCACTGGTCGGCTACCTCGTCATAAAGGGTCAGGTCATTGCGCATCTTGGCCTCGCGGTTTGGGGATGACATAGGGCACGCTTGCTCGGTAATGCGCAAAGCGGTCGCCATAGCGCGCGGCGAACCGGCGTTCCTTCAGGCGCGGGGCGAAAAGACAATAGGCGGTATAGCTCACCGACAGCGCCAACTGGTCGGGTGTCCAGACCGGCATCGTCCAGAGCGTCAGCGCAAAGGCGGCGTAAATCGGTTGGCGGATCACGGCGAACAGTCCCAGTACGGGCATGTCTGGGAATACGGGTTTGCGCCCGGCGAACAGCGACATCCAGCCCAGCGCGCCAGATTGCACTTCGGCCCCCGCATCGAAACTGGCCTTGATCAGCAGCAGCCAGGACGCCGTGTAGGCCGTGCAGAGGGCCCAGAAGGCCGCGCCCTCTGCTCGCCACCAGACAATGCCCGAGGGAGTCCAGAGCGCAAATAGCGCAATCAGCTGTGCCGAGGCGATCACGGCATAGGTCGTTGTCGCCAGCGTGCCGCCGTGCTGCCCAGGAATGAGCCGCGCTAATAGGCGTGAACCTCGCGGCGATAGCAGGGCCGAGTGCGCCAATGGGAACTGTAGGATCAGCGCGGCATTGGCCAGTGCCGCCCAGGGCCAGGCCACCCGGCCAAAACTCTCGCTTAAGCCGAAGAACATGGCCGCGATCATCGCCGCGACCGCCGCAGCAAACAGCACGTGGCAAAGCGCGCCCATAACTAGCGCGAGCGTCTTGCGCCCCAGTCCTCGTGCAGGGTGCAGCGCGCCATTGAGCAACCGGGTCAGCCCGAGAGTACGCGGATCATCCCGCATCAGAGCCTCCGAGGAGATCGCGGGACAGACGCTGGCCTGTGTCCAGTCCGGCGAGATTACGCCCCGGCTTGTCGCGGTAGCCGGCCGATCGTTGGTGTTCTCCAGCCTGATCAGCCATCACTTGGGATCGCTCGGTTTCGTCCATGACGGCATCGAGTTTTCGCAGTTCGGCCGCGGCGCCCGGATTGCCGAGCGTCTCTGCCCGGCGGAACCAGCCATGAGCACGCACAAAATCGGGAGGTGCGCCATGTCCGCCAGCCGCTGCGACCCCGAGATTGAAGGCACAGCGGTTGTCACCGAGGGCCGCGCCCGTTTCCCAATAGGCCCTTGCTGCCTCGGGGTCCTGCGCCCCGCCGTATCCGAGCATGGCCATCCGTCCCAGATGCGAGAGGGCATCTATATCCTCTCCAGCTGCGGCCAGTTCGAACAGTTGCCTCGCTATCGCCGGATCCTGATCGCCTCCAAGCCCGTTCAGATACATGAAGCCAAGATTGAACTGGGCTGCAGGCAACCCTGCGTCAGCAGCCATCGCATAATAGGACCGCGCATCCTGCAGATCGGCCAGCGTTCCGCGGCCATGCTGGAGCAGCACGCCAAGATTGTTCGCAGCGCCCGAGTGGCCGCGGTCGGCCGCCTCCCTCAGAAGCCTGGCCGCCGCATCTAGCCGGTCCCCGCCACTTGTTTGCTCAAGTAAGTGGTGAGCACGCTCGAAGAGCTTGTGTGGGTCGTTCATGAGCGCGAGTTACCTACTGTCCGCTGGACGCCAAGGGAGGCAAGCCGAGGTATTTGAATGCCCAGCGCGTCTGTTGCGCGCCGGTCGTCTGATGAATAAATCTGATCAATTCAGCTGCGGCGCACACGCGCCGGTGTCAGCGCCGGCTGGAGGGTGGTCCCCGGCAGGAACCGCATCGCCACAGCCTTTACCAGCAGGTCTCTGGCAGCCTTCCGGTAGCCCTCTTCATGCAACATCCTAGCTTGCTGCATGTACATGCTGGCCAGCAAGCGCTTCGAGTAGTTTTCACTCATTGTGTTTGCCCTCGGTTTTACGCTTTTTACGCAAGTGGACCGGGCGCAGATTGCCTGGCGCGTCAGAGCGCCGCAATCTAATCGTCCAACTAAGATGGCGGCGCCGCCACAGCTTGCTCATGCAGCGCGACATCCTTCATACACAGGTGCTCTCGGCGGAGTCCGGCCCGGTGCTGGCGGCGCTGGTGAGCGGTATGATTGGATTGACTTTGCCGGTCGCCGATAATGCCGAGCACAGCCCACCTGGCCCTTTCCGGCCGCTCGCGAACGGCACACGATGCCAAGGAACTCGATCCAAGATTTCACCGAAACTTGGAACACGAGACAGCGATGTTGTTCGCTCGGGACAGAAAGGGTCATGGCTCGAACGAAGCCTGCCCCGCTCTTGGCGACCAACGGAGCCGGCTTAAATCTTGCTGATGACAAAAAGAACGTCTCCCTCCGACGCCCGAAACATTTCATCGGCTGCCGACCTCGAAGATCTCGTCGAGGACAAGCGTGCTGACAGGCGAGCCTCCGGTGCGAAGGCGCGCCGGCGTCAAAGACGATACAAAACGCTTCTAACGCAGCAGCTGATTAAGTTCGAGCCTGCCATGCGCGGCGTGGTTCTAAGCGGTGAAGAGAGCAGCCAGTAACTTTCTTGCCAGACGGGACGCTCAGGCACTACCCGCTTAGCGCGTCATGGCGCGAGCCATTGCCCCTGCCAACCATTGCTCCGGTCGAACCGGGCGCGCCTGTGATCTGGTCCGAGATGCAGGATATCAATCATGAGCACTTGAAGGCGCAAAACCGCGAACGCGTCAGGATCACTGGTCTTCGTATAGGCGAGGGCACTTTCAATTGGCTGTCCAGGACCTGGAATACTGCCATAGCTTGTTCGAGACGCCATTGGAACGCGCGCCCAAGTTTCCGCAACCTCCGCACCTGAAAGAATGGCCACGGCTGCATCCAACCGCACTTGCAGATGAGCAGATTGATCCCAGACGTGCAGCGCCGCGTGGGGCCGCGCGCGAAGTCCCGACACCTTTGCTGAATGGACGTCTGTGTGGATGTCGAGGCATGCACTTGGCCGGTCCACACTGCGAAGCACAACCGTGCGAACGCTTGGAAGGCCGTCGCAGGTTACGGTAGCAAGCGTTGGATGGCGTGCGGGCGCGCGGCGGTCATGCACCCCGCGGACGAGGCCGTTCCAGACTTGCTCATGCAGCGACGCGAGGCTCATGGCCCAGGGATGAGGGTCACGGCTCACTTGTAGACTTCGCGGCGGTCAGCAAATTTGCGCACGCGTGCGCGCCAGGCCCGGTAGCTGCCAGGCTTGAGGCGCAGCCGCATCAGAGCCTTTACCTGGTCAGGGCCCAAGCCGTGCACAGCCCGTATCTGTGAAAAGCTCACGTGATCGCTCAGCGCCATCTCAATGATTTCGCTTTCGGTTGCGACGTCCAGCGTCCGTTTGGACATGTTGATTGGGGCCTCGCTTCCTGAGGGCTGCTCGTATCTTCGAGTAGGTGTTCCGAAACCGTTAGAAGTCAAAGCGCCCTCAGGTCATTGCTTTTTTCGACGCAGCCGACTAGCCAGCGGGCCTTATTGGCGACTTGGTAAAAAGGAACGCACAACCTCGTGCGTACTAGTATATGAGACGGATGATTGTTCTGGCATGGAACTACGTTTTCAACGCTGAAGTCAGCCCTCTCCGACATATTCCAGATGTCTCGACAAGGCACTACGTGCTGCAGGCGCTCGGGTTCATGTGGGCCGTGGCTTCTACGGTGTCGATCGGTAGCTACACGATACTCGCGGCCAGCATCGTAGGGCATATTGTTCTAATCGGCGCCGCTGCGATTACGGTTGCGACTTACACGGTGGCGACATTTAAGCCCGGTGTTTTCAGATCCAATATGGGCCGCCGCGCTGACGGCGAACATGAGTGAGTCTTTAGCCGGCCGGTCACCGGGGAGAAGTTCTTTTTTGCGCCGCACGTCTGCCGGCGGAGGGACAACGAGGCTGCAAAATGCGCTATGCGATAATTCCACTGTTCATGAGCGCCATTCTGCATGTGCTGGGATTTACCTTGGTAGGGTTCGCATCTGAGAGTTTGTTTCTCCTCTTCCCGGCAGGCCTATACAGCCTGCTTTCCGTCGGCCTTTTGCGGGACATGGCCTGGGTCGCATGGGTGACACTCGTTTGTATGATCGGAGGGATCGTCGGCACATTTATCGAATTCGGGGGGCCGTTGATGGCGCCTGCATCCGTCTTGGTCGGCATCATCATTGCGGATTTCGTGACGGCTGGCCTGTTGGTTCGAGGGCTATGGTACAGGCGCGAAAAGCAGGAAGCCGATTAGCATGGAACAGACCGTAGGCTTCACCACAACCTCTTTAGATCGTCGACGCGTTAGACGACGGGCGAGAGAGCCCGTCATGGCGAACCGGGTCTTCGATTTCGGGTAAACCAAGAGCTGGCGAACCAGTCCGATCTAAGTCTGGATCCAGTGATATTGCGCCTTTGTACCCACTACGGTCTTTGGGGACAGGAGAGAT
>NZ_JBBEBT010000096.1:0-6182 GCF_040882205.1 Hyphomonas sp.
CCCTGGCCTCTACCTTGACCGCGTTTTTGCCGCGATGGACTCGGTGATCGTCAACGGCCAGGCTATCTGTCGCTCGGACATTGATCCGGCCGCCGCCTACGAGATAGATTATTTTACTGCCTTGAACGGCTTCGCGGATGGCGGTTTTGCATCCGACAGATACTACTCCTTCACCCCGGGCGATGGCTCCTGCGCACCGCTGAACCCATTCGGCCGGTATGCGGCCAGCCGCGAAGCCCAGGAGTTCGTTACCGCCAGCCTCGAGGACGAACTCACTGTCGAGCAGACCGTAATCTCCGCAATTACCACAGGCGAGTTCGAAGTTCTCGACTTCCTGCTGGACGGGCCCATCGGCTACGCTCTTGGCGCTGAATACCGCGATGAGTCGAGTGATAACAAGCTTGATCCGATCACGCTTGGCATCCTGCCGGCGACAACGTCCTTCACGCCCGGCGTTCAGGTCAGCAGTGTCGATCCATTCCTATTCTCCTACACAAGCATCGATAACGACCAGCAGTTCAACACCTCGGGCAGCTACGATGTGTATGACACCTTTGCCGAAGTCAGGCTCCCGATCTTCCGGGACCGTCCGTTTGCAAAGGAGCTTACTCTTGACGGCGCTTTCCGGCGGGCTGACTACTCGACGCTCGGCGAAGCGAATACCTGGAAAGTCGGCGGTACCTGGGCGCCCTTTGCTGACCTTAATTTTCGTGCGACAAAGTCGGAAGCGGTGCGCGCACCCAACATTTCGGAATTGTTCG
The DNA here is from genome assembly GCF_040882205.1 of Hyphomonas sp. GTDB lineage: Bacteria > Pseudomonadota > Alphaproteobacteria > Caulobacterales > Hyphomonadaceae > Hyphomonas. Next base: position 762 of record NZ_JBBEBT010000096.1, read on the forward strand.
ACCCGCAACTGCCGATCACCATTTCGGCCACTGCCGACCCTTGCGACCCGGGTAACGTCGGCCTCGGAACCTCGGTCCGCCAAGCGAACTGTATCGCGGACCTGCAGGCAGCCGGCGTCCCGTTGAGTCAGATCGTTGGCGGCGGCGGAAATTATATCTGGGTCAACCCGCTGACGGGCCGCTTCTCCGGCGTTTCCGGTGGCAATCCCGCTCTCGATGTCGAGACCGCCGAAACCATCACGCTGGGCCTGGTTTATGCACCAAGCTTCATCGAAGGACTGTCTCTGACTGTCGACTATTGGGACGTTACGATTGAGGATGCGATCCAGGCAGTTGGAGCAAACGATATCCTCGAGGGCTGTCTCGACTCGGGCAGCTATAACAATGTCCCCTTTTGCGGCTCGTATACACGCCGTGCTGATGGCGGCCTGAACTTCCTTGAAACCGGACAGATCAACTTCGCGGCACTGGAAGCCAGCGGTGTTGATTTTGCGGTCGGATACACTTTCGATGTCGCCAAGAACAGCTTCGGCGCACGCCTTGTCGGTTCTTACCAGGAGAAGCTCGATCAATTCTTCAATCCGGCCGACCCAACGGAAATCAACCCTGCCATCGAGGAAATTCAACTGCCGGAGCTTTCGGGCACGCTGAACCTCAGCTGGGCTCGTGGCCCCTTGCGTGTGGGCCTCCAGACGAACTATCAGAGCCGTCAGTCGGTTGACGCGATCGAGGACGTTCTCGGTCTCTACGGCCGCCAGGCACTCTACGGCGATGACGGCTTCTTCGACGAGACCTACATCTTCGATGCCAATGCCAGCTACGAGTTCAGCGATTCGCTCAGCGTCTACGGCGGCGTCAACAACATAGCCGACGAAGAGCCCTTCTCGAACCAGACCGCCTGGCCCGTTGGTCCGCGTGGCCGGTTCTTCTTCTTTGGTGTGACTTACCGGCAATAGCCTGCAACCTATTGCCAGACTGGAATGCGGAGGTGAAAGCCTCCGCATTTTTTGTTAGAGACGCTCGATGAACGACACATCCCGTGCTGCGCTCATGCGCGAGATCGATGCGCTCTGCGCCGCTGATCCTGCCGCCGCAATTGCACGGTTGAAGCAGGAGCTTGCCGCCGACCCGGGCTTCTATGCCGGCTGGATCCGGCTCGGATACCTTCTTTACACCCAGAACGCCTATGCCGACGCGCTCAGGGCGGTGTACGCCGCCGAGCAGTGCGACCCGCTGCAGGCTGAGTTCCGGTCCATACAGGCCAGCATGCAGCGGCGTGACCTTGCCGGCGCTGGCGCCGCCGCCCGGCGCATGCTCGAGGCCCAACCCGGACATCCGAGAGCTGTCTTCACGCTCGCTCATATTGCGCAGGCCAGCGGCGATGATGCCTCGCGCATCGCCGTTCTCGAAGCGGGAACCAGCGCCTCTCCGGCCAATCTGTTCCTGCGCAGTCTCCTTCTGTCGGCTCAGGAGGAGTCGGGCGCCTATGGCGCGGCCCTCGAAACGGCCCGTCAGATAGCCGGGATCGAAGGCGGCTTCCAAGGGCATTGGGGCCTCGCCAACATCCTGTTGCGCTTTGGCCAGAACGCCGAATCCCTAGCAGCCTGCGACCGGGCCGAACGCGCCGCCGCCAGTGATCCCCTGAAGCTGAGTGAGATCGATCTCGTCCGTGGGCAGATTTACAGGATCCTCGGTGAGCGCGGGAGGGGTGAGGCTTCGATGCGTGCGGCCCTTTTACGCAACCCGCTGAATGGCGCCGCCTGGTGGGCGCTCGCAGACATGAAGACAGTCCGTTTTCCTGAGGCCGACACGGCTGAGATGCGCGCGCTCATGGCCAGCCCTCAGGCCAGCCCTGATCAGAAAACCATGGCCGCATTCTCGCTCGCCAGAGCCAGCGAAGTGGAAGGCGACTGGGACAGAGCGATGGCGCTCTACCATACCGCCAACCAGCTGCGCCCCGGTGACCGGTTTGACCCTCAGGCCTTCTCGAATGCGATCAGCCGTCTGGCCGCGTCGATCACGCCGCAGGCCCTCGCCGCGCAGGCGCCGCCTCAGCCGGGCGCCCCGGTACCAATCTTCATCGTCGGCCTGCCGCGCTCCGGCTCGACATTGCTGGAACAGATTCTCGCCAGCCATTCCGAAATCGAAGGCACGCATGAACTGCCCGTGCTGCCCAGCGTGAAGCGGCGCGCGCACCGGCTCTGCGTAGACCGGTTTGGCGGCGACTATCTGGCCAATCTCGGACGGATCGGGCCGGAAGACCTCGCCGCCCTCGGGCAGCGCTATCTCTCCGAGAGCGCTTTGTTCCGCGCCGGGAACACGCGCATCTTTACGGACAAGATGCCGTTCAACTTCGAACACGTGGGCCTGATCCACAAGATCCTGCCGCACGCGGCAATCATCGATATTCGCCGAAACCCCCTCGATTGCGGGCTAAGCCTTTACAAGCAGTATTTTACGCAAGGCTCGACCTTCAGCTACAGTCTCGAGGGGATCGGGCGCTACTATAATGGCTATCTGCGCCTGATGGACCATTGGGACGCCGTGCTGCCTGGAAAAATTCTGCATGTTCAGTATGAGGAGCTTGTGGCTGCGCCGGAGCGCGAGATCCGCCGCCTGCTCGAGCATATCGGTGTGCCGTTCGAGGCCGCCTGCCTCGAATTTCACACCTCCGGCCGCGCCGTGCGGACCGCCAGCAGCGAGCAGGTCCGTCAGCCCTTATACACGCAGGGCATTGGCGCCTGGCGCCGTGCCGGGCGGCATCTGGATGCGCTCAGGACGGCGCTCGGTCCTGGTTCGCTGGCGCGGTTCGACCCCTATCTCCGGGCTGACTATTGCCCCAGTCCATCATAGAAAACGGCGCCGTCCTTCATCACGAAGTCGACATCCTCAAGCTCCCGGACATCCGCGAGCGGATCACCGGTGACGGCGATGATGTCGGCGCGCTTGCCGGCGGTGAGGGAGCCGATCTCGCCGGCGAGGCCGAAGAGTTCGGCATTGCCCATCGTGGCGGCGCGGATCGCTTCGGCGGGGCTCATGCCCCATTTGACCATGAAAGCGAACTGGCGGGCGTTGAAGCCGTGGGTATAGACGCCGGCATCGGTGCCGAAGGCAATTCGGGCGCCGGCTTTCACGGCGGCCTGGAACCGCTCGCGCTGCGCCTGGCCGACGATCTTTTCCTTCTCAAGCGATTCCGGAAGGATGCCGGCCGCTTCGCCTTCGCCGAGGATGAAGTCCGACACGTAGATGTCCATCGACAGGAAGATGCCCTTTTTGATCGCGGCCTTGATGCTCTCGTCCGTGATCAGGCTCGAATGTTCGATGGAATCGACGCCTGCCTCGATGGCGGTGGCGATGCCCTTGGCACCGTGGGCGTGCACGGCGACCTTGAGGCCAAGCTCATGCGCTTCGTCGACGATGGCTTTCATTTCCTCGAGCGTGAACTGCTGCGCGCCGATGGTCGTGCCCTTGGAGAGCACGCCGCCGGTGCCGCAGAACTTGATCACTTCGGCGCCGTATTTCTTGTTCTCGCGCACCTTCTGGCGCACCGCCCAGGGACCATCTGCGACGCCGCCGCCGATGGCGCGGTCTTCATAGGGGAGGAGGTTGTTGTCGCAATGCCCGCCCGTGATGCCGATCGACTGGCCGGCCGGGATGATGCGGGGCCCGGGCACTTCGCCTGAGTCGATGGCATCCTTGAGATCCACATCGGCGAAACCCGGGCCGCCGAGATTACGCACGGTTGTGAAGCCGGCGCGCAGCGTCTTCTCGGCGTTGGCGACGCCTGAAATCGCCGAACGGGAAGTAGAGACCGCGAGGCGGCGGTAGCCGTGAAGGTCAGAGCGGCTGGTCAGGTGGACGTGGCTGTCGGAGAGGCCGGGCAGCAGGAAAGCGCCGTTCATCTCGATGCGCGCTGCGCCCGAAGAGCCGAGCGTTCCGGCCCGGCCCACGGCCTTGATGCGGCCGTCCTCGACGAGGATGTCATGGTCCCTCATCACGGTGCCGCGTTCGACATCGATGACATGACCGCCGGAGAGAAGAAGGGTTTCGGCAGAGGCGGCGGCGCTGAGGGCGAGGAGGCTGGCAGCGGTCAGGAGAGCGCGAAGCATGGCACGGTTCCGGGGGTCTGTTTGTTCCTCAGACCTAGCGCCTGGCAAGGGCGTTGGCCAGCCAGCCGGGGCCCGCAAAATCCGGGTGGCGCAGTTTTGGGCAGCGGCCTATAGGTCGCGCGCATGAACGCCGCACTCCGCCTCGGATTTCCTGCCGCCCTCGGCTGCTACCTGATCTGGGGCAGCCTGCCTCTGTACATCCGTGCCATGAAACATGTCGGTGCGCTCGAATTGCTGGCGCACCGGGTCATCTGGTCTGTGCCGACAGCGATCCTGCTGATTGCGCTGGCGGCCAACTGGCGTGACGTAAGGGCGGCTTTCAAGGGCTCCAACCTGAAATGGCTGGCGGTATCCAGCGTGCTGATCGGGGCGAACTGGGCAATCTACATCTGGGCGGTGAACGCTGGCCGCGCGATGGAAGCTTCGCTGGGATATTATATCAACCCGCTGGTCAACGTGTTGTTCGGAATGCTGATCTTTTCAGAGACCCTTCGCCTAGCGCAGTGGATTGCTGTGGGCATTGCCACAACCGGCGTCGTGATCATGGCCTTCGCCTTCGGTCATGTGCCCTGGGTAGCGCTGGCCTTGTGCACCACGTTTGCCTGCTATGGTGTCATCCGGAAGAAGGTCGTCATCGACAGTCGCGCGGGTTTCCTTGTCGAGGTCGCCTTTCTGGCGCCGCTCGCCGCGCTCTGGCTGGTCTGGTTTGCGACGACGCAGGTTCCCGGGCGCTGGATGGGAGAGGCCGGCTGGGATATTGCCCTCCTGATCGCGGCAGGGCCGATCACGGCCTTCCCGTTGATCCTGTTTGCGCTCGCCGCCAAGCGGCTGAAGCTCTCCACCATCGGCATGATGCAATATATCGGCCCGACCCTGCAGTTCCTGATCGCAGTGTTCGTGTTCAAGGAGGCATTCAGCCTGACGCATGGCATTGCGTTTGGCTTTATCTGGACGGCGCTGGCCATCTTCACGGCCGACAGCCTTCTGGGGGACGCCAAGGCGCGGCGGCTGGCGCGGGCGGCGGAGCCGGCCTGAGGCAAAAAAGCGGCAGAGCCCGCAAGCGCCGCCGCCAAGTCTGCCAAATGCTGATGAGAGCATTGTCTGATCCGCCGGAAGGCATGCAATGGCCGTGCCAGACGCACGCTCAGGTGCGGGGCGGGGTGAGGGCAAGCCAGACGGCGATGGCAATCAGCAGGCCTGCGAAGGTTAACCGCGCCGTGAGCGACATGCGCCAGATCTCCAGCCGGGCGCCGAGCCGGGCTGCGAGCAGGACGACGCCGGCATGCACCAGCGTCGCGACCGACAGGTGGAT
>NZ_JBBEBT010000097.1:0-6177 GCF_040882205.1 Hyphomonas sp.
CAAAAGAAAACGGCCCCCGTTTCCGGGGGCCGTTTATTTTGTCAGCAGACTATAGCGTATCAGCCCTCGGGGCCGAAGCGCTTCTTAAAGCTGACTTTTACTGTGCGGCCAAAGGGGTTGTGCGTGTAGGGATCATAGTTGAGGTCAAATGCGGCGAATGGTGGGTCTTCATCGGTCACGTTGACCACCGACAGGCCGAAATCGATGCCATACGGCGCCTGCCAATTATAGAAGAGATCAAAGGTCGTCTGAGCCTCGATCGTTTCGCCGACGCCTCCACGCTGACCCGCCGGACGCTCGTCCGCGTAATCGGTAGTGTGACGGGCGACAACCCGGAAGTTGTGGTCTCCGACTTCGAGGTTTGCGAAGGCATTTGCCTTCCACTGCGGCAATGACCGAGAGAAGTTGCTCCGGTTGAACTGCCCAACCCGGTCTCCGCCGGCGATGGTTACCCCTTCGATCTCGAAGTCCGCAACAACATACTCAATCACATAAGTTCCATCCACCCCGAGCGTCAGTGTCTGGCCGTTGAATACGTCATCGATCACCTGGTTTGCGCGGAAGTCGATGCCGGAGGTCTGGATGTCGGGGCCATTGGCCACGTTAGTCCGTATACGTGCAATCCCGGCGCCTGACGGGATCAGCGGATTCTGAAACGTGATGCGTGACAGGATGGGCGATGTCAGGTTGCCAGCATTGATTGCTGCAATGGCGGCGTTCACAATGCTCGACTGCTCTTCGACGATAATCGGATCCGAAAAGTCGAAGTTATAGTAGTCCACAGAAGCCGTGAACCCGCCGATATCGACCAAGCCGCCGATATTGAAGCTGGTCGCCGATTCCGGTTGGAGGTTGGGATTGCCGAACTGGTCCACTGCCTTGAACGCAGACGTTGGGGCAACAAACTGGAGGCTGGTTCCGACCCCGTCAATCTGGTTGAGTGTCGGGCCCCGGAACGATGTCTGGGCCGAGCCGCGCATCGCGAACGCGTCCATGATCTGCCATTTTGCGGCAACCTTCGGATCAAATGTCGAACCAGCACCGCCACCATAATCTTCGAATCGAGCAGCGAGTTGGACGTCGACCGTATCACCAAGCGGTATTTGGGCTTCTGCAAACACAGCATAGATAGTTTGCTCGTTGTCGCTGGCGTTGGTACCCGCGAGGAAAGCGTAAGGCCCGGTTCCGCCGGGTCCCGGTGTGACGGCGAGGTCTGTCAGGGCACTTGGTTCAACCTTGAGGGTTTCAGTGCGCACCTGGGCGCCCGCAGCCCAACCGACCGCGCCGCCACCAAAGTCAATGCCCAACTGGCCGGACAAGACCGCATCAAATACCAGCAGCGAAGTCGTCACCTCGGTGAATGATGGGTCAGTCATCCATTCGGCAATCGCCACTGTATTCTGGAGCCCCGGAATGAAATTGGGGTTTGCTTCTCCAGTCACGCCGCTCGCAGCAATCCCGTTTGAGAAAGGATTGAACCACTGGCAGGCGCCCGCGCCCGCAACCAGTACGCCTGTATAGCCGGGCGCCCAAGGGACGGTCCCCGTCGCCGGATCGGCCCCGGTGATTGGATCAGTACAGACGCCGAAACCTCGCAGGCCCGCAGCGAAAGCTGAAATATATGTGTCGTTGGTGCTGCGCGTTCCGATCGTCGTTGAATAAGACACGCCAAGGTCCCAATTCATAGATTCGCCGAAGTCGCCCGTCAGATCGCTGGCAAGGCGGTAACTTTCATAAGCCCGGTTGCCCACCTGTGCGCCACCTGTTCCGGGGAAACCGCCCCAGCCGAAGCTGCGTCCAATGAACAATGAGCCGATGGTGCCGGCCGGGAACGCACCCGGATTGGCTGCGGTATAAGCAGCATAGCCAGGGTTTGTGGTCGGCACGAACTGACTCGTAAGCACCTGCGGCGGATAGGATGGAGAGGTCTTCCACTCCGGTACGTCTGTATTGGCGTAAAGCCCCTCAATATGGAACTTCATGCCATTGTCAAAGTCACGGTTATATTCAGAGAAGATCTGGTAGCGGGTCTCCTCTTCGACGAGGTTGTCATACTGCGTGAACTGGAAGTTGCAGGTCGGTGCCAGCGTCCCTCCGAGCGCAACGCAACCATTGTCGTTGACGTTGAACGGTGCGATCGGCCCTGTAATTCCCAAGGGAACAAAACGTCCGGGATTTGAGATTCCAGAGAAGCCGCCGACCGGGTTCTCAGCACGCGGCAGGATCGCCCAGTCTTTCTCCAGAAGTGGAACTTCGCTGCGGAAGTTGTAGCCGACGGAGGTGATCCAGCTGGCATTACCCATCTGCAGGCCATAGGAAGCTGTCAGGCCGTAATCGCCATCGGAACCGTCAAACTGCGAGAACGATCCACCGACTTCGAGGCCTTCGAGATCCGTTCGGGTAATGAAGTTCACGACGCCAGCAATGGCGTCGGATCCATAGATCGCCGCAGCACCGTCTTTCAGAACTTCGATTCGGCCAACTGCTGATGAGGGGAGCGTGTTCGTATCAACGAAGAGCTGAGCCTGCTCGCCGATCGCGTAAGGCGCATAAGTCTGGCGCCGACCGTTTATGAGCACCAACGTCCGCGCCGGGCCTAGCCCGCGCAGGTTGATGTTCGATGTGCCCTCGAGGCCGTTAGACGCAAACTGATTGGTCTCGCCGTCAATACCGGATGAGACGCCGAGATTGCGAATCAGCTCTGTCAGAGAGGGATTGCCCTCGAGCTTCAGGTCCTGTGCCGTAATAACATCTACCGGAAGCGCCGCATCTTCCGGAGAGCCGGCGATAGCTGAGCCGGTAACCGTGACCGTTGCGAGCTTGCGCTCGTTCTCGTCCTCCTGCGCCTGCGCGGCAAACGAGCCGCCCAGCGCAATGGCCGACGCACAAAAGAGCATTCCCTTGAAAGTTTTCATTCGTTTCCTCCCGAAACTGTTACGGCCTGGAGCAAGCTTTCGCCGCTTGTCATGATCTTGACCAATTCCCATCATTAAGGGTCTACGACGGTCTGCAAGGGGGCTTCTGTGCTGCACCGCTGCATGCCATTATAGAACCCACATGCCCTACCCTGTCGACAAGGAAGGCTCGCTGCGTTGGAAGACCCCTTAAATGCTGGGAAGTTCAAAAAAGAAACGAACCTGCCGCCCTTCCTTCGGATAGCCCCGGAATTCGCCGACCCTGTCCTCGCGGCACGCTTTCCTGAAACAGTGTTGCGCTGGCGCAACCAGCGATGGGCGCAGAGCATAGGGCTCGGTAATCTCAGCGATTCCGGCTGGCTCAGCCATTTCGGCCGGTTCGAGGCCCTGCCCGGAAATCTGTCCCAGCCACTCGCTATGCGCTATCATGGCCACCAGTTCGGCACCTATAATCCTGACCTCGGTGACGGGCGCGGCTTCCTGTTTGCGCAGGTAGGTGACACCGCTGGCCGCCTGCTGGACCTGGGCACCAAGGGCTCCGGCCAGACGCCCTGGTCGCGCCGCGGTGATGGCCGCCTTACGCTGAAAGGCGGGGTGCGCGAAATCCTCGCCGCCAGCTATCTGGAAGCACTCGGCGTCAACACGTCCAAGGCCTTCAGCCTGATCGAGACCGGCGAGGCGCTTGAGCGCGGCGACGAGCCCTCGCCGACCCGGTCCTGCGTGCTGGTGCGCCTCTCCCACAGCCATGTCCGCTTTGGAACCTTCCAGCGCTGTGCTTACCTGGACGACCGCGCCGCCATGGCAAAGCTGGTCGATTACTGCGTCGCCGAGTTCCACCCTGGCGCCGATGATCCGGATATGGCGCGCAAGGCCTGCGCGCTGCTGGAATGCATCGCCGTCGCCACCGGCAAGATGATCGGCCAGTGGATGGCCGCCGGCTTCGTGCACGGGGTGATGAATACCGACAATTTCAACATCACCGGCGAGACCTTCGACTTCTGCCCCTGGCGTTTCCTCGCACAGTCCGACCCGAACTTCACCGCCGCCTATTTCGACCAGAACGGACTCTACCGTTTCGGCCGCCAGCCCCTGCAGGGCAGCTGGGCCTTGCAGCAGCTCGCCTCGGCGCTCCTCCTGCTGGCGGAGGCTGAAGACCTCGCTCCGTCGCTGGCGCCGTTTGAGACTGCTTACCGCGACAGCTTTGCCGCCCATACCCATGCCCTGCTCGGCCTTGCGCCTCTGGGCGATGTCGCGCAGGACATCGGCCTGCTGCAGGCCTTCTATGGCTGGATGACCGACAGCGGGGCAAGCTGGGCGCAAACCTTCTTCGACTGGTTCGGCGGGCCGGCCAGCGAGAGGCGCGCCGCCGCCTCGCCGCAGGCCGCGCTCTATACCTCTGCGTCTTTCGGGCCGGTCCGCGCCGCCCTGATGGCGCGCACGCCGGTGCGGCCCGGGCGCCTTGCCCTGCCCTATTTCCAGGCGCCCTCACCGGTCAGCCTCGTCATCGGGGAAGTCGAGGCCTTGTGGGATCCGATCGCCGCCAGCGACGACTGGTCTGCTTTCAAGGCCAAGACCGAGCATATCGAGGAAGCCCGCATCGCGCTTGGCCTCTGACCCGAGGAAAAGCTTGATCTACCCGGTGCCCGCGGGGCACTTACGCGCCAGTTGTCCAGGAGACCTGACCCATGACCGACGCGCCCCGCACCGGCCCGCCCTCAGGGCCTCTGGCAGGTGTCCGCATCATCGACATGAGCACTGTCGTGCTGGGCCCCTTCGCCACTTTGATCCTCGCCGATCTCGGCGCCGAAGTGATCAAGATCGAGCCCCCCGGCAAGGGCGACACGATGCGCTATGCCGGCGCCTCGCCAACCGGCGACCTTGGGCCAATCTACATGGCGCTGAACCGCAACAAGCGCTCAGTGACGCTCGACGCCAAGACGCCCGGGGGCAAGGCCGCGCTGACGCAGCTCCTGAAGACCGCCGATGTGTTCTTTCACAATGTCCGCCTCGCCGGCATGGAGCGGCTCGGCTTCGGCTATGAGCAGGTGAAGGCCCTCAAGGACGACATCGTCTATGTCCATTGCGCCGGCTTTGGCCAGGGCGGGCCCTACGAAAAGCGCCAGGCCTATGACGACCTGATCCAGGGCGCCTCCGGCTTTGCCGACCTCAATGCCATCCGCTCTGGCGGGCGGCCCGAATACGCGGCCTCGCTGGTGGCCGACAAGACGGCCGGCCTGTTCGCAACTTATGCGACGCTCGCCGCGATGTTCCACAAGGCGACCACCGGCAAGGGCCAGTTCGTACAGGTGCCGATGCTGGAATGCTTCACCTTCTTCAACATGGTGGAGAATCTCTACGGAGAGACATTCATGCCGGGCAATGGCAAGCTCGCCTATACCCGTTCGGTCAATCCGAACCGGCGCCCCTACCCGACCACCGACGGCTATATCGGACTTGTTCCATACTCGGATCAGCAATGGGCGACGTTTTTCGAAATTGGCGGCATGCCTGACGTGTTCCAGGACCCGCGCTTCAATACCTATGCCGCACGCACCGAAAATACCGGCGCGCTCTACGCCCTGATCGAGGACGTCACCGCCAAGCGGTCCACGGACGAATGGCTCGCGCTGCTCGACAAGGCGAACATCCCGGCGATGCGCTACAATACCCTGCCGCAAGTTCTGACCGACGCCCACCTCGTCGCCACCGGCTTCTTCCAGGAAGCCGAACACCCCGAAGCGGGCCGCTACCGCACCATGAAACACCCGGTGCATTTCGCGGCCACGCCCGCCAGTCTCCGCCTCCCCCCGCCCCGGCCGGGCGCCGACAATGAGATGATCCTTGAGAGCCTGGGGCTGGGGGTTTGAGACTTTGAAATCTGAGGGGACAGTGACATGACCGGCCCTGCCGATGAACTTAAGTTCCCGCCCCCGCCTTCCCCAGTTTGCCGACGCGGCGGGTCTGGCGATCGCCGCAGAAGGGCGTCGTCAGGAAGGCGGTGAGGCAGGCCTTCGCCATTTCGACGCCGATCATGCGGGCGCCCAGGGCGATGACGTTGGCGTCGTTGTGTTCGCGCGAGAGCGCGGCGGAGAGTGGCTCGGAAACGAGGGCGCAGCGCACCCCCGGATTGCGGTTCACGGCGATGGAAATGCCAATGCCGGCGGCGCACAGGGCGATGCCGCGCTCGGCCTTTCCGGCGGCGATATAGCCAGCGAGCTTGTAGCCGAAATCCGGATAGTCGACGCTCGCCTCGCCGTGCGTA
>NZ_JBBEBT010000098.1:0-6154 GCF_040882205.1 Hyphomonas sp.
GAGATTACCTGCGAGGAGATCATCACCCTGATCCGGGACCTCGACGGGGTCCTCGGGCCTGACTGGGACACGTCCAGCCCCGACGAGCGGCTGCAAACGGAGAAGCTGGCGGACGACGCGGCCGAGGCGGCGCTCGGCGCAGTCAAATCCGGCGTGACCGGGTGGATCCCCTACCGCGGTGTGCTGCGGGAGGCGACCGGCGCGGCAGGGCACATGCGAAAGTATAACCTGGCCTACAAGATCGGGGCCCAGCGCCGGACCTATCTCAAGGGGATAGGACTGGCGATGCAGTGCGACTTGCCGGCGAGGCCGGACTTTGAGGCCATCGCCGCCGAGACTGAAGGGCGCATCATCTACAAGTAGCCGGCTCAGCTGGCCGCATCGCGCGGACGAGACCGCGTGGAGGCCCAGGCTGCAGACAGGCGCGCGCGCAGGGCTTCGAACCGGCCCTCGGCAATCGCGGCGCGCATCTGCGCCATCAGCGCCTGGAAGAAGGCGGTGTTGTGCCAGGAGAGCACCATGGGGCCGAGATATTCGCCGGCCTTGAAAAGATGGTGCAGGTAGGCACGCGAGAAGTCGCGGCTGGCCGGGCTGCTGACAGCTTCGTCCAGCGGCGCGAGGTCTTCGGCGAACCTTGCATTGGTGACGTTGATGGGCCCGTCCCAGGTCCAGGCCTGGCCGTGGCGGCCGGAGCGTGTGGGCAATACGCAGTCGAACATGTCGATGCCGCGCGCAACGCTTTCGACGAGATCAATGGGCTTGCCGACGCCCATGACGTAACGCGGCAGGTGGGGCGGCAGGTGGGGCACCGTGAAGTCGATGGTGTCGCACATCTGCTGGTGGCCTTCGCCAACCGCGAGGCCGCCGAGCGCGATGCCGCCGAAGCCCTGTGCGGCGACGCCTTTGGCAGAGCGTTCGCGCAGCGCCGGGAAGTTCGAGCCCTGCACGATGCCGAACAGGGTCTGCGCGCCGCGCTCACCGAAGGCCTCGAGGCTGCGTTCGCCCCAGCGCAGCGACAGCTCGAGGCTGCGACCGGCTTCCTGCGCGGTGCAGGGAAAGTTCGTGCACTCATCAAGCTGCATGGAAATGTCGGCGCCGAGGAGGTCGGCCTGGATCTGGATGGAGCGGGCCGGCGTGAGGCGGTGGGTTGAGCCGTCGATATGGCTCTGGAAAGTCACGCCGTCGGCGTCCATCTTGCGCAGCTGCGCCAGCGACCAGACCTGGAAGCCGCCGCTATCTGTCAGCATCGGGCCGGACCATTTGGCGAAGGCGTGCACGCCGCCGAGCCTCTTCACACGCTCGGCGCCGGGGCGCAGCATCAGATGGTAGGTGTTGGCGAGGATGATGTCGGCGCCGGCCTCCTTCACCTGGTCCATGTAGAGGGCTTTCACGGTGGCGGCGGTGCCAACCGGCATGAAGGCGGGTGTGCGGATATCGCCGCGCGGCGTAACGAGGCGCCCGGTGCGGGCTGCGCCTTCGGTTGCGCTGATTTCGAAAGGAAAGGTTGCCATGGGGGCGGCCTATAGGCCGGAGCCCCTGTGAAGCCAAGCGCCGGGTTCAGGATGCCATCACGCCCCACGCCGCCATCAGCATCGCGAAGGCCCGCATGTCGCCTGTGGTCGTCGGCGCCATCTTGTTCATGGCGTAGGCGTAGGTGGCGCGCGCATCCATGTCGCTGACGACGAGGGAGCCGCCATAGCCGCCCCAGAAGACGCTGTTGGGATTCGGGAACGCCACCATGCCGCCGGCGAGGCCGAAGCCCATGCCGTAACGGACCGGGATGCCGAGGATAAGGTCGGTGCCTTCGATCTGGAGTTCGAGGGCCTTGCGGACGCCGGCTTCAGACAGGATCTGCTTGCCGTTGGCAAAGCCGCCATTCGCCATCAGAGACTGGACAGCCGCCACGGAGCGCGCATTGCCGGTGCCGCCGGCCGCAGGGATCTCGGCGCCGCGCCAGGCGCGGGTTCGGGTGTCCAGAGGGTTGATCGGCGGATTGCTCGACATATTGGTGACGAGTTCGTCAGCCGAACCGTTGCCGAGTGCGCCGCTTGCCGGGGGCGGCGTCAGTTCGGCGACGCGGTGATCTTCCGTGGACGCAAGACCGATGTGGAAGTCGGCGCCGATGGGCCCGGCGATTTCCTTCGCAAACAGTTTGCCAACGGTTTCGCCGGCCACGCGGCGGATGACTTCGCCCACGAGGTAGCCTTGCGTCATCGCGTGGTAGCCGGGCGCGGTGCCGGGCTTCCAGTAGGGGGCCTGCGCGGCGAGGAGGCTGGTCGCCTTCTCCCAGTCATAAAGGTCTTCGCGCACCAGCGGTTCCTTCCAGCCGGAGAGGCCGGCGGCGTGGCTCATCAGGTGGGCGACGGTGACATCGGCTTTGCCGTTGGCGGCAAACTCAGGCCAGTATTTTGCGACCGGCGCTGTGAAATCGAGCGCGCCCTTGTCGGCGAGGTAAAGCGCAGTGAGCGCCGTCATCGTCTTGGTCGTCGAATAGACGTTGACGAGGGTGTCCTTTTCCCAGGGCTTGGTCTGCGCCTCGTCGCCGTAGCCTGCCCAGATGTCGACGACAGGCTTGCCTTCCAGCGTCATGCAGAAGCTGGCGCCGTTTTCGGCGCCGCTGGCGAAGTTCGCTTCGAAGGCCGCCTTCACCGGCGCGAACCGGTCTTGTGCAAATCCGCTGGCTTTGACGCTGGTCATGCATTCCTCCCGCCCCGCCAGCGTCCGGTTGTCCGGGATCGTCCGGGCGCGGACCCCGTCGGATTTACGAACGGACGCAAGGCCTGACAATACCTTCCGCAGGGGCGCATACCTTCCGCAGGGGCCCCATACCTTCCGCTGGGGCCCATACCTTCCGAAGGGGCGCAGGGCCCATGGCAGCGGTCAGACGTGCGGGTGTTCAGAACGTGATTTCGAGGCCGGCAAGTTCGGGCAGCTGAAGCACGATCACCAGATCGCGCAGCTCCTGGCGGGCTGCCTTGTGGCTCATCGAGAAGGCCACATTCGCGGATGTCTCGGTCAGATCCAGCAGGGTGAGGCCGGCCGGGAAGAGTTCGCGGTAGATCACGCGCTCTGACAGGCCCGGGGCGAGGCGGAAGCCGATGCGCTTGGAGAGGTTTTGCAGCGCGCCGCCGACGCGTTCCTTGTTGCGGGCTGCCAGCGGCGACATGCGGTTGCGCATCACGACCCAGTCGATCGGGCGGCGCGAGGTCTGCGCCTTTTTCTTGCGGCAGGTCCAGACCATCTCGGAATAGAAGCTTGGACGCAGGACTTCCAGCGTTTGCGGGTTCACGTCGCCGAGGAGGTCGAAGTCCACGAAGCTGTCGTTCAGCGGCGTGATCAGCGTGTCGGCATACATGTGCGCCAGGCGCGACAGGAAGGTGTCGCCGCCGGGCGCGTCGATGATGATGAAATCGCACTCGCGCTTCAGGCGGGCGAGCGAGGTGAGGAAGCGCTTGCTTTCCTCGGCTTCGGCCTTGTCGAGATCGCGCTCCGGGCTGGCTTCGACGCGAACGATTTCCGGCATCGAGAGCCTCGCGGCGGTGTTCTGCATCCAGCGGGTGCGGTTTTCGAGATAGCGGGTCAGCGAGCGCTGGCGCACGTCGAGGTCGATGACGCCGACTTTCTTGCCGATGCAGAGCAGCGCCACGCTGAGATGGATCGAGACGGTGGATTTGCCCGCCCCGCCCTTCTCGTTGCCGATAACAATGACGCGTGCCTCAGCTGCCTGCTGCGGAATGTCAGCCGGGCCCGTCCCGCTCAAGGAAGACATCCCATCGGCGGGCATCGAGGCTACTCCACAATCTGCACGGCGCGGGGCCGGCTAAACCAACAAATCACGCAACGCGTAGCAGTGATTCAATAGACGTGGGGGGTTTCTGAAGTGTTAGGGAGCTTTCGATGAAGAGGTCATCTTCATCGAAGGCCACAACATTCGTGAGCATCGGCGCCGGAGCGGCGATCTCGTCGAACAGCGCCGGATCAAGCGACACGGCGCAGGCTGGCATCGGTGTGTAGGCCGCTTCGCCGTGCAGCGGCATCCTGGTGAGGTTTGACAGGACCGCCCGCAGACCGGACAGGGCGCCCGACACCCGGCCATATTCCTGATCAAGCATGTAGGCTTCGGCAGACACCGCCGCCTGGCGCCGTTCGAACATCCAGTCGTCCGACAGATCCTCCGGTTCGGCGCCGCTTCGCAGGGCATCCGGCTCGCGGATATCGATGCGGGCCTTGCGCAGACCCAGCGAGACGGCCCCATACATGGCCAGCGAACGAACGGTGTTAACGATGCGGTATGTCATGACTTGGAAATTCCGGCCTATGGGTTAACAACCCGTTTACAACAGCCTGATGCGGGACCGGATCAAAGTGAAATTCACGACAGAAAACACGGTTGCCGTCGTGCGCACGCGTGTGGCCTTGCAGCAACAGGTGCGTGCCTGGAAAGCCGCAGGTGAGACGGTCGGTTTCGTCCCTACCATGGGGGCCCTCCATTCGGGTCACATCTCCCTCGTTGAAAAGGCGAAGGAAAACGCGGGCCGCACGATCACCAGCCTGTTCGTTAACCCGGCACAGTTCGCGCCGGGTGAGGATTTCGGGACATACCCGCGCCAGGAAGACGACGACCTTGCGCTGCTGTCGGCTGCCGGATGCGACCTCGTTTATTTGCCGACTGTTGCAGAAATATATCCCGATGGTTCGGTTACGGACGTTCGGGTGAACGCCATGTCGGACCTGCTGGACGGAATCTACCGGCCGCACTTCTTTTATGGCGTGGCGACGGTGGTGGCGCGTCTGTTCCTGCACGTGCAGCCGGACACCGCCGTGTTCGGGGAGAAGGATTACCAGCAGTTGCAGATCATCCGCCGGATGGTGCGCGATCTCGGGTTCCCGATAAACATCATTGGCGGCGAGACGAAGCGGGATGGAGACGGCCTCGCCCAGTCTTCCCGCAATCTCTACCTCGCGGCGGACGAGCGGCGCGCGGCGGGCGCACTGTTTGCGGCGCTGCACCGGGCATCGGTGCGACTGTCGCTGGGCGCCCTGCCCGGCGATGTGAGCGCCGAGGCCGAAGCGCACCTGATGCGCGCGGGTTTCCGGAGTGTGGATTATATCGCGCTGGTCGATCCCGGCACCCTGGCCCTATTGCCGGCGGACGCGCCGATGCCGGGGGGCGCCGCCCGGCTGCTGGGCGCGGCGTGGCTGGGGCGTACGCGCCTGATCGACAATATCAGCGTGACGCGGTGAAGGCTTTCAGCGCGTCCAGGCAGCGCGTGTTATCCTCGGCGCTGCCGACCGTGATGCGCAGCTTTGTCGCCAGGCCGTAGCCGCCCATTGCGCGCACGAGAACCGAACCGTCTTTCAGGTGCTGGTGCGCGGCGGCGGCGCGCTCCGCCGAGCCGAATTCGCAGACGACGAAGTTTGCGTGCGAAACCGGCGTCGTCAGTCCCATGGCATTGAGGGCGTGCGTCAACGTGGCGCGCCAGGCGGTATTGTGCGCGCGCGACATCGTCAGGAAGGCCTCGTCGCCAACGCTGGCGATACCCGCCTCGACCGCCAGCGTGTTCACGTTGAACGGGCCACGGATCCGCTGGAACGTGTCGGCAATCGGCTTCGGCATATAGGCCCAGCCAAGGCGCAAGGCAGCGAGGCCGTAGATTTTGGAAAAGGTGCGCATCATCACGGTCGTGTCACGCCGGTCGACAAGGTCGCGCAGCGCGGCTTCATAGTCTGGCCCGAGATACTCCGAGTACGCACCGTCGACCACGAACAATACATGCGGGGGCAGCGCGTCCTGCAAGGCCTTAAGCGCCTCCAGCGCCAGCATTGTGCCGGTCGGGTTGTTGGGGTTGGCGAGGAACAGGATCCTTGTCTGCGCAGACACCGCGCCGAGGATGGAGTTCACGCCGGCTGTCATGTCCGTCTCGGGCGCCTTTATGGCGGCGGCGCCGTGGGCGCGCGCGGAGACTTCGTACATGGAGAAGGCGTGCTCGGTGAACAGCACTTCGTCGCCGGGCCCGGCATAGCACTGGGTCAGCAGGTGGATGATCTCGTCCGAGCCGGCCGATGTGACAACGCGGGAGGCGTCGGTGATGCCTTTTGCCCGGGCAATGGCTTGGCGCAGAGCGGTGTAGTCGGGGTCCGGATAGACCTGCAG
>NZ_JBBEBT010000099.1:0-1100 GCF_040882205.1 Hyphomonas sp.
AGCGTCAACGAATTCGGAAGGTCTTGCCTTAAACGAGTTGAACACGTCCGGCGAGGTTAAGCGCTTGACAGGACCCCAGGCTGACCGCGGGTATTTCTAGTCCTCAGTTCATGAGCCTATCTGCGAAACGGTCATAGAAGTTTTGACCGATGCTCTCGTCTAGCAAGCCGGTGCGAGATGACACCCAACTACAGCCGATAGCTAACCTGCCGTTGTTTCCCAAGAAGTGGTTGCAACGGTATGGCGGTCACTCGAAAGTACGCACCTGACCGGGACCCTCTGCCATGCTCCAGTCCATCCCTCTTGCCAATGATGAGCCGGCGCTAGCAGGCGCCCCCATGATCTGCGCCGCACAAAAGGTGCTGGCGTTTCTGGCCCAGCACGACACCATCGGGCTGACGAAGGGCAAGGCGTTCCAGCGCAAGTTCGTTCATTGGGCCGCGGCAGAGTTCGCCTGGCCGGGCTGGGAAGAAGAGAAGCTCTTCCTCGTCAACAAGGTGCTGAACGAATACGACTTCCCGCCGCTCGAGGCGCTGCACTTCGTGCTCCTGAAACTGAAACTCATCCGGCACGAAAAGCTGACCTGCAGGCTCACAAAAGCGGGCAGGGCGATGGCGGGTTCGCCCGGCGATCTCTTCAACGAGATTGCGCCCTTCTACCTGTTCCAGGTCGATCATGCCGCTTGGTCGCGGCTGTCTGAATCGCGGCTCGATAACTGGAGCCTTTACCTCAACCTCCTGCACGTCGAAGCGGCGCGCGGCGTGACCGGCGGCGCTCTGCGCGAAGCTCTCTTTGGCCTGCCAGATCCGGCAGGAGCGTATGACCGGGTTCCTGGCATGATCTGGAACCAGGTGCTGCGACCGCTCTGCTGGGTCGGCCTGCTGGAGGACATCACGACCAGTGAGCACGCTCATTTTGAAGACAGGCGATACGTCACGACGCCGCTCTGGGCGAAGGCCTTTGAGTACTCACCTTCGGTTGCCGAAGTGTCGGTTTTGGCAGCTCACCGGTTTCGGCGGGATCATCCGATTTAAGACGGGGAGTTCCCGCGCTGCCCTGCGGGCTTGTCCTTAGGGCCGGCCATTTCGAAACGTGTTCCG
>NZ_JBBEBT010000100.1:0-6020 GCF_040882205.1 Hyphomonas sp.
GGTCATCGACCGCAGCCTTGGGGGCGTAGCGACAAGGAAGGCGTCATCGCGGCTTTCCGAGCGCAGGAAGCCGCTGTAATAGCCGAAATACCGGCGAGCCGCCTGCTCGTTCATCAGGCCAAGGACGGTTGGGAGCCGCTCTGCGCCTTTCTAGAGGTGCAGGTTGCGGCGACGAGCTACCCGCGCACCAACAGCAAGGAAGAATTCTTCGAGCTGATGAAGGGCGCGGACAAGGCCTGAGCCGCATCCGGATCAGTAACTCTTCGGCAGCCCCAGCACGCGTTCAGCGATAAAGTTCAGGATCATTTCGCGGCTGACCGGCGCAATCCGCGCCAGCATGGCTTCGCGCATCATCCGCTCGACATGGTATTCCTTCGCGTATCCCATGCCCCCATGCGTCAACACGGCCGTCTCGCAGGCTGTAAAGCCGGCTTCGGTGCCGAGATACTTCGCTGCGTTGGCTTCGGCGCCGCAGTCCTCACCGGCATCGTAGAGCGCGGCCGCCTTGTAGGCGAGCATTTCGGCCGCCGAAAGCTCCGCCCACGAACGGGCAAGCGGATGCTGGATGCCCTGGTTCTGGCCTATCGGACGGCCAAAAACGACACGCTCTTTCGCATAGCGCGCCGCGCGCTCCAGAGCCGCAAAGCCAAGTCCGACGGACTCGACCGCGAACAGAACACGCTCCGGGTTCAGGCCTTGCAGAAGGTATTTAAAACCCGCGCCTTCCTCGCCGATCAGGTGTTCCTTCGGCACTTCCAGGCCATCAATGAACAGTGTGTTGCACTCCACCGCTTTGCGACCCATTTTCGGGATCGGGTTTGCCTCGATCTTGCCCCGGTCAAGGTCGGTATAGAACAGCGACAGGCCAAGATGCGGCTTGGAACACTGGTCCTTCGGCGTGGTGCGCGCGATGATCAGGATCTTGTCCGCACGCTGAGCACCGGTCGTCCAGATCTTCCGGCCATTGATGACATAGCCCTTGTTGGTACGTTCGGCCTTCGTCTCGAGGCTGGACGTGTCGAGACCCGAGTTCGGCTCGGTCACGGCAAAGCACATCTTCTCCTCGCCGGAGATGATCTTCGGCAGGTTCTCGCGCTTCAGTTCCGGGTTGCCGAACTTCTCCAGCGGCTTAGGGCCGAAGATGTTGAGGTGGATTGCCGAGGCGCCGGAAAAGCCCGCGCCGGTGCGGGTGACCGTCTGCATCATTATTGATGCTTCGGTCAGCCCGAGCCCGGCGCCGCCATACTCCTCCGGAAAGGCGATGCCCATCCATCCGCCCTTGGCCATCGCTGCGCAGAATTCTTCCGGCCAATCGCCCGTCTCGTCCGTCCTGAGCCAGTAGGCGTCGTCGAACGGCTCCAGAGTTTTCGAAACCGCATCGCGGATCGCCTGCTGGTCTTCGGTCATCGGCTGGATCACATGCATACACGGGCACTCCTCTTGCAGGCGAGACTTAAGGCGGCCCCTGCGGCGCGTCCAGCGTCAGGCCGTCGCGCCATAGGCCCGGCGGGTCGTGAACGTTGCGGCAAGTTCACCCTGCGGCGCGCCGAGCAGCGCATCGGCGATGATCTGCGCCGTGACCGGCGCGAGCAGGATGCCGTTACGGTAATGACCGGCGGCGACAAACAGGCCCGGCGTCACGGTCTCCCCAATGAAGGGCGCCTGGTCGGGCGTTCCCGGGCGCACCCCAGCCCAGCTCTCGGCGACCGGCGCATTCGCGAGGCCGGGGCACAGGCGTACACCCTCGCGGCGCAGCGCTTCGATAACCCCGGCCTCCGGTACCTCGATCACGCGGTCCGGCTCAACCGTCGCACCGATCACCACCTGTCCGCCGCGCGGTACCAGATAGACATGACCCGAGCGCACGACCCGCTGCGGCGCGCCTGCGGTCGCGGCCACCGACAACATCTGCCCGCCATGGCAGTCGATATCGTCCAGCGCCGCATCCCAGTTCGTGAGACTGTAGAGTTCGCCGCGTTCCTTCACCTTGATGATGGACGTCTCCCAGCCCGCCGCTGCGAGCATTGCGTCATGACCGTCAAGAGAGACCCGCCCCGCTTCGGATTTCAACAGCGCCGGACCGGACACAAAGTCCACGTTTGCGCTGGCGCGCAGCACAGTCAGCAGCGCCGACACAGTCCGGCGATTATGCACGCGCAAATCGGTCGGCAACTCGAGGCCGCCCAGCACCGCCCGGCTGATCGCCGGCTCAAGTTCGCAGATCGCGTCCGCGCCCAGTACAAGGTGATCAATTCCCGCCGAGCTGAGGGTTCCGGCAATCTGCGACAGGCGCGCCATTTCGCGGGCGTCGAGCGCGGCCGCAAGGGACGGCGTCCGGTCAAAGCCCACCGGCTCACCGGCACGCGCCGAAAGGTCTTGCGCAAATGCCGGCCAGAGCGCCGCGCTCGCGAGGCAAAGGTCAAACAGCTGTGGATGCACGCCCGGCTCGGCGGCGGCTTCGAAAGCCGGCGCCAGCATTCCGGCCGCCGCCCAGCTCGCCCCGCGTCCGGGCGCCCGCACGTCATGGAGGGTCACCCGCGCGCCCCGGCGCATGGCCAACTCATACGCCGCCGACAGCCCAATGATGCCAGCGCCGAGAACCGCTATGCGGGGACGGGAGGAGACAAATGTCATGCCGAATTCGCCTTCCGGCGGGGTTTAGGACGCCCCGGGCGCACATTCAACCGATGGCGGACAATTCAGTTGAGGCCGCGAAAGGCAACCCAGAACGTGCTGAACGCGTCTGCCAGTTCGTGCTGCTGGAAAATGATCTGCTTCAGGCGCTCGCCGCCGGGCCCGAAAACCGTGCGCACCATCAGGTCCAGGTCGAACGCATCGCTGCGCACATCGCTGTCATGCAGGGAAACGAATGAATCGATGGCAGCGGACAGACGCGCATTCTCGTCTTCGCTGTGCAGTTCGACATCCAGAATGAATTCCGTCATCGCACTTTCCTCACCCGTAAACAAAGGATTAACAGACTAATATGTGTAATAGAAGCGATTTCGCACCTGCAACATTGCAAGGTTGGGACATTCGTCCAACGCGCGAGCGGATTGTGCAAGAAACAGGTCAGGTTCCGTTTATGGTAAACGGCCGGTTTACCCTGATCGCGTCCAAAAGGTCGCGTCATGCCCCGGTTGCGATTCATTCTCATATGTGGTTGGGATCATCCGCATACTCAGGAGCCACAGATGCCCAGATTTTCGCTCGCGATCCTGTCCGTCGCCGTCCTTGCCGCCTGCGGCCAGCCCGAAACGCATTCCCCGGCAGAAGGCGCAGCCGCCCCGGCAACCGAAGAAGCCCGGCCTTCCGGCCAGGCGCTCAACATCTATTCCGCGCGCCACTATGATTCCGACAAGGCGATGTATGCGAAGTTCGAGGAACTTTCCGGCATCAGGGTGAACGTGCGCGAATCCGGCGCGCCGGAGCTGCTCGAAACCATGAAGGCTGAAGGCGCTGACAGCCCTGCCGACGTGATCATCGTATCGGATGCTGGCGCGCTCTACCGCTTCCAGACCGAAGGCTTCACGCAAGGCGTTCAGTCCGACAAGCTTGAAGCCGCCATCCCGGCGCAGCTGCGCGAGAAGGACGGCCACTGGTTCGGCCTCTCCAAACGCGCGCGGATCGTCGTTTATGATCCGCAGATGCTGCCCACCGAGGAGGTCGACACGTATGGCGACCTTGCAGACGAGCGCCTGAAGGGTGAGCTTTGCGTGCGCTCCAGCACCAATGTTTACAACCTCTCCCTCCTCAGCGAGTTTATCAGCCGCAATGGCAGCGAGGCCGCAGAGGCCTGGGCCAGGGGCGTTGCTGGCAACTTCGCGCGCCCGCCGGAAGGCGGAGACACGGCGCAGATCCAGGCCGTCGCCGCCGGTCAGTGCGCCGCCGCAATCGTCAATCACTATTACTGGGTGCGCCTCGCCACCGGCACGACCGAAGAACGCCTCGCCGCCGCCAAGACCTCGATCTCGTTCCCGGATCAGGACACCACCGGCACGCACGTGAACATCAGCGGCGCGGCCGTGTCCTCCACGTCGAAATCGCCCGAACTGGCGCTACAGTTCATCGAGTTCCTCGCCTCACCCGAGGGCCAGAGGATGCTGACGTCCGAGACAAAGGAATTCCCGGTCGTCGCGGGTGTTGCCTATCCGGAAGGCCTCGAACTGCTACCGGGCTTCAAGCAGAGCGATTTCCCGCTGTCCGAACTCGGCGCTCACCAGGGCGAAGCGCAGGCGATCTTCGACCGGGCCGGATGGAACTGAGGGCACCTGCCTTTTCAGGCCCGGCATTCCGCCAGCTCCCGGCCCTGTTCGCCGGGCTCGTCATTGCCTTGCCGGTGGCCGTTGTCCTGATCACCGGTCTGGTCGATGGCGGCGGCGCAGCCTGGACGCACATCCGGGAAACCCTGCTGCTGCGCTATCTTGCGGGCACGGTGTCGGTCCTGTCGCTGACGGCGATCCTCTGCCTGCTGATGGCCGTTCCGGCCGCGTGGCTCGTCTCCATGTTCCGTTTCCCCGGGCGCGGCATGTTCGAGTGGATGCTGGTGCTGCCACTCGCTGCGCCGGGCTATGTGCTCGCCTATGCCTGGAGTGACCTTGCCGGCGTCGCGGGCCCGCTGCAGTCTGCCCTGCGCGAAGCTACCAGCTGGTCGGCGCGCGACTACTGGTTCCCGGACATAAGTTCCCTGCCCGGACTATCCTTCGTGCTCGCCTGCACCCTCTATCCGTATGTCTACCTTACGGCCCGCGCGGCCTTCATCTCCCAATCGGTCTGCACCCTCGAAGCAGCGCGCAGCCTCGGCGCCGGCGCGGCGCGCACCTTCTGGTCTGTCGCCCTGCCGGCCGCCCGGCCAGCGATCGCCGCCGGGCTTGCCCTCGCCCTCATGGAAGCGGCGGCGGACTACGGTGCCGCTGAATTCCTCGGTGTTCCGACGCTCACCTTCGGCATCGTGCGGGCCTGGAAAAGCTTTGGCGAACCGGCCGCTGCGGCCCGTCTGGCCTTGGTGCTGCTGGCCATTGTGCTCACCTTCATCATTGTCGAACGAAAAGCCCGCGGGCGCGCCGGAACGCAGCAGAGTTCGATCCGCTGGCGCCGGATTTCGCGCGTCACGTTACGCGGCCCGGCAGCGTTTGGCGCGGCGGCGCTTTGCACATCGCTCTTCACGCTGGCCTTTGTCCTGCCAGTCGGCCGTCTCGTCTGGCTTAGCCTGGAAACCGGCACCCGAAGCGCGCCGGTCTCCGATGCGCTCGTCAATTCGCTGCTGCTGGCAGGTACGGGCGCCGCGCTGGCTTTCGTCCTTGCCCTGATCATTGCACTTACCATACGGGCGAAGGGACCATTGGCGACCTTTGCCCGGATCGCGGCTTCTTCAGGCTATGCGATTCCCGGGGCCGTCCTGGCGCTTGGCGCCCTCGCTGTCATCAGCGCGCTGCCCGTCACGCTTTCGGGCGCCCTGGCCCTCGCCGCGCTCGCCTGGGTTTACGCCGTGCGTTTCACCGCGGCAGGAACAGAACCGATGGCCGCTGCCCTCGCCCGCACGCCTGCCTCCATCGGCCATGCTGCGCAGAGCCTCGGCGCCTCCCCTCTGCGGCGCACCTTTGAAGTGGACATTCCAGTCGCCATGTCGGGCGCTGCGGCGGGCGCACTCGTGCTGTTCGTCGAGGCGCTGAAGGAGCTCCCGGCCACATTGATGCTGCGCCCCTTCAATTGGGACACCCTCTCGGTGCGCGCGCATGCTTATGCCAGCGATGAACGCCTCGCCGCAGCGGCCCTGCCTGCCCTGCTGATCACGCTCGCGGGCCTCCTGCCGGTTATTCTGCTCTCCTGGCAGATCTCGCGCGCCCGCCCCGGAGGCGCCGCATGAACCGGACGCTCGAAGCAAGTGGCGTAACCCGCCGCTACGGCGCCCGGGCGGTCGTCGGAAATGTCTCCCTCTCGCTGGGCCCGGGAGAGATCACCGCGCTGCTCGGCGGCTCCGGCGCGGGCAAATCCACACTGCTGCGCTTGTTGGCAGGCCT
>NZ_JBBEBT010000101.1:0-5982 GCF_040882205.1 Hyphomonas sp.
CGATGAAGCCGCCGATGAAGCCAAGGACTTTGCGGCGAGCATGCTGTTCTCGCGGGAGTAGCCGCGGGGCGGGTCGGCAAACCGTGCCCCTCCGCAGATCAGAGGCGGCGTCCAGTGGGTTACGGCCGAAGGCCCAACTCACTCAAAAGCTTACTCCGCCGCCACCGGCTTAATTTCCTTCACGCCGTGCGCGGCGAGGAATTTTCGGATATTGCGGCCAGCCTGGCGGATGCGTTGCTCGTTCTCAACCAGGGCGATGCGCACATAGTCGTCGCCATGCTCGCCGAAGCCGGCGCCTGGGGCGACTGCGACGTGCGCTTCGTTGATCAGCTGGATCGAGAATTCGAGGCTGCCCAGATGGCGCAGCTTCTCCGGGATCGGCGCCCAGGCAAACATCGAGGCCTTCGGGCTTGGCACCGGCCAGCCGGCGCGCGTGAAGCTTTCGACCAGCGCATCGCGCCGTGTACGGTAGATCCGGCGGATATCGTCCACGCAGTCCTGCGGCCCGTCCAGCGCGGCGACGGCAGCGACCTGGATCGGCGTATAGGCGCCGTAGTCGAGATAGGATTTGACGCGGGCGAGCGCCGAGATCAGCTTTTCATTGCCTGCCACGAAACCGACGCGCCAGCCGGCCATCGAGTAGGTTTTTGACATGGTCGTGAATTCGACCGCGATATCTTTCGCGCCGTCCACCTGAAGGATCGAGGGCGTCGGCTCGTCGAAATAGATTTCGTTATAGGCAAGGTCCGACAGGATCCAGAGGTCGTGCTTCTTCGCGAACTTGACGGCCTCTTTGTAGAAATCGAGATCGCAGACGGCGGCGGTCGGGTTCGACGGGAAGCACAGCACCATTGCGGTCGGCGGCGGCACGGAATATTTTACGGCCCGACCAAGATTCGACAGGTACTGTTCCGGCGTATGCGCCGGCACACCGCGGATCGAGGCGCCCGCGATGATGAAGCCGAAATGGTGCAGCGGATAGGACGGGTCCGGCGCAAGGATCACATCGCCCGGCGCGCTGATCGCCTGGGCGAGGTTAGCAAAGCCCTCCTTCGAGCCGAGCGTGACGATGACCTCGCGGTCTTTATCCAGGCTCACGCCGAAGCGCCGCTTGTAATAATCCGTCAGTGCACGGCGCAATCCCGGAATCCCGCGCGAGGCGGAATAACCGTTGACGTCCGGCCTGCGCGCAGTCTCTACCAGCTTGTCGACAATATGCTTCGGCGTCGGCAGGTCCGGGTTGCCCATGCCGAGATCGATAATGTCCGCGCCCTTGGCGCGCAGGGCTGCCTTGGTGCGATTGACCTGTTCGAACACGTAGGGCGGCAAGCGCCGGATCTTGTGAAAATCTGTATTGATCATGGCGTGATCAGGCCTTCGGTTACGCGCGGCACATTGAAACTCGCCCGGATCGCCGCGATCTCGGTCTCTGTTAAAAACTCGGCGGGCGGAAGGCCGGGTTCGAACAAGCCCCTGATTTGCGCCGCAACCTCCGCGATTTCCGCAGCGCCGATGGCCGGGGCCTGCGCCCGGGCATCTGCCGCAAAGGCCGTCTGGATGTCCGCCATCTGCGCGCCGGTAACCGTTAATGTCTTGTCCGGCTTCCAGTTCGGGTCCACCGTGGGGATATCCGCGATGTCGGGATAGCCTTCCCCGCGGATCTCGGCCCGGCGATCGCCGTACCATGCGGGCGCATCGGCCACGGCGCCGCGCACCTTGGTAAACGAAGAGGTGCACCCTGCGGCCAGCAGGAGCGGCACGCCACACAGGAGAATCGCCGTGTTTTTCATGGTTAATCTCATTAAATCACAAACATTGTGATGGATAGATGAGCGCGAAAAACGGGGCAAAACTAGGACCAATGAGCAGCGCAAACGTAACAACGACTGGTCAGGAGCCCCTCGCTGCCCTCATGGCGGCGCAGGACCCCATGCGCTGGCAGGTCCTGATGACCACGCTGGCGCTCGCAAATACCGAGTCCCAGGCTCTGATGTCGGAGGTGATGGCCGGTTCCGGTCCCCTGTCCACGGTGACCAAGGGCGACCCGATGGGCGCCGCCGACGCCTTTCGCAAGGTCGGCCAGAGCCTCGCCATGAACCCGGTGGCCCTGATGCAGGCCAATATGGAGCTGATGCAGGGCTGGATGAAGCTCTGGCAGGAAATGATCTCCGAGACCGTCTCGCAGGAACCGCCGAAGGAGAAGGACAAGCGCTTTGCAGACCCCGAATGGCAGGTAAACCCTGCCTTCAAGTTCATCCGCAAGGCCTATGACGTGAACGCCAAGTGGATGAACAGCCTTGCGGACCGTGCGACCGGCATGGACCCTGTCTTGCAGCTGCGCGCCCGCTTCTTCATGCAGCTGCTGACCGAAAGCCTTTCGCCCACCAACTTCCTCGGCACCAACCCGCAGGCGCTACGCACCTTCATCGAAAGCGGCGGCGAAAGCGTGCTCGCCGGCCTGCGCATGGCGCGCGAGGATGTCCGCAAGGGCAATGGCAAGCTCTACATCTCGCAGACAGACGAGACGCCCTTCGAAGTTGGCGTCAACATCGCCACCGCCCCCGGCGAAGTTGTCTTCCGCAACGACCTGCTTGAGCTGATCCAGTATGCCCCGACCCAGCCGCAGGCCTATGCCAAGCCGCTGCTGATCTTCCCGCCGTGGATTAACAAGTTCTACATTCTCGACCTGCGTGCCGAGAACTCGATGATCCGCTGGCTGGTCGACCGAGGCCTCACGGTCTTCGTCGTCTCCTGGCGTTCCGCTGACAAGGTGACGAAGGATTATGACTGGGACGACTACGTCAAAAAGGGCATCTACGCCGCCGTCGAAGCCGCGCTGCAAGCGTCCGGCGCGAAACAGCTGAACGCCGTCGGCTACTGCATCGGCGGCACGCTGCTCACCTCTGCGCTCGCCCACATGGCCGCCACCGGCTATGACAAGATTTCCGCTGCCACTTTCTTCGCCTCGCAGTCCGACTTCGAACTTGCCGGCGACCTGAAAGTGTTCACCGATGGTCCGGGCCGGGACTATGTCTATGGCCTGATTGACGAACACGGCGGCATCATGCCCGGCAAGGACATGTACGAGACCTTCAACTGGCTTCGCCCAATCGATCTCGTGTGGCGCTATGTTGTGGACATGTACATGCTCGGCAAGCCTCCGCGACCGTTTGACCTGCTCTACTGGAACGCCGACCAGACCAATATTCCCGGCCCGGTCCACCGGCGCTATCTCAAGGAATGCTATTGTGAGAACCGTCTGGCGAAGGGAGAATATACCGTACTCGGAGTAAATATAGATCCGGCCAGTATCAAGATCCCGGTGATGCTGCAGGCCTCAAAGGACGATCACATCGTGCCTTACGAGAGCGTCTTCCGCACTGCTAAACTGTATGGCGGCGACGCCACCTTCGTGCTCTCCGGCTCAGGCCATATCGCCGGCGTGGTGAACCATCCGGATGCAAACAAATACCAGCACTGGGTCAATCCAGGCAAGCTCGGCGCCTCGGCGGACGAGTGGCTGGGATCGGCCACCGAGATCGCTGGCAGCTGGTGGCCCACCTGGTGGGACTGGCTGAAGCCCAAATCCGGCCGCAAGATCGCCGTCGTTGCACCCAAGGACATGGGCCTCGGCGCGGCGCCGGGCAGCTACGCGAAGGTGCGCCTCGCGGACATCAAGCTTCCGGCCGAATAAGCCCTACAGCCAGTAGGGTTGCGCCTTGTAGTGGGTGTATACCGTTTCCTCATAATCGCGGTCAGCGAGTTCGCCATACGCGCCGGCGTTCATGTTCGGCGCACCTTCTAGCTCTTCGCGCGACAAGCTCACGACATAGCCTTCCCGCTGCTTGTCATAGATCATTGTGTTCCAGGTCATCGGATGGCGCTTCTCACCCAAGCCGAGGAAGCCACCGAATGCCATCACGGCGTAGACGACCTGGCCGCTCTCGCGGTCGATCATGACCGAATCGACCGTCCCGAGCTTCTCTCGCTCGAGATTGTAGACCGGCGTGCCCTCAACCTGGCTGGAACTGATCAGGCGGGTAGTCTGGATTTCAGGGATCGTATCCATTCTCGGCTCCATGAAAGATAAGCGCGCAGGCGCCCTGTCTCTCAACGGATGCGTGAGGGAAATGTTCCCGCAGGCGACCCTTACCCCTCGAGCCCCGAGGCCTCGTCCAGCCCCAGCGCAATGTTGAGGCTCTGCACGGCCGCGCCCGAGGCGCCCTTGCCAAGGTTATCAAGCCGCGCGACGAGGCGCGCCTGCTCGTCCGTGCCGAAAACGTAAAGCTCCAGTCGGTTGGTGTCGTTACAGCCTTCCGCGCCGATCATCCTGAGCGCGTCGCCCTCTGCCAGCGGGACCACCTTGACGAACCGTTCGCTGGCATACGTTGCCTTCAGCTGCGTGTGCAGCGCGGCCCGCTTCGGCTTCTTCGGAAGCGCCCAGAGCGGCAGCGGCACTTCGATGATCAAGCCCTGCGCAAAACGCCCCACTGCGGGCTGAAACAGCGGCGCATGGGTCAACCCTGCATGTTTCTTCATCTCGGGCGCATGCTTGTGGGTCTGGCCCATGGCATAGATGCGGAAATTGTCCGCGGTCTGGCGCTCCTCGAACTCGGCAATCATCGCCTTGCCGCCTCCGGAATAACCTGACACGGCATTCACCGTCAGCGGCCAGTCATTCGGCACCAGCCCCGAAATGATCAGGGGACGGACGAGCGCGATGAACCCGGTCGGATAACAGCCCGGATTCGAAATCCGGGTCGACGCGGCGATGGCCGCGCGCTGTCCCTTGTCCATTTCCGGAAAGCCGTAGACCCAGCCCGGCGACGTGCGATGCGCCGTCGAGGCATCAATGATCACCGTGTTAGGATTCTCGACGAGGCTCACCGCGAGGCGCGCAGCATCGTCCGGCAAGCAGAGAATCACCGCATCGGCCTTCTTCATGATCAACGCCCGCGCGCCTGCGTCCTTGCGCTTCGCCTCGTCGATCGACAGCAGCTCGATATCGCTGCGCGCTTTTAGCCGCGCTGCAATCTGCAAGCCTGTCGTGCCAGCTTCGCCATCGATGAAAACCTTGGGTTTCATGCGCCCACTCCTCTGAGGTCAGGGGCCATAACAAAACGGGCGCCTCGTTTCCGAAGCGCCCGCCAGAGAACTGGATAAACCTTGTGCGGTTTAGCGCTTCGAGAACTGGAAGCTACGGCGCGCTTTCGCTTTGCCGTACTTCTTGCGTTCGACCACGCGCGGATCGCGGGTCATGAAGCCAAAGGGTTTGAGCACTGGGCGAAGGCCCGGCTCGAACGCGACGAGCGCGCGCGAAATGCCGTGACGAACCGCGCCGGCCTGACCCATGAGGCCCGAACCCTTGACGGTGCAGATCACGTCGAACTCGCTTGCGCGACCGGCTTCGATCAGCGGCTGGGCAATGACCATACGCAGCACGGGGCGCGCGAAATAGGTTTCCTGATCCCGGCCGTTGATCGTGATCTTGCCGGTGCCGCGCTTGATCCAAACGCGTGCGGTGGCTTCCTTGCGGCGGCCGGTGCCATAAGCGCGGCCGAGCGAGTCGATCTTCGGTTCAACCTTGACAGCCGGCTGGGCCGACGGTGCGCCGGTCAGGGCGCCAAGGTCTTTCAGGGAAGCAGAGGTATCGGTCATGTGGATCAGGCCGTTTTCGAGTTCTTGCGGTTCATCGATTTGAAATCGACGAGCTCGGGTTGTTGGGCGACGTGCGGATGCTCCGCGCCGGCATAGATGCGCAGCTTGCCGAACTGCTGGCGCGACAGCGCGCTTTCACGCGGCATCATGCGCTTCACAGCGAGTTCAAGTGCCCGCTCCGGGAAGCGGCCCGACAGGATCTTGCCGGCCGTGGTGGTCTTGATGCCGCCGGGATAGCCGGTGTGACGGTAGTAGACCTTGTCGGTCAGCTTGTTGCCGGTGAACACAGCCTTCTCGGCATTGATCACAACGATGTGATCGCCG
>NZ_JBBEBT010000102.1:0-5979 GCF_040882205.1 Hyphomonas sp.
CACTCGGATATGTCACTGAAACCAAGACCGGCTTCGAAGGCGCCCTCGCAATGATGAACCTGGACGGCCCCATCCGCATCGAGAAGAACGCGGAAAAAGCAGGGGACGGCCAGCCGGACTACCGCATCTTCGCCGGCGAAACCTCGACCGAGATCGGCGGCGGCTGGCTGCGCAAGGCGAAGCAATCGGGCCGGGAGTACCTCTCGATCACCCTCGCAGACCCGCAGATCGGCCCCCGCAAGATCTTCGCGAACCTCGCGCCGGTCAAAGGCAAGAAGGGCCGCCACGTGATCCTTTGGAACCCGAAGGAATAGCCCGCTTCTTCAGCCTCAACCTAGCCGCCCCGGAGGCATCTCCGGGGCGGCTTTGGGCCGCTCAATCGCCGGTGTGAAAGCCGGCACCATTTGAGGGGAAACGTCCGTTTCACCAGCCGGTCAAACAACGGGACCTCGAAGACCGTTTCGCCGCCGCTGGAGCGTTAAATCATTTCCGGCGCGGTCTTGCACGTGCGGGTCGGCGACTGGTATTCAGGGTTTCGATCAGGCAGCCAAGTTGCAGAAGTTATCTCGAGTTATCGAATATCCGTAAACTGGCATAATATGTATCGATATTGATCGCAGAGCAGGCGCAGCAGGAAGCTAACGCAGCTTCCTGCCCGGCAGTGGCCCAGTCTCGCGGACTTCGATCTCAGACGGTGCGGGCAGCGCCGCAAGGCGCTCCTGCATCGTTGTGGTCGTCATCCGGGCCGGATAGATCGTCAACACGTCACCGGAGCGCACGATGATGAGTTCGACGCCTTCTCCGAACGCAACGCTCTCCGGCAAAAGGAGAGCTTCGCTCTCTCCACTCATGAAAGTCCGGCTTCGGGCGATAGCCATCAGACCACGGTCACGATCGGACCATAAGCGGCAAGGCGCGTGTCATGCGTCACGAACCGGTAAGGCTCAGTCAGAGCCGTTGCGACCAGAAGCCGGTCGAACGGGTCGCCGTGATGCCGGGGAAGGGTCGCGAGCGTCAACACATGGGCGCTGGCGACCGGCACCATGACGAAACCCGCAGCTTCGAAGAAGCCCAGCGCACTTGCTGCCGGCATCGGCATGGACTCTGGACCCCGGTCCAGTGCGTGCTTGATGGCGATTTCCCAGAGACTGACGACGCCCACGTAAAGCGTGGCGGCGGGATCAAGGATCAGTGCACGCGCAGCTTCAGGCAGACGGGGATTATCCTCGACCGCCCAGATCGCAATGTGCGTGTCGAGCAACAGATTCACGAAAGCGCGCTGCTGAAAAGTGCAGCCGCTTCGGCGTCCAATTCCAGGTCCGGTTCAGGCGTCGTGAATTTTCCCTTGGCGATGCCAATACGCACGCCGACCGGCGACGCATGGATCGCCACCAGGCGCGCCGCAGGCTTGCCATTACGGGCGATGATGATCTCACGCTCCGCGCCGCTCTCAATGGCTTCCACCAGTCGGGAGAGATTCGATTTCGCATCCAGCATGTTTACAGTGGTCATAAGGCCCGAATACTGCATTAGCTTGGCTAAGTCTAGCCAATAATTGGCCTTCGGCCCGCTTCAAGCGGCACACCATACGATGGCGGTTTGCAGAGAAGGGGGATGGCCCGGGACTTGCGACGCACCCGCGCTATGGGACTTCCGTTATTCTCCACACGCGCGGTTCTTGGCATGGCTGGCCTGGCGGTTGCCGCGCTTGGCTTTGCCGCGTTGATCAGCCATCGGCTCGCGGTGCATTGGCGGAACTTGGTTTGGTGTTTATGCCAAACGGCTCAATGCTTTCGTTTATCGAGGAAGGCCCGGAAACTGTCCTGCGCGGCTGCACCGACGGCGTTTTCGGCCATGACATCGCCAGCCCGCGCATACGCCGCGGACTGCGGCAGCTCGATCTGTTGATAATAGGCTTGCTTGCCCCAACCCTTAGACTCAGCCGGTCCGCTGGTGGCGCGGTTGATCAGGTCGAGCGTGGCGGCCTCCAACTGGTCATCGGGCACCACGCGGTTGACCAGGCCCCAATCGGCCGCGGTTTGGGCGTCGATGGGATCCCCGGTCATAGCCAGCTCCAGCGCCCGCTTGCGGCCCAAGTTGCGGGCCACGGCCACCAGCGGCGTATGACAGAACAAGGCGCCCTTGCCGCCGGGAAGCGCAAAACTCGCGCCTGTCCCGGCCACGGCCAGGTCGCAGGTGGCAACAAGCTGGCATCCAGCCGCTGTGGCAAGGCCGTGCACGCGGGCCACTACCGGTTGTGGCAAGGCCTGTAGGCAATCCATCATCTCAGTGCAGATGCGGAACAGCGCCCGTATCTTGTCATGGCTGCGGCCGGCCATGTCGGCAAAATGATGCCCGGCTGAAAACACCGGCCCATTGGCGGCTATTATAACTCCGCGCGCATCGCTGCTGCCGATGTCCTGCAACACTTGGGTCAGCTCCAGCATCAGCGGGAGTGACAATGCGTTGCGCTGCTCTGGGCGGTCGAGCGTGACAGTGACAATCGAAGCCTGACGGTTAACCAGTAAATGGGGGCTTTCGGTCATTACATCATCCTTGCAGAAATGGGGTGCCTGGACCGCGCCGTAACCCCGGAGGCTGTTTGGTTTGGATCACGCAACGATAGCGGCTCCCTTCAGCGCTGCAAAGCAGTTGGCCTCGGCTTTTGCCGGCGGAGTGGTTCCGATCGGTTCGAGCAGGCGGCCAACCCTGATCTGTTGCTACTGGATGTGCGCAGCGAAGCTGAGTTCATCATTGGCCGCATTCCTGGTGCCACATGGATGGCGCGCGGTGTTGTGGAATTCCGCTTGGCCGAGACGGTGCGGGACGCAGACGCAGAAATCATCGTCTATTGCGCAACAGGTAGCCGGGCAGCGCTGGTCCAGAAGGCGCTGGTGGCGCAAGGCTATGGCAATGTGTCGGCGCATGAAGGCTTTGACACATGGGCAGGGGCACGCTTTCCCGTTGAAAATTCCTACGGCACATTCGAGCTGATTGAGCGTGAGAAGGGAAGTGATCGGTAGGCTGATGGTCAGCGTTTCTTGAGTTAATCAGGTTTCGGGTGGGGGTAGGGGATCCCATCGCATGCGGTGTTCATCACAGGATCCGATCGAAAGCCGCATGGCGATCAGCTTCGGGGAAACCCTGTTGTGACACAGTGTCAGCGCCGGAGCAGGCAACACCCCCGTATCAACCCGATAGCTATGCACCACCCCAAGACGCGCTGGACGTCTCTTGATTTTCTCACAGTTTCACAGTATCACAATACAATGCGCAATATAACAGTAGCCATCGATGAAGAAACCTACCTCGCCGCCCGGGTGAAAGCCGCGGCGCAAGGCTCCTCGATTTCCGCGCTGGTCAAGCAATTCCTGAAAGATCTGACCGCTCGTGACGCCCGGTTCGAAGCCCTCGCCCAGGAGGAAGCGAATATCCGTGTCCTGATTAAGGATTTCGACGCCGCGGCCCGATTGCCCCGCGGCGACCTTTATCGCCAGGAACCGTGAGCGTTTTCCTCGACACCAAAATCCTCCTCTACAGCCTTGACCTCAACGCTGGCGAGGGGACCAAGCGGGATGTGGCGCTTGGCTACCTGGGGCGGCGGGATCTGGTGCTTAGCGTGCAGGTCTTGCAGGAGTTCTATGTGCAGGCCACGCATGCACGGCGGGCGCGCCCATTGTCCCATGATAACGCCGTCGGCTTGATGCGTGCATGGAGCCGCTTCGAGGTGGTCGACAATACCCAGGCGCTCCTCAAGGCAGCCCTGGGGTTGCGCGCATCTGCGCAGCTGTCGCTCTGGGATGCTCTTATCGTTGCGGCTGCCGCTGGCGCTGGCTGCGAAGAATTGATCACGGAAGATCTTAATTCCGGCCAGGACATTGCTGGTGTACGGATCATAAACCCTTTCCTACGCGGCGCTTAATAAGCGCGCCTTGCTGCAGATTGGGCCGCGGTCGACGCCTGGCTCTTGAAGACGGGAAGCAAGCGCGTTCGCAAGCAGCGCCGGCCAGTGTCGGATGGCTGCCGTCGGCGAGCGCACTGACACCGGGATAGGATCCAGGCACTGTCTGAACCGGGATTCTTTGAGACAAAGCCTGAGCCGCTGGCTTTGCGATGATTGAAGTAAGCTCAAGCAGCAGCTCACTCTATGCCCTCTTTAAAGTTGAGTAACTCAACTCAGCAGCTCTTCCCACCACCACTGGCCCAGCGTGTTGGCATTCCAGCCCTTGCCGCGCTCAGTCCAGAACAAGGGCCTCGCGGTATCGCCCGGCGGATATATGCGCAGATAACTCGCGAGCTTCCACACCGGAACCTCGCCTCGGATAGCTTTGAAAAAAGCCCAGATAAAAGGAGGCTTCCTGAACTCTCGATCCGTAAGACCGATACTTTAGCGGCGGCGTCCCGATAAATGGGCTCGATAGATGCGCAGCATAAAAAGAAACAATGCCGCAACTAAATTGATGAGTATCGTAACCAAGCCGAGGACCATCGCTGCCCCGAGCAGGATTTCGATCGAACTTGGATCACTCGCCAACCAATCGCTCATGAAGGGGAAAATGTAGGTACTGCGTGCTATGGGCGCATCGATCTCACCCGAGAGGCCCGACTGGCTGCCATTCGCACGCAGGCTGAGATTGCTTGCACCGGCTGCGTCCGGAGCGGCCGAAGCGTTGTTTGATCTGTTTGCTGTTTGGACCGGTCCGGCGCCGTCAGCTGCTGGCAGGCCGTCGACCCCGGCGTCATTGAATGTGTCCGGCCGCTGTGAACGGATTTCAGTTGCGCCCGCCCCCAGGACCCGCAGCAGTTTCGGGTCATCAGTACTAATGCGCGCAATACGGCCCGGACCCAGAAGGTCAACCGCGCCGCCATCCAGCGTCGAGACTTCAACCTCGCCTTCGGTAACCTGCAGGGTCGCGCCAGCGTCCGTCACGGTCACGTTGAAAGTGGTGCCTTTGACCACAGCAGCGAGGTAGGGCGTCTTGACGCCGAAATCCCACGATTCTTTCTTTTGGATCTTGAACAGGACGCTTCCGAAGGGCTGGGAGATCTGGGTCTTTGCGTCCGCCTGGTCCGGCGCAGAAATCTTCACCAGGCTGGTTGCGCCGACGATTAAATACTCGCCGCCGCGAACAATCACGGCGCGGCCGTCGGCTCCCGTCTCAACGGCGTCGCCTGGCTTCAGGGACACGCCCCGCGCCGCCGGGACCGTTCCGGTCTCGTGCGTAATGGTCACCGCGCCGCTGCTTTCTGTCACCTGCCATGCCAGCGGCGCCGCTTGCGCGGGCGACACTAGCAGATAGGCGGCAGTTGCGGCCGCAAAGGCCAGTACCACCAAGAAGATCAAGATGCGCTTCATTTAAGAATCCTCTCGGGACACCCCCAAAACCAGTCACATGATGCACGACAGCAAAAACCTTTGAATATTCAATGAATCTCGGCTCGGCTTTGTACGATTACGTACCGAAGCAGAGGGCTTGCCGATTGAGATTGCCGAAGGTGCATCAATCGCCGCTAGCTCCGGAATAGTCGGTTGTGCTGAGTGGCAGGGCCGCGCAGAGACGAGCTGTGACGCGACCAGCCGCGCAGTCTTTGCGCTACCATTCTCGCCGCTCGTGGTGGTCATGGCGCCCTGCAGTATGTCAGAGCGACAGGCAGGCTTCTCGATCTCTCCGGTATTATCTCGCATCTCAGATGCGCAAAAATGTTTGCCCGCGCGCTCATTTTGCGGAATTAAGGCGCATCTGAAATGCGAGATAATTCTATGGCTCTTCATTTGGTCGGTGAGACGATTGACGCAAAACGAGCGTATCAGCGCGCCCAGGCCGGTGAGCTGATCCAGCTCGTGCGCGGGGTTTACGTCGATGACCAAGGCAACATCGAGGCGACGATCCTCGGCCATGCAGTACGTATCGCGCACTATCTCTAACCCAACGCATTTCTCTCGTCTGCGAGCGCGGCGCAGCTCGCGCCGACGCCCGA
>NZ_JBBEBT010000103.1:0-5937 GCF_040882205.1 Hyphomonas sp.
GGCCGAGGCCGCGCGCCTCGGGCACGGGCACGGGCACGACCCAGCGCAGCTGGCCGCGCGTGCCGCGGTCGATCATGGCGGCGCAGCCGAGCGGCTCTCCTCCCCGCTCGGCGAACCAGACGCGGCTCGCATGACCGGGCGCGTCGAGGCCGGCTTCGGCAACGGTGAGGCCGACATATTCCGAGAAGCGCCCGGCGAAGACGGGGCCTTCGCCGCCATAGCCGCGCCGGTGCAGGCCCACGATCAGGTCCGCGTCGCCGGAGCGCCAGTCGCTGCGCAGGCGAACGGCCTGGGGCGGGCTACCTCCCGGAGAGGGAAAATCGCGCAACATTTTTGTCTGCCCCAAAGTACTTCCGCCGCGTCAGGGCTTCCGGGCGGGCCGGGATATCTGTCCGGCGAGCCCCACGCGTTAACGTCTGAACCAGCGGCAGGAGACGTCAATCCGGAAAACCGGGACGCCCTGTCCATCCGGGAGGACACAATGAAGACTTACATGAAGTTCAGCGCTCAGGCGCTGGCGAAGATGGTGATGGTGATGGCGCCGCCTGTCTTCGCACAGGACGCGGCCGAGGATGTCGAAGCGCGGCAGAAGGCCGTCATCTTGACGGCGACCAAGCGCAACGAAACCATTCAGGACATGCCTTTCTCGATCAACGCGCAGACCGCCGAGGACATCGCGCGGACGGGCGCGGGCAATCTTGAAGACGTGGCCCGCTCGGTGGCGGGCCTGTCGATCCAGAACCTCGGACCGGGGCAGAGCCAGGTCGCCGTGCGCGGCGTCTTGGCCGGGCAGATCGTGCGCGGCCAGCCGGGCGTGAAGGAACAGGTAGGCGTCTACCTCGACGTATCGGCGGTTTCGCTGTCGCTGTTCACGCCGGACATTGACCTTTACGATCTCAACCGGACGGAGACGCTGCGCGGGCTGCAGGGCACGCTGTTCGGCTCGGGCTCGGTCGGCGGTACGGTGCGCTACATCACCAACCAGCCGGCACCCGGCACGCAGGAAGGCAGCCTCGAGGCGAGCCTCAATACAATCAAGGACGGCGGAACGGGTGGCCACATCAAGGGTATGGTCAACCTGCCGCTGGGAGAGACGGCGGCGGCACGCGCGGTCGGCGTCGAGGCGGAACTCGGCTGGAGCCCGATGGCGGGCCTCGACTTCGACCTTTCGGCCAGCGTGCTGGAAGCAAAGTTCGACTCCGCCGTGAGGGATGGCAACGGCGCCGTGATCGGCGGCATCCAGGACGCCAACCGCCTGCCCTCCGTGCCGGAGCTGCAGGCGTCTGCAGCCAGCACCTGTCGCTGGGCACCCACCTGGGTGAACGCAGACGCGTTCGTCTCGGGTTCGGTGCAGCATATCGGCGACCGCTTCACGCAGCCAAGCGACCAGCTGCCAACACAGGGCCCGGGCTGGCGCTCGGCGCCCTGACGGGCCTTGAGAACCCGCACAACCTGGCGGACCTGAACCTCGGCGCCTATACGACGCTGAACGCCAGCGCAGGCCTCGAATTCGAGACCTGGCCGATGACGCTGTCTGCCAACAACCTCACGGCTGAGGACACCCAGCTGTCCTTCGACCGTGAGCGCGGCGCTCGCGCGCGTCTCGGCTTCCGCGGCAACCCGCCGCGCATGTTCGGGATCACGTTGCGCCGGACGTTTTAATCCGCATACGGAGCATTTTGAGGAAAACTCCGCAGCACACTGCGGGGTTTTTCATTTTCCGAGGTCAGAGCGAGGCGATGATTGCGTCAGCCATCTGGCTTGTGGTGAGGTCGCCGCCAAGATCCCGGGTGCGGGCGCCCCGGTCGAGCGCCTTGCCGACAGCAGCGAGGAGGGCGTCAGCGGCCCTCTCCTTTCCGAACGACCAGCGCAGCGCCATTTCGAGCGAGAGGATCGCGGCGCAGGGATTGGCGATGCCCTGCCCCGCAATATCCGGCGCCGAGCCATGCACGGGCTCGTAAAGGCCGGGCGTGCCGGGCGCACCGAGCGAGGCAGATGGCAGCATGCCGATGGAGCCGGTCAGCATGGCGGCTTCGTCGGAGAGGATGTCGCCGAAGAGGTTGTCGGCGAGAATCACGTCGAACTGTTTAGGCTGACGCACGAGTTCCATGGCGCAGGCGTCAGCGTACATGTGCGACAGCGCAACGCCGCCTCCGAATTCGGCATGCGCGAGGGTGACTTCCTGGCGCCAGAAGAGGCCGGATTCCATGACATTGGATTTTTCCACCGAACAGACGCGGGCATTCCGGCCGCGCGCGATTTCGAAGGCGACACGGGCGACGCGCTCGATTTCCGGATGGGTATAGATGGCGGTGTCATAGCCGCGGCGCAGGCCGCCGGCATCGTCGATGCCGCGCGGCTGGCCAAAATAGACGCCGCCCGTCAGCTCCCGAACGATCATGATGTCCAGGCCTTCAACGCGGTCGCGCTTCAGGCTGGACGCATCGACCAGCGCCGGAAAGCAGAAGGCGGGGCGCAGGTTTGCGAAGACGTCGAGACCCTTGCGCAGGGCAAGCAGGCCGGCTTCCGGGCGTTTGTCCCGCGCCGCGCCCGTCCATTTGGGACCACCGACAGCGCCAAGGAGGACCGCGTCCGACTTGTGAGCACGCGCCAGCGTCTCGGCGGTCAGCGGTGTGCCGTGCGCGTCGAGGCTGGCGCCGCCGGCAAGGCCGGTCTCGATGATGATGTCCGGCACGAGCAGTTCGGCCACGCGGCGCGCTTGGGCGACGACTTCCGGGCCGATGCCATCGCCGGGCAGGAGAAGGAGCGTGCGTTTCATGTCAGCCTTTTATCCACCTTACACTTTTGCTGCAGCGCCCCCGTTCAGGGCTAAACGCCCTGGCGCGACTGACCGAGCAGGCCCTCGTTACGGGCCTTTTCGTCTGCGTCCTGTTTGGCCCAGTCTTCGGCGGTGCGGCAGTCTTCCTTGGGAAACTTCGGGCCGGCGCTCTCGGCGGAGCGCCATTCCTTGCGCTCGTTCCCGGCCAGTTTTTCGGCGTACCGGCGCAGGCGCCGGGGACAGCGACCGGCAGGACGGATAAGGCAAGGGCTTTCAGCATGACAGCGATCCTCGATGACTTAGCCTGTCCCGCTAAAGGACCGGGCCCGGCGAGGCAAGCCTTACATGGTGGCCGGATTACCGTCCTGTTTGGCGTTGTCATAGAGCCCGGGATCGCGCGCCCGGTCTTCCTCGTCGCGGCTGACCCACTGTTTCGGGGTCAGTCATTCCCGCTTTACGGTACAGGACCCGGTCGTCTGGATTTCGCGGCACACTTTTTCGGCCGCCGCCTCTGCCCCCCCCCGGAACGCCGGCGCAGGCTGACAGCCAGAACGGCGCCAAGGATCTGGTATTTTATCGGCTTCTCCCCTCTGCGGCGGAAGCCGTGGCTACCGGCGTAAAAACCGGGGGGGCAAGCCTGAATTGGGCCGTACGGGGGTCAGATCGTCTCGGGGTTGGCCTCATAAAGGCGCAGTGAGCGGTCCGTGATGCCGAGCTGCGGGGAGAAGCTTCGCCAGGTGGCCATATGGGCGGCGGCAAAATGCGCCGTCAGCGCCGCGCGGGTCTCCCAGCGCTCGGTGACGCGGACGAGGCCGGGGTCGAGCACATCGACGGCATAGGCATAATCGATGCAGCCGGGCTCGGCGCGGCTGGCGCGGATCATCTGTTTCATCACCGGACGGGCGGCTTCAAGGTTTTCCGGCGGGATGCGGACCGTGCCTTCGATGACGATCATGGCTGGGTGTCCGGCGCATCGGCGGCCGGCGTCTCGGTCTTGGTTTCAGCGGGCTTCTCGGGAAGCTTCACACCGCGCACTTCAGGCTTCGTGCCGAAGGGATCGTTCAGGCAGGCGGACAGGGCCGGGATGAGCAGCAGCGGCAGGAGCAGGCGGACGGAACGGGGCATGGCGTGTCTCCGGTAGCGGCCCGATCTGCGTTTCAGCGGGCGGTTTCGAGCCAGGGGGTAGCGAGGCGGCGCTGCGCCTCGAAGGTATCGATCGCGGGCGCCGCGGTCAGCGAGGCGCCGATCTCGTCGAGCCCGGCCATCAGGTTCGATTTGCGGCCCGCATCGATGTCGAACCTGTGCACTTCGCCGTCGGGCGTCGTGACGGTCTGCGCCGCGAGATCGACCGTGAAGACATGGTTCGAACCGCCGGCGGCCGTGGCCAGCCTCTCGCAGACTTCCGCCGGCAGGCGGACCGGCAGGATGGCGTTCTTGTAGCAATTGTTGTGGAAGATATCGGCAAAGCTCGGCGCGATGACGCAGGTGATACCCTGGTCGAGCAGCGCCCAGGGGGCGTGCTCGCGTGAGGAGCCGCAGCCGAAATTCTCGCCCGCGATCAGGATCGAGGCTTTCGCATATTCCGGGCGGTTGAGCACGAAATCCGGGTTCGGCGAGCCGTCCGCCTTGGTTTTCAACTCGTGGAACAGACCGATGGCGAGGCCGGTGCGGGTCGTCGTCTTCAGGAACTGTTTCGGAATGATCATGTCGGTGTCGACATTCGACATCGGCTTGCCCTTCTCGAGAAGGGGCGCCGCGGTTCCGGTGAGGGCGGTGAAGGGGGTCATGCGAGGCTTTTAGTCGGCCGCGCCGGAAATGAACAGGGTGGGGACGCCCATCGTGCCATCGCGGACGGTGAAGACGCGGGTACCGGCGCGGCGGCCGGTGCGCACTTCGGAGAGTTTGAAGCCTTTGGCGGTGAGGCGGTCATGGGCGGCTTCGATGTCGCCGACACGCCAAGTGAGGCCCCAGAACTGGTCCGGCCCGGCGGGGTCTTCCCCCTGCCCCAACCGGTGGGCGATTTCGACCGTGATGCCGCCGGTGCGGAAGAAAATGAGGCGCACGCCCCATTCCGGCGCGGAGCGGTCGAGCGCGAGGCGCAGGCCAAGCTTGGCGCCGTAGAGCGCCATCGCGCGGTCCGGGTTCGGCGTGTTGATGACAAGATGGTCAAGCGCGTGGACATGGCCGAGGGGAACTTCGGCGGGCTCGAGCGCGCCCTCCAGCGGCTCGACAAAGAACCAGCGGATGGAGGCGGTGTGTTCCGGCGGAACGCGGAAGCTGCGCCAGGTGCGCCGGGCCTCGCGGTTCATGTCTTCGCTCACACCGTCTTCGGTGGGCGTGGGCGACAGGGCGAGGCGCAAGAGGGCGCGGTGGTCTCCGGCAAGGTCGGCCGAGCGGAAGGCCAGCGACTTGAGGCCGGGGCCTTCCTCGGTGATGCGGGCGCGCAGGTGTTCTGCGCTTGCTCCGTGCCCGGACGGGGCGACGAGTTCCAGCGCGGTATTGCCGAGCTGGAAGAGCGCGGTGGCGACGCCGGTATCGCTGACGGCGCGCCAGTCCGGCCCGCGGCCGAGCAGGGCGGCATAGACCGCCGCGCCTGCTTCAATCTCGGGCGCGAGGATCACGATGTGATCGACGCCGTTGATCATGCCTTCACGCTCGCCTGCGGCAGGCAGTCATTGACGCCCTTGAAGCCGGGCAGCGCCTCGACGCGGGCGAGCCATTTGCGGACATTGCCATAGGCGGCGAGGTCAATGCCGGCCTGCGGGGCATAGGCGGCTATGGCGTAGATATCGACGTCGGCGATGGTGGCCCCCTTGCCGACCAGCCAGTCGCGCCCGTCGAGCAGGCCGTTGAGTTCCTTCAGCGCGGCAAGGGCAGTCTGCAGGTTCGCTTCGGCGATGGCTTCGGGGAACTTGAAGAAGCCGAGCTTGGCGGCGCGGGTGCGATAGATGCCGGTCGTAAGGTTTCCGGCGCCCCAGAGCTGCCATTCGCGGGCACGCAGGCGCTCACCCCGGTCCTTGCCGCCGAGTTTACCGCTCTCGTCAGCGAGATAGTCGAGGATCACGGATGACTGGCAGAGGCAATAATCCGACTGGTGATCTTCAAGCACCGGCACCTGGCCATAGCGGTTGCGGGCGAGAAAGGCGTCGGCCTTATGG
>NZ_JBBEBT010000104.1:0-5910 GCF_040882205.1 Hyphomonas sp.
GATAAGGCTGAGATTGTTGCCGTCCGGATCATTGAACCAGCAGACTTTCACCGCGCCGCCGGGCGCCGGCCAGACACCGTCCGCGTCCTGGCCGAAGCCGGGATAGACCAGGAATTCCGCGCCCCTGGCTTTCAGCGCGGCGATGGCGGCGCAGATGTCTGGCACGGCCCAGCCGAGCACGGTATGTGCCCCGGCCTGCCAGCCCTTTACGGTGGTGAGGCGCAGCGCGGCGCCGGCAATATCGAACACTGCGGCGAAGTCATCCGTCGAGACATGGACCTAGCCCAGCAGGTCCCGGTACCAGGCGGCGGCGTGCGTATGGTCCGGCGTGAGAACGAAGGTAATGGGCTTGGCGTGGGTGAGGTTCATGGCGGGGCTCTTGATTATGCAGGGACGTTAGCACGGTGCCATGC
Organism: Hyphomonas sp.; assembly: GCF_040882205.1. Classification (GTDB taxonomy): domain Bacteria; phylum Pseudomonadota; class Alphaproteobacteria; order Caulobacterales; family Hyphomonadaceae; genus Hyphomonas. The sequence goes on from NZ_JBBEBT010000104.1 coordinate 414, forward strand.
GACGCGAGAGTCCCCCCTGCGACACGCGCCTTTTGGCGCGCGCCACTTCCTCCGCTAGAGCGGTGAAGGAAAGACCTCGCACCTGGACGTGCCCTCTTTCCTCCACCGCGAAGCGGACGGATGGGGGCCTCGCTATCCGCCTCATCCCCGGTTTAGGATGTCCCCATGAAACACCTCCTCATCATCTGGCATTCGCGGACCGGGGCGGCGGAGACGATGGCGCGGGCGGCGTTTGAAGGGGCGCGCGAGGAGGGCGAGGTGCGGCTGCTGCGGGCGCAGGACGCGTCAGCGGAGGATGTGCTGGCCGCGCACGGATACCTGTTCGCCGCGCCGGAAAATCTCGCCAGCCTCTCCGGCGAGATGAAGGAATTTTTCGACCGCTGCTACTATCCTGTGCTGGGGCGCGCCGAGGGGCGGCCCTATGCGCAGATGATTGCGGCGGGTTCGGACGGCGCCAACGCCGCCCGCGAGCTCGCCCGCATCGCCATGGGCTGGCGCCTGCGCGAAGTGCAGCCGCCGATGATCGCGGTTACGGATGCCCAGACCCCGGAGCAAATCTTAGGCCCGAAGACGCTGGACGCGGTCTTGCTGACGAAATGCCGCGAACTGGGCGCGGGGATGATGGCGGGGGTGGAGAGCGGGATTTGGTGAAGGGGCGCGACACGCAGGGCGCATTAGGCGCAGCGCAATGCACCGGGCACCGGCGAAGTTGGTGTGCTGCGGCTTTCGGCCTCAATGCACCCTTGGTCTTTGAGGGCCGCAACGTAGCGGGTGGCCACCACAGATCGAAAACGGGGGCAAATTGCCAGATGAGCTAAGATCGGAGCATTCATGCTCAGCATACTGCTGCATAAGCCGCAGAGAATACTAGCCAACCCTCACCCCGCCAACACCCGGGGCAACTTGAAGACAACCGTTTCCTTCGCCGTTTCCACGCCTTCGACCGTTACGTCGAAGCGGTCGCGGCAGGCGTTGATGACGCCTTGCACGAGGTCTTCGGGGGCGCTGGCGCCGGCGGTCAGGCCCAGCGTCGAGACGCCGTCGAACCAGGACCAATCGATGTTTTCGGCGGAGGCGATGAGTTCGGCATGGGCGGCGCCGGCGCGCAGGGCGACCTCGACGAGGCGGACGGAGTTTGAACTCGTCCGTGCACCGATGACCAGCACGAGGCCGGCGCCGGGGGCGAGAACCTTGACGGCTTCCTGACGGTTTGTGGTGGCGTAGCAGATGTCTTCCTTGTGCGGCGTGGAGATGCCTGGAAAGCGCGCCTGCAGGGCGGCGACGATTTCGGCGGTGTCGTCCACGCTGAGGGTGGTCTGTGTGAGGAAGGCAAGGTTGGCGGGGTTTGCGGGCGTGTAGGTGGCGACGTCTTCCACCGTTTCGATCAGGGTGACCGAGCCTTCGGGCAGCTGGCCCATCGTGCCGATCACTTCGGGGTGTCCGGCATGGCCTATGAGGATGATCTCGCGCTGGTTGGCGTGGTGGCGCTCGGCCTCGATATGCACCTTGGAGACGAGCGGGCAGGTGGCGTCGAGGTAGATCATGTTGCGGCGGCTCGCCTCGGCGGGCACGGATTTGGGCACGCCGTGGGCCGAGAATATGACCGGGCGGTCGTCCGGGCATTCGTCCAGTTCCTCGACGAAGACGGCGCCAAGGGCTTCCAGACGCTCCACCACGTGCCGGTTGTGGACGATCTCGTGGCGCACGAAGACGGGGGCGCCCCACTTGGCGAGGGATTCCTCGACGATCTGAATGGCGCGGTCGACCCCGGCGCAGAAGCCCCGGGGGGCGGCCAGGCGGAGGGTGAGGGGGCGTTTCTGGGTCATTCGGGGCCTCAAATCTCCTGCGCCTGGTGCGTTGCGTGTCGGCGCCAAGGCCTTTAACACGGGCAAGCTATCAGATGGACCCGCCTTTACATACGGCCAAGACGGACACGCAGACGCATGCTGAAATTTGCCCCTCTTTTCCTCGCGCTGGTCCTGGCAGGCTGCAGCACGCGCCTCGCCCAGCAGCTGGACGATACGCCGAATGCGGGCCCGTGCCCGGTGGCCGGCTCGATCCATGATGCCGCCCGGTATGTAAAGTTCCAGGACGGGGACGGCCAACTGTATTCGAACATCGAGTATACCGGCGAGATCACCAATGTCCGGCTGTATTGCCGGTATTTCAAGGAAATCCCGCTGGAAGCCGAGATCGAGGTGGATTTCGCCTTTGGCAAGGGTCCGGCGGCGACGGCGGATACGCATGACTACCGGTATTTCGTGGCGGTGACGCGCCGCAACGGGAAGGTGCTGGCGAAGGAGTACTTCGACACCCGGGCCGAGTTCGGCCGCGGGCTGGTGACCGGCAAGTCGGAATTCGTCAACAGGATCATGATCCCGCGCGCGGACGAGTCGATCTCGGGGGTGAACTTCGAGGTGATCGTCGGCTTCGAACTGACGCCCGAGCAGCTCGAGTTCAACCGATCCGGCAGCCGTTTCCGCCTCGACGCGGCGAAATAATTCATGGCGAGCCTGGCTAAGGAGCTGTCGGCCGCTGCGGGCGCCGCGTTCGAAGCCGTGGGCCTTGAGGCGCGATTCGGCGAGGTGCGCCGGAGCGACAAGCCGGAGCTTGCGGATTTCCAGTGCAATGGCGCGATGGCGGCGGCGAAGGCGGCCGGGCGGGTGCCGCGCGAGATTGCGGTCGAGATCGCCGGGGCGCTGAAGTCACACCCGCTGGTGCTGTCTGCCGAGGTGGCGGGGCCGGGGTTTATCAATATTCGCGTGTCGGATGCGGCCTTGTCGGCGCGGGCAGAAGCGGTGCGCGGCGATGCGATGGCGGGGGCGGAGAAGGCGGCGGACGCAGCGGTCACCGTGATCGATTTTGGCGGCGCTAACGTAGCCAAGCCGATGCATGTCGGCCATCTGCGCTCGGCGGTGATCGGCGACACGCTGCAACGGATGCTGCGCTTCCTCGGCGATACGGTGATCTCGGATGTCCACCTCGGCGACTGGGGCCTGCAGATGGGCCACCTCGTTACCGAACTAGAGGACGAGCAACCGGGGCTGATCTATTTCGATGCAGGCTATCCGGGGCCGTATCCGAAGGAAGCGCCGGTCTCGATCGAGGATCTGGGCCGGCTGTATCCGCAGGCCAGCAACAAGGCGAAGGCCGACGAGGCGCGCAACGAGCGCTCGCAGAGGGCGGTCGCCGAGATGCAGGCCGGGCGGGCGGGCTACCGCGCGCTGCTGCGCCATTTCATCGACGTCTCGGTCGAAGCGCTGAAGATCGACTACGGTTTCCTCAATGTCTCGTTCGACCTCTGGAAGGGTGAGAGCGATGTCGATCGCCTGATCCCCGGCCTCGTCGAGCGGTTCAAGGCGGCAGGTCTTGCCGAGCAGAGCGACGGGGCCTGGATCGTTCATGTCGCCAGGCAGAGCGATAAAAAGGAAATGCCGCCAGTGATGCTGGTCAACAGCCGGGGCGGTACTGGGTATCACACGACGGACCTCGCCACGATCGAAGACCGGATGTCGACGCTGAAGCCCATGCCGGAGCGGATGCTGTATGTGGTCGATCAGCGCCAGGCGCTGCACTTCGAACAGGTCTACCGCGCTGCAGGGCTACTGGGGCTGATCGAGGAGAGCCGGTTGGAGCATATCGGCTTCGGCACGGTGAACGGCGCGGACGGCAAGCCCTTCAAGACGCGCGAAGGGGGCGTGCTGCGGCTGGCGGACGTGCTGGCTATGGCGCTGGAAGAGGCGGACAAGAAACTCGCGGCTGCCAACCTCCCCGCCGATATGGGCGCCGACGAGCGAGCAGATGTGGCGAAGAAAGTGGCGGTCGCTGCGCTGCGCTTCTCCGACCTGATGAACACGCGCACGACAAACTATTTGTTCGACCTCGAGCGTTTCACGAGCTTCGAGGGCAAGACCGGGCCTTACCTGATGTATGCGGCGGTGCGGGTGAAATCCGTGCTGCGCAAGGCGGCAGAAGCGAGGCATGCACCGGGCATGGCGGCGGTGACGCAAGACACCGAGCGCGCTCTGGTCCTGCAGCTCGACGGCTTCGGCGCCGCGCTGCTGGGCGCGCGTGAAAAGCGGATGCCGCATATCCTGTGCGAACATCTCTACAGCCTCGCGCAAGCGTTCAGCGCGTTCTACGCGGCGCTGCCGATTGCGGCGGAACCGGACGCTGCGAAGCGCGCGAGCCGGCTGGCGCTGGCGGACGCCGTGAGGCACCAGCTGGAGACGGGGCTGGACCTGCTGGGCATTTCTGTGCCGGCGCGGATGTAGGGTGCCGGACGGATTGCGGGCATCAATCGCGGGCATGAATCGCAGGATTGAGGTTGAGTCAGCCCGGCAGTTTCTGGCTCTTTTTAAGCCACTTGAGGCATCGATAGAACGTTACCCTGAAGTCCCAACTAAAAGGCCAGGCTCAAAATGCTGCAAGAAATCCGGTCAACAATCATCGCAGAGTTTTCTGACATACCGGATGTTGCGACGGTGACCAAGATAACTATCCGTATTTCCGTTGCTGCATTGCTTGGCGGAATTCTGGGATACGAGAGGGAGCGGAAAGCGCGGGGTGCGGGCGTACGGACCCATATGTTGGTAGCAGTTGGTGCAGCCATATTCGTTATTGGGCCAACTCAGGCTGGGATGTCGGTGGGGGATCTTTCGCGAATCATTCAGGGGATCATTCAAGGGATAGGGTTTCTGGGCGCTGGTGCAATAATCTTGGGCACTGCTACGCGGCAGGTCCAAGGACTGACTACAGCTGCCAGCGTCTGGGCTGCAGCTGGGATAGGCATATCTGCGGGGTTAGGACTTGAAGCAACCGCAGTGCTGGCAACCGTCGTAGTTTTGTTTGTTCTGGCAATTGTTCCCGTGTTCGTGAGGCGGGCACCCCTAACTTCCTTGGATGCATCGGAAAATGCAGTGCCAGTAGCCGAGGGTGCTTCGATAAAAGCCGGGTCGCAGATCAAATAACGCGGGAGCCTGCCTGGCCGGATGGCGCGCCGCTGCGCCATGCAATCCTTGAAGCGCTGGGCCAGCTCAGCGCCGAACACCGGATCGCCGCGATCGTGTATTTCAGCGAGGGGCTGACCCTCGCCGAAACCGCCGCTGCCACGGGCATTTCCGTCGCCACGGCAAAGTCGCGCATCTTGCATGCGCGCCAACACCTGAAGGACCTTCTGGAAGGAGACCTGACATGACCAACTTTGAAAACCGGCTGAAGGAAAGCCTGTCTGCGGAAGACGAAGCCTTCCTGCGCAATCTGGAAGCGGGCGAAAGCCTTTTCGGCCAGCTTGGCTCGACCTTTTCCGGCCCGATGCAGCTGTGGACCGGCTTTGCCTTCGTGCTGAGCTTTGCCTTTTTCGGCGTCGCCGTTTGGGCAGGTTTCAAGATGTACGAGACGACCGAGCCGCGCCTGATGGTGTTCTGGCTCGGCGTGTTCCTGTTCGCGATGATCGCGGTGGGGCTGATCAAGATCTGGTTCTGGATGCGGATGAACC
>NZ_JBBEBT010000105.1:0-1080 GCF_040882205.1 Hyphomonas sp.
CATCCGGACCAGAATCCGGAGGATCCAAAGGCCAAGGAACGCTTCGCGGAAGCTAACCAGGCTTACGAAATCCTCGGCGAGGAGGAAAAGCGGAAGGCCTTCGACCGCGGCGAGATCGACGCCACAGGCAAGCCGCGCTTCCAGGATTTCGGCGGGGCCGGCGGCGCCGGTTTTCGCCAGCAGCGCGGCGGGCCCGGCGCAAGCCATTTCGAATTCCGCACCGGCGGCTTCGAGGCCGGCGACATCTTCAGCGAGATTTTCGGCGATGCCTTTTCGCAGGGCGCCGATCCCGGAACGCACTTCCGCCAGCAGCGTGGCCCCGGTGCGGGCGCCGGCGCGCCGCCTCCGCCCGACCTCAACGCCACCCTCGAGGTGAGCATCGAGGAGGTGGTGACCGCGGCCAAGGTGACGGCGCAGTTTCCCGACGGGCGCAAGATCGCCGTCAAGCTGCCGGCCTATGTCGAGGACGGGCAGACGATCAGGCTGAAAGGGCAGGGGCAGCCTTCGCCCTTCACAGGCGCGCGCGGTGACGCGCTGGTCAGGATCAGGTTCGCCAGCCATCCGAACTACCGCGTGGAGGGCCGCGACCTGCACACCGACGTGCCGGTCGATCTCGCCGATGCGGTGCTCGGCGGAAAGGTGACGGTGGAGACGCCGACGGGCAAGGTCTCCCTCGGCGTTCCCGCCTGGTCCAGTTCCGGCCGGGCGATGCGCCTGAAAGGCCGGGGCCTGCCGCTCAAGACCGGCGGCCATGGCAACCTCTACGCGCATGTGCAGGTGATGCTGCCCGCGGACGATGCCGAACTCGAGGCGCTGATGAAGAAGCGGCGCGGGTGAGGGTTTTGCCTTCTCCCCGTTCACGGGGAGAAGGTGCCCCAAAGGAGCGGATGAGGGGCCGAGCCCACCCGCCACAACGTCGCGCTGCCCCTCACCTGCCTGCCGGCAGCCTCTCCCCGTGAAACGGGGAGAGGAGAGCTCACGCCTTGAAGCCTCAAATTGCCTGTGCGATAGGCAGACCGGATTTCTGATCTGGGAGAACACGCATATGGCGGGTGGAAACGGCCTGATGGCCGGCAAGCG
>NZ_JBBEBT010000106.1:0-5890 GCF_040882205.1 Hyphomonas sp.
CCTACACCCGCCCCGACCTCTTTCCGAAAACAGCCTATATCACCGATCCCAAGCAGGCAGACCACATAAACGCAATTTCCAAGGCGGCCCGCGCGAAAGGGCTTCCTGTCGTGTGGACACGCGTCGCCTATATGGACAATGCGGCCGATGCCGGAGTGTGGGGCACACGGACGAATACCCCGGAGTCTCTGCAGAACATCCACGCTGGAAGTGTCCGTCACGAATTCGATGACCGCCTCGAAATCGATCCATCCGTGGACGCCGTTTATGAAAAGCGCATGCCAAGCGCTTTCTTCGAGACCCGCTTGGCGAGCTTCCTGGTCTGGCACAAGGTCGACACCGTGATCGTGACCGGCGGATCGACGTCAGGCTGCGTGCGCGCGACCGCCGTCGACAGCCTGTCTCATGGCTACCGCACAATAGTCCCGATCGAGTGCGTGGCCGACAAGCATGAGAGCTATCATTTCGCCAACCTGACCGACCTGCTGATCAAGTATGCGGACGTCGTGCCGGTTCAGGCCGTGCATGACTGGATCGCAGGGTATGCGCCATGAGCCAGTCTGATCCTAATCTGTATGACTACTGGCCCTATGAGGGTCGGCCAAAAATCACCTGGCCTGGCGGCAAGAAACTCGCGTTCTGGATTGCGCCGAACATCGAGTACTATGAATTTAATCCCCCCCCCAATCCGAAACGTCAGGCCTGGCCGCGCGGCAATCCAGACATAACCGGCTATTCGCAGCGCGCCTGGGGCAATACGGTCGGTCACTGGCGCATGATGGACCTGTTCGACAAGTATGGCTTGCGCGGATCGATTTCCCTGTCGATCGGCCTGATCGACCATCACCCCGAGATCATTGAAGCGGTCGCCGCACGAAACTGGGAGTTCTTCTCGCACGGGATCTATAATACCCGTTTCAGCTACGAGATGACCGAGGCGCAGGAGCGCGCGGTGCTGGCCGATTCCATCCGCTCGGTCGAGGCGGCAACCGGCCAGCGGATCCGCGGTTACCTGGCGCCCGCATTGACCCATACAGAGCGCACGCTAGACCTCGTGGCGGAGCATGACTTCTGGTACAGCTGCGACCTCTTCCAGGACGACCAGCCCCAGCCGCTCAAGACACGCACCGGCAAGCTCGTCTCGTTGCCCTACAGTCTTGAGGTCAACGATGTGATCACCTACTCCGTACAAGGATGGAGTCCTGCGCGGTACACCGACATCCTGAAGCGCCATTTCGACCAGCTTCTGAAGGAGGGCGAGCGATCAGGAACGGTCATGTGCATTCCGCTGCATGCCTATCTCGTAAGCCAGCCCCATCGCCTGGACCCGTTTGAAGACGCCCTCCGGCATATATGTGCGCACCGGGATGATGTGTGGTTTGCGACCGGCGCCGAGATCGCCGGCTTTTTCCGCGACAATTACTGGGACGCTGCGATCGCCGATATCGCGGCCCGCGGCGACGCCCGGCCAGGCACCGGCTTTTCCGGTCCTTCCTCTGAGGAAAAAGCGTAATGCCGCTTCCAGATGCGTATCTCGAGTATCCGCACCGCAAGGCGGGCATGGACAATCCCTATTATGGCTGGGAGCCGGCGGCCTTGCGTCCGCGCCGCGAACTTGCCAGCGGCCTGAAACTGGCTGCTACCATCATCGTGCCGCTCGAATTCTTTCCGCTTGACCCGCCATCGGCGCCCTTCAAGCATCCCGGAGCGATGGTCACACCCTACCCGGACCTGCGCCACTATACGAGCCGGGACTATGGAAACCGGGTCGGCGTTTTCCGTCTCCTGCGCGCCTTCGCCCAGTTCGGCGTGAAAGCCACTTTTGCCGCAAACGCAGCCGTCGTACAGCGCTATCCGTCGCTCATCGAGGCCGTGGTTTCAGGGGGGCACGAACTTGCCGCCCATGGCGTGTCGACCGCCCATATCCATCATCAGGGGCTGAGCGAAGAAGAAGAGCGTGCGCTGATTGCCGAGACGCGGCGGGCCCTGCCCAACGCGGTGACATGGATGAGCCCGGCGCGGAATGAAAGCTTCAGGACACCCGCCCTCATTGCCGAGGCAGGCTTCGAGGTCTGTCTGGATTGGGAAGCGGACATGCGGCCGCTGCGCCTGTCCACGCCGCAAGGCAACCTGACAGCCCTGCCCAACTATAACGAACTTTCGGATTTCAGGCTGCTTGTCGAGCGGTCCCAGTCGGAAGATCAGTGGGCAGAGCAAATCATCGAAGCTGGCCGCTCACACCTCGCCCTGTTCGACAAGGAAGGCGCCGGCGCCATGGCCTTCACGCTCACCCCATATGTCGCCGGCCTGCCGTTCCGGATCAGTGCGGTGCACGCGCTGCTGGCCGGCCTGACCGAACTGCCCGGTCTCGGGCTCATGCCGGCGCGCAGCGCGGTCGCTGCCTTTGCCTGAGGACAAGAAGATGCGTTACACAGCCCTCGCGCTCCAGACCGCCTGCGACGCGGTCAATGCCGACTCGCACCCGGAAGATGCCCGCGCGCGCATGCACAGGTCCATCGACCGTGTCCAGGCACAGGTGCTGGCGGCCAAGGCGTTCCTGAAAGGCTTCAACGGGTATGAGGTGCAGCTCGTTGTGCTGCCCGAATACTGGATGACCGGTTTTCCCATGGCAGAAAGCCGTGAGGCCTGGCAGGCAAAAGCGGCCATTCCCATGACCGGCGCATTTCCTGAGCGCCTCGCCGCTTTTGCTCAGGCGGCGGGAGTTTATCTGTGCTCGAACCATTACGAAACCGATCCGAACTTCCCCGAACTCTATTTCCAGGCAAATGTGATCTACGGCCCGGGCGGTGACACCGTGCTGCGCTACCGTCGCCTGATTTCACTCTATGCCCCCAGCCCCTACGATGTATGGGACCGCTACCTCGACGTCTACGGAGCAAAGTCTGTCTTTCCAGTCGCCGAAACGCCGATCGGCGCGCTTGGCACCGTGGCCAGCGAAGAGATCCTCTATCCGGAAATTGCGAGGATGCTGGCTTTCTCCGGTGCCGAGATCCTTCTGCATCCGACCTCCGAAGTGGGCGCGCCGGGCCTCACACCGAAGCATATCTGCAAACGGGCGCGGGCCGTCGAGAACATGGCGTATGTGGTTTCGGCCAATAGCGCAGGCATCCACGGAACGCCCGTACCTGCGGCGTCCACGGACGGCATGTCGATCATCATCGACCCCTACGGGCGCGCGCTGGCCGAAGCCGGCACAGGCGAGACGCTGAACGCCAATGCCTTGATCGATCTCGGCGCCCTGCGTGAAGGCCGCCGGAAGACCGGCATGACCAACACGCTGTCGAGGATTCCTGCGGCAGCCTTTGCTGCCGGCTACCTGGCTGCCGGCCACGCGGCCCCCAACCGGACCCCTGACGGGCGCATGATCGACCGTGCCGGGGCGCTCGCCTCCCAGCAGTCCGTCATCGACCGTCTGATCGCCGCCGGCATCCTGAAATAGGCCTCCTGATGAACGCTGCCCTGCCCTCTGAGCCGCCCCATGTTCCGCGTCTGCCGACGCCCTGCTTCCTGGTCATCTGCCGGGACGGGCCCGGCGCCGGCGCCATGCGCGCCCGCTACCTTGATGGCCACCTGCAACATGTAGAAGCCAACTGGACGCGTTACATCACGGCCGGACCGGTGCGAGAGCCCGGAGGCGAAGCCCTGGTCGGGTCGGTATTCCTCGTTCTTGCAGATACCCTGGACGCCGCCCGGCGCCTCATGCAGGACGACCCCTACATCACATGCGGCCTTTATTCGTCCATCGAGTACAAGGAGTTCACGAACTCGATCGGCCTCTACATGGGCGGCCGAATCTGGGAATCGCGCGACGCGATCCGCCACCGCGCGGCGGGCGGCCCTCCGGACGACCTCTCTAAGGGGGCCGGCAGCTGAACAGGCCTGTCCGGCCCGGCAATTGCAGCAGACGCGGGAAGGCTTTAACCGTGTAGGGCCAAGACAGGACGTCCCAGATGCTCGATGTACCCTCACTTACGCTGACGGCAGACCAGATCGACGAGAGCAGCCAGACCCCGCTCTACCAGCAGATCTACGAGCTTCTGCGAGCAGCGATTCTCGACGGGCGCCTCAAGGTCAATGCCCGGCTACCGGCCGAGCAGGACCTTACACAGTCCCTCGGGGTCTCGCGTATCACCGTCAAGCGCGCCATGAACGAACTCGCGGTCGCTGGCATGGTGCGCCGCCAGAGGGGCATTGGAACGGTCGTCACCTATGATGCGGCTGCGCCGACCGTGCGTGGCAGCTTCGAGACGATGATCAACGGGCTTACGCGCATGGGCATCGAGACAGAAGTCCAGTTGCTCGATTGCACGACCAGCGTCGCCAGCCCCGCCATCGCAGAGGCGCTTGAGCTCTCGCGCGGCGCAAGCGTGCAGCGCATTGTGCGCCTCAGGCGGCTGTCCGGCGAGCCATTCTCCTACCTCATCACCCACATTCCCGAAGACGTTGCCGAAGGCTATGACGAGCAGGAACTCGCCTCGGAGTCCCTCATCCGGCTTCTGGAACGGGCAGGACACGCGCCCGTGGAAGCCGAGCAGACAATTTCGGCGACTGCAGCTGAGCCAGCCGTTGCGGCGGTGCTTGGCGTCGCCCCTGGGTCCCCGCTGATGCGGATACACCGGATCATGCGCGATGCCTCCGGCCGGCCGGTCCAGGATATTACGGCTCACTACCGCGCGGACAGGTTCGAGTACCATATGCGGTTCACGCGCGACTCGTCCAAGCGGGACGACTGGACGTCCGAAAAGTGAATTCGGCTCTATCGCCAGCGCGATTTCAAATGATATATCTTTTGAAATCTCGTGAGGTGACATGCCCGACGCTGCCATTTTTGGCCTGCTGCATATCCTCGTCTTCGCCTACTGGCTGGGCGGAGACCTGGGGGCCTTCTACACAAGCCGCTACCTGATCTTGCCGGGGGTGCCGGCTGATCGCCGGCTGCTGGCTGCAAAGATTGTCGGGGACGTCGACATGGCGCCCCGCTCCGCGCTGATCCTCACCCTGCCGACCGGTCTTGCGCTCGCCGAGTCAAGGGGCTGGCTTGAACTCAGCGCGGCGACCCTGCCCCTCGTCAGCCTTCTCAGTGCCGGCTGGCTTGCGCTCGTCTGGCACCTGCATGGCCGGCAAGGCGGCGCATCCGCCGTCCTGCGCCGCCTCGACCTCGTGATCCGCTGGGCGGTCGTCCTTGCCGTGTGCGCCGCGGCATTGGCCGGCCTCGCCGGCGCCGTCAGCCTCCCCCTTTTTCTCGAACTGAAACTGTTCCTGCTTGCGGGCTGCATCCTGCTGGGGCTCGCGATCCGCCGGCTGCTCCTGCCTCTTGGCCCGGCGCTCGCTGGGCTCACCGGCACCGATCCACAAGGCGCCGAGGCGCGCCTTGCCGCGACCCTCTCAGCGGCGCGCCCGCTGGTTGCCTGTATCTGGACCCTCCTGGTCCTCGCTGCCCTCATCGGGCTCTGCACTCCTCTTGAAATAGGATAACCACTGTCATGGCTGATGACCTCACCGCCGCTGTCGACCTTGCCGGCATTCTTCGCCAGATGCTCGGCGCAGATGCCGTAGACGACGATCCCGGTACGCGCAGCCTCTACAGTCAGGACATCTGGTCAAAGGGCGAGATGGCCGAGTTCATCGTGCGCCCGGCAAGCGTCGATGACCTGGGGCGCGTCGCCGCGGCGGCCCACCGCTACGGCGTTGCCTTGAACCCTCGCGGCGGCGGAATGTCCTATACCAACGGCTACACGCCTGACCGCGGAGGTGTCGCAATCCTTGATTTCAGCCGGCTCGACCGGATCACCGAGATCAACGTCCAGGACATGTACGTCACCGCTGAAGCCGGCGTAACGTGGAAGCAATTGCACGACGCGCTGAAGCC
>NZ_JBBEBT010000107.1:0-5826 GCF_040882205.1 Hyphomonas sp.
TGCGCAGTCCTTGTGCTGAGCGATGCCGAAGGCGCGCTCTGCAGCGCCGAACGCCGGTCCTAGGAGCCTCGCCAAATGCACCGTACCAGAATTCTTGTCTCGGGAATTTTTCTCGCCGTCCTCGCCCTTTCACCCGCCTGGGCGCAGGGCGCCGGGAACTATGGAACCATCGGCCAGCAGGGGCGCGGCAATGCCGCCGGCATCGCGCAGACCGGCAGCGGGAATGCGGCAGGCATTCTCCAGTTTGGCCGGTACAATACCGGCGTCATCACGCAGGACGGCGCCGGCAACACCGCGTGTCTCGTGCAGACCGGGCGCAATCTTGATGGCGCCGTCCAACAGGTTGGTGACAACCAGACCATGGGCGTATGGCAGACCCCCCGCGGGTCGAGAGAGATCCCCGTGGAAACCTGTGCCAACGCAACGACGCGGCGTGAGGTCATGGCTTACGCGATTGGCCGGGTCGGGCCGCAACCAACCGTGCGCGGGCATGGACGTAGCGTGCGTTAACCGCCGCTGGGAACTACGGTGTGTTGTCTGGGTATACCCCGCCCTCTCGATCGCGCTGCGGCTGTCCTGTTCCCAGCGCCTGCGCAGGCGGCCGACGCGTTCCGGAAAACGCCCAAGGGTTTGGGCGGCGCGCACGCGGTCGGTGCGGAAATGGCGGAAGCCCCGGCGCAGTTCGCACCAGGCACAGATCAGCTCTACCTCGCCCCAATAGCCGAGGGGGAATGGCCAGACCGGGCACTGCGTTACGGCGCCAGCTTCGTCGGCATAGTCCATCCGCAGCTGCATCTGCCTACGGATGGCCTGCCGCACGATGCCCGCATCCATGCTTTCCTTCGGACGCTTGCGGAAGCTGACCGGCGTCAGGCCGGAATCGACGATCACCGGTTGCAGCTCACGCGGTACGGCGACGGTGAGCTTGGCAATCAGGTCGCGTTCGCCGCGCAGGCCAGCGCAGCGTCGCCGCGCGCGGCGACCCATTGCGCACCGAGGACGGCAGCTTCCAGCTCGTCCGCCGTGAGCATCAGAGGCGGTATGTCATCCCCCTTCTCCAGCACATAGCCGGCGCCGGCCTCGGCGCGGATCGGCACACGCTGCGCGATCGGTTCGGCCATGTCCCGGTAAAGCGTGCGCAGAGAGACTTCGAGTTCCTCGGCCAGCGCCTGCCCGGTAACCGGCGCGCGGTGGCGGCGCAGGGTCTGGATGATCTGGAACAGGCGTTCGGTGTGTCTCATGATTTCGGTTCTACTGCCACGCTAATGACACCGTGCTGTCAGCAGTGGCCTCTTATCAAGTCCTCAGTGCAAACCCGGGAACGGAGACAGACCATGATCACCTTTTACGGATGGGGCCCGATGTTCGATTGCCCCTCGCCCGGCCCCTATATGATGAAAGCGGACATGTAGCTGCAGATGCTCGGCGCAGGGTTCGACCGGGCTTATGCAGACCTTGAATCCGCGCCGAAGCGCAAGGCGCCGTACACCAAGGATGGCGGCCCACTGGTCGAGGACACGAATTTCATCCGGGCCCATATGGAAGCCAATCTGGGCCGCTCGTTTGTCGATGGTTTGGATGATGCGCAGCGGGCCGCCAGCTGGGCGCTTGAGCGGATGGCGGAAGGCACCTTGCCGGCGTCATGCTCATACAGCGCTGGCTGAAGGACGCGAACTTCGAGAAAGGCCCGGCGCTGTTTTTCAGCGATGTGCCGGGGGCAGCGCGCTCGGGTGTGATGAAGCAGGTGCGCGAAGGTAGTGCCGCCGCGCAGTATGAAAGCGGGCTGGGGCGTCATTCCCAGGCCGAGCGGATGCAGTTGGCGGCCTGGGATCTCGACGCGGTGACGGGGCAGCTGGCCGGGCAGGCCTTCCTGTTCGGGGACTGGCCGACGGCGGCGGATGCCGGCGTGTCGGCGGTGCTCATCTCCTGCGCGGCGGAATGTTTCGACACGCCGCTGACCGGCCTGGTGCGCAGGCATGGCAACCTGGTCGACTATATGGACCGGGTGAAGACGCGATTTTTCGTGACGAACCTGTGGCCGGCCTATCTGGCTGTGGTGCTCGGCACGGCGCTGGTGGCGGTGCTTTCTGTTCTGACCTTTCCTGCGCCGGGCGGCGCGGACAGCAGCCCGCCGCCCCCGATCTTTGGCTTCGTTGTCGTGTGGCCGGCCATCTCCAGTATTGCGCTATGGGGCGTTCTGGCAGTGACACGCCGCTATACACCGACCTACTGGCACGCGGCCGGGGCGGCGGCGCTGGGCTTTGCCTTGCTGTTCACGCTGGCTGCGGACCTGCAGGGCGGGCTGATCTTTGCCTGTCCCTATTTCATCTGTGCACTGACTTTTCTGGCCTGGCACCTCAGGTCCAGTATCGAAGGGCTGGGGATGACTTTTGCGCTGCAGGCGGCGGTGCAACTGACGTTGAGTCTGCTGGTCTTCTCCCCGGCCGGTGTCCCGGCGCTGGTGCCCGCTGCGCGGCAGATCAATCAAATTTCATCGACCGTGTTCAACGCGCGCTCACCACGCCCGTGCTACGCGTGACGGATGCCTCGCCGCCTTATTGCCATCCTGCTCACCATCTATGCGATTGCCTTCGCCTTCGGCGCGCTGACGGCCGTGCGCTGGCCGTCCATCGTGATGGTGATGGGCTGGGTCGTTCAGGATGATGTCGCGGGCGGCCTCGACGGTGTGAACTGGCGCGAGCTCGGCATTGCGCATGGCGCGGCCTACCTGTTTGCAGCGCTCGGCTATTACGCCTCCGGCGCCATCCTTGCGGCCAAAAAGGGCGGCGCGGTGGGCTGGTACATCTTCGCGCTGGCCTTCTCGATTCCATCGGTGTTCCTCGTGCACTTCGATGCGAACTGGTGGGAAAACCCCAGCGCGGGTGAAGGCGCGATGGCGGGCCTGATGGCCGGCGCCGTGCTGTTGCTGATCGCAGTCTGGGAACTGCGCAAGCAGGCGCCAGAATTCATGGACGTGGAAGTGACGCCCGAAAACATGGCGAACCCCGCCGTAGCCGCCGCGCTAGCAGCGCGGCGGGCGCCGGTGCGCGCCGAGAAGCCCGCTAAGGTGAAGAAGAAACACCCGCCGCTGTTCGTTCCGGACATCGTCGTGCAGCGCCAGCGCGCGATGTTCATTGCGCAGGCCCAGCGGCGCCGGGCGAACCGGGCCGCCGCCCTCGCCCGCCTGGCCGGGCGGGAAGACGAAGCGGCCTGACCTGCCTCGCCCGTTGCGGTGCGGCGCGCATCGGCCTAGCCTCTCTCCAGACACACGTTCCGGGAGGGGACACACATGATCCGCAAGATTGCCGCCGTCGTTCTCGCGCTGCTTGCCGCCTGGCTGTTCTGGCAGGGGTTTTCAGCCGTGCAGATGATTGTCAGCCGGGGCAGCCCGCTGGATGACGCGCTGCTGCAGCCGCCGACCAGTCTCTGGCGCCTCATCGCCTCCGCCCTCGCGGTGATAGGCGGCGGGATGGCCGCGCTCAACATCAAGGGCGGCGGCTGGCTGGCGATGCTCGGCGCGATCCTGTTTGCCGCGCTGGCCGGAGTGATGGCGGGCATGGGCACCGATTCGAGCTTGTGGATGGACGAGGCGATCACCGGCGCGCTGATGATCGCCCTGGCGGCGATGCTGGCGATCTTCAAGCGAGGCTAGGTCTGTTTTCCGGTCCCTGTGGATTGATTTCGGGGTGGGAATGCATAGGTATGCGGCGCAGTTCGAATCGCGCGGCACGTGCCCGCTAAAAGGAATATATTCCCATGGCAGAGACCTATGACGTCGTCATCATCGGCGGCGGCCCCGGCGGCTACAACTGCGCGATACGCGCCGGGCAACTGGGCCTCAAGGTCGCCTGCATTGAGACGCGCGGCAAGCTTGGCGGCACGTGCCTGAATGTCGGCTGCATCCCCTCGAAGGCCCTGCTGAACGCCTCGCATTACTTTCACGCCGCGCAGCACGAGTTTGCCGCGCTCGGCATCAAGACCGGGAAGGTCGAA
This sequence comes from Hyphomonas sp., assembly GCF_040882205.1. Classification (GTDB taxonomy): domain Bacteria; phylum Pseudomonadota; class Alphaproteobacteria; order Caulobacterales; family Hyphomonadaceae; genus Hyphomonas. Next base: position 3,994 of record NZ_JBBEBT010000107.1, read on the forward strand.
CTCGATCTCGCGCAGATGATGGCGCAGAAGGACGAGGCGGTTGAAGGCCTGACCAAGGGCGTCGAATTCCTGTTCAAGAAAAACAAGGTCGAATACATAAAGGGGCGCGGCAGGATTGCCGGAACCGGCAAGGTCGAAGTCGTGCTGGCGGATGGCGGCACGCGCTTGCTGGAGACGAAGAACATCGTGATCGCGACGGGCTCCGAGCCTGCCTCCCTGCCCGGCATCGAGATAGACGAGGAGCGCGTCGTCTCGAACGTCGGCGCGCTCAGCCTGAAAGCCGTGCCGAAGAAACTCGTGTTGATCGGCGCAGGCGTGATCGGCCTCGAGATGGGCTCGGTCTGGGCGCGGCTCGGCTCGGATGTGACCGTGGTCGAATATCTCGACCGCATCCTGCCGCCGGCCGACGCCGAAGTGGCCAAGGAAGCCGAGAAGACCTTCAAGAAACAGGGCCTGACCTTCAGGCTGGGCACCAAAGTGACCGGCATAGAGAAGCAGAAGTCGAAACTGAAAGTGTCGATGGAGCCTGCCAAGGGCGGCGCCGCCGAGACGCTGGACGCCGATATCGTGATCGTCGCCGTCGGCCGAAAGCCGTATACGGAGGGTCTCGGCCTCGAGGCAGTGGGCGGCAAGACTGACAAGCGCGGCGTGATCGAAGTTGTCGATGGCCACTTCAAGGTGGCGGATGGCGTCTGGGCCGTGGGCGACTGTATCCACGGGCCGATGCTGGCACATAAGGCCGAGGACGACGGCACGGCGGTGGCCGAGCTGATCGCTGGCAGGGCGGGGCATGTGGACTATAATCTTGTGCCGAGCGTCGTCTATACGAACCCGGAAATCGCCTGGGTCGGCAAAAACGAGGAAGAGCTGAGAGCGGCGGGCGTGGAGTATGTGAAGGGCAAGTTCCCCTTCATGGCCAATTCCCGTGCACGGACGAACCACGAAACCCTGGGCTTCGTGAAAATCCTCGCCGAGAAAGGCACCGACAGGATCCTCGGCGCGCACATGATCGGCACAGGCGTCGGCGAGCTGATCGCAGAGGTCGTGGTGGCCATGGAGTTCGGCGCCTCGTCCGAAGACATCGCCCGCACCAGCCATGCGCACCCGACGCTGTCGGAAGCCGTTCGGCAGGCCGCGATGGGCGTTGAAGGTTGGACGATGCAGATGTGAGCTGTGGCGGCACGATTTCATCCAGCCCCGCACACGCACCACTCGGCTGCGCGCAGGACGGCTTCCGGCTGGACGCCGCGCCCGCCTCACTTTAAACTTCGGCCCATGTACAAGCACCCGGGAGCCGGATGGAGTATCAGGCCGTTCAGCGCAGCGGACGCCGGCTCCTGCCTGTCGATCTTCCGGGACTGCCTGACCCAGATGCCCTGGCGCGTGCGCAACCGGGGGCAATACATGATCCTGCGCCGGGCGCTCAGCCCGCAAGCCGCCTGGGTGGCGCAGGAGCCGGATGCCGGCGTAGTCGGCTTTCTGACGCTGCAGGCTCCGCAGGACTATGTCGACCACCTGTTTGTGGCGCCGGACTGGCGCTTCTGCGGCGTGGCGCGGGGCCTTCTGGAAGTGGCGCACCAGGGCGCGAGCGGCGCGCTGAGCCTGGATGTCGACACCGAGAACATGGGCGCACGGCGCGCTTATGAAGCGCTCGGGTGGCAGGTGGTGGCGAGCACCGGAAGCGGTAGCAAGGCGCGCCAGATGCGCCTCGTCAGCCCCTGAGCTTGCCTAAAAAAGTGCCCCCCACCCCGGAGACGATCTACGCGGCGCCGGCCGAATGGGTCGCGCATGGCGCGGGCGCGCAGGGCAACCTGTTCCTGACCGGACGGGCGG
>NZ_JBBEBT010000108.1:0-5771 GCF_040882205.1 Hyphomonas sp.
CGACGAGGTCGTCGGCCGGATTGCCGCCTTCACCAATCCGGCCCATCTCAGCCGCTACAATGACCAGACCGGACACTTCGGATTCCTCGATACGGTCACCCCGGATCCCGAAACGATGGCGGCCCTGATGCGCGGCGCCGAAGACTGGCTGCGCGCGCGCGGCATGGAGAAGATTGCCGGACCGTTCAATTTTTCCGTCAACGAGGAATGCGGCCTGCTGGTCGAGGGATTCGCCAGCCCGCCAGTGATGATGATGCCGCACGGGCGCCCGGACTATGCCCCGTCCCTCGAAAGCCTCGGCTATACCAAAGCCATGGACATGCACGCCTACATGATGCACCTCCACGAAACCTACGAAGCGCCCGAAGCGCTCCGCAGGCTGACGAAATCCTTCACCCGTGACGCGGCGCTCGAAATCCGCACCGTGAAGATGCGCGACTACGCGAACGAGATCAGACTGGTGCTCGACATCTTCGATGATGCCTGGTCGCAGAACTGGGGCTTCGTGCCCTTCGGCAAGGATGAGATCACCCACCTTGCTAACGAGCTGAAGCCACTGATCCGGGAAGACGGCCTCTGGATCGGGTCAATCGAAGGCGAGCCCGCCTGTTTCACACTGGTGCTGCCGAACCTCAACGAAGCCATCGAAGGACTGGACGGCAAACTCCTGCCGTTTGGCTGGGCGCAGCTGCTGCACCGCCTCAAGATCAAGGGCACCCGCACCGGACGCCTGCCGCTCGCAGGCCTGCGCCGCCGGCATCAGAAGACGAAGCGCGGCCTCGTCACGATGGTCGCCTGCACCGACGCCGCCCTTGCCGCCCAGCATGCACGCGGCATGCGCGAAGTCGAAGCATCCTGGATTCTCGAAAGCAACCGCGACCTGGTCAACCTTATGTCGCTGTGGGATGCCCCGAAATACAAGACCTACCGCATCTACGAGAAAGCCCTTTGAGCACCGCTGCAGGCGCGCCAGCGGTTTACGCACTCGTGCTCGCCGGCGCGCGCGCAAGCGGCGATCCGCTGTGCGAGGCGGAAGGCGTGGAGAGTAAGGCGCTCATCGACATTCTCGGCGAACCCATGCTCGCCCGTGTCCTGCGTGCCCTGAGCAAAAGCCAGCGGGTGTGCCAGCCCGCCTACGTCTCAGGCCTCACTGCGCCGCTGCTCGAACGTGCGCGCGGACAAACGCCCGTGCAGGCGGCTGCCTGCGTGGCGGGCGGCCCGGCATCGAGCCTGCTGGGCGCCATCGAGCAAGGCCTCACCCTCCCCCTCCTCGTCACCACCTGCGACCACGCGTTGCTGACGCCCGCGATGGTGGACCATTTCCTCGCCGCCGCAATCGAGGGCCGCGCAGACCTGACCGTCGCCTTCGCGGGCCGTGACACGGTCCAGCCCGCCTATCCCGAAACAAAGCGCACTTACCTGAACTTCGGCGGCGAGCCGCTTTCCGGCTGCAACCTCTTTTACATCGCGGCGCCGGCTGCGCTCAAAGTGATCGGTTTCTGGAAGTCCGCCGAGCAGGACCGCAAGCAGCCCTGGCGCATTGCCTGGCGCTTCGGCCCGCTCACAGCCCTGCGCATCCTCATCGGACGCCCCGGCGTTCAGCGCGTGTTCGAACTGATCTCAAGCCGGATGGGCGCGCGCATCGCCGTCGTGAAGATGCCCTTCGCCGAGGCCGCCATCGACGTCGACTCGCCCGGCGACCTCATCCTCGTGCGAAGCATCCTCTTGAAGCGGTCCACATGATGCGCTGGCCGGTGTGCTGGCCGGTGCGCTGGCCGGTGCGCTGGCCAGTGCGCGGGCCGGTGCGTTCAGGTCACCGGCCGGGGCCAGGCGCGCCGGAGTGCCGCCGCAACAAGGCGGGCGTCCGCCAACCCGTCCGATGCGCCGAGGTCTGGCTGACCCGGCCAGCCCGGATCGGTAAAGGTCGCGCCCTCGAACAAAACCGGCGCGCTGTAGCGCGGCAGCACATGGAAATGCACGTGGGGGTCCACCATCATCAGCATCAGGTAGTTGATCTTCGAATAACCAAAGATTTTCTGCGTTGTTGTCTCGACGTCTTCCACAACTTCGGACAATTCAGCGAAAGCATTGGGCGGCAGGTCCGAAAAGGCCGTCGACTGGCTATGTGACAGGATCACGAGCGCGCCGATCGTCGCCTGTTTGGGCCGCGCCTGCACGCTCCAGTAGGTATAATCGGCGATCAGGGTCCCAGCCCCGCCAAATGTTTCAAATGTTGCGTTCCGGCCCATGAACTGCTCCTTCCCTGACGATCCAAGACAATCCGACCAGACTTAGGCATATTTTCCGAATGACGACACCTTCCGTTTCGCTCCGCCTTCTGGGCGACCTCCCGGTCAGGCTCTGGGGGCTGGATCTGGCCGAATGGCAGCGCCGCGCGTGGTCCAAGGCTGGTGCCGCAGGCGTGGATGATGCCGGCGGTCGCCTGCTGGCAGCCGCGGAATGGATCCTTTCGCCCTCGCTGCAGCGCAACCTGCTCGCCCGCCCGGGCGCCGCGCTCGTTGCCCCCACGGCTGACGGAAACGGCGAACAACTCGTCGCCGTCCACCTGCCGGACGGCGCCGCCCCGGAAACCGTCCTGCCCCTCTTCAGCGCGCCGCACGTCTTGCGTGCCACCCTCGTCGAAGCCGGCCTCCAGCCCGGCGACATGCATGACCTCGCCGACGCCTACAACAAGTCGCTGCGCAAGCGCGAAGTGCCCTACGCCCTCTCGATGCGCACGCAGCCGGCGGTCGAAATCGAGCGCATCCTGTTCAGGGGCTCGTACAAGGGCGTCACCGACATCGTCACCAAATACGCCTGGCCCGTCCCCGCCTTCCATGCCACGCGCTTCTGCGCCTGGCTGCGCATCTCGCCCAATACCGTCACCACTGCCAGCCTCGGCTTCGTCATCCTTGCCTTCTGGGCTTTCTGGACCGGCGCCTGGGCAGCCGGTATCGCGGCCGCCTGGGCAATGACCTTCCTCGACACCGTGGACGGCAAGCTCGCCCGCACCACAATGACCTATTCCAGCTGGGGCAATATCTACGATCACGGCATCGACCTGATCCATCCGCCCTTCTGGTACTGGGCAATGTTCGTCGGCCTCGCCACAGCCGCCCCGCACAACGTTGCGCAGGAATGGCTCTCCGGCTCGCTCATCGTGATCCTTGCCGGGTACGTCCTGAACCGCATCGAGGAAGGCATCTTCATGCGCCGCTTCGGATTCCATATCCACGTCTGGCGCCCAATCGACTCCTTCATGCGCGAGATCACAGCGCGCCGGAATCCGAACATGGTAATCTTCATGGTGTCAGTGATCGCCGGCCAGCCCGCGTGGGGCTTCGTCGCAGTCGCCGTATGGACGGCCGCCTGCCTCGTCTTTCACGGCGTGCGTCTCGTGCAGGGCCTGATGCAACCGTCTGCGCCGGTCTCCTGGCTCGAAGGCTGACCCGCATGGCCGGCACCGCGATCTTTGACCTTGACCGCACCATCACCCGCCAGCCCACCTGGACGCGCTTCCTGATATTCGTGAACCGGCGCCGCCCGGCGTTCTGGCTTACCCTGCCCGTTCTCGCCCTGCACGGCCTCGCCTACAAGCTGCGCCTCGCCACGCGCGACTCCGTCAAGGTCCGCGCCCTGAAGACGCTCACCTGGCTCAGCCGCGCGCACCTTGACACCGCCGCCCGGGCCTTTATCGCCCGCGAAGTCGAAACCGGTCTCTTTCCCGGCGCCGTTGCCGCCATCCGCTGGCACGCCGCGCGCGGCGACCACCTCGTCATCGCCACCGCCTCGGTCGATCTCTACGCGGACCATCTCGCCCGCGCGCTCGGCGTGCACCAGGTCATTGCAACCCGGCTCGACTGGACCACCGGCGCCGGACCGCGCCTATCCGGCGCCAACTGCTACGGGGCGGAAAAACTGCGCCGCCTCGACGAATTCAACTTCGCCGCGCCAACCTACGCCTATAGCGATCACATCTCGGATCTCGGCATGCTGCTGCAGGCAGATCACGCGATTGCGGTGAACCCCTCTGCTGGTCTAAAACGCGCAGCGCAAACCCACCCCATCACCGTAGCCGATTTTACATCGCCCGATATCCAGTTCCTCGAAGCCAAAGGCGCCCTCCCCGCATGAAAGCCATCCTCCTGAGCGCCGGCCGCGGCTCCCGCCTCCTGCCCCTCACTGAGTCCATGCCGAAATGCCTGCTGCCGGTGCAGGGCACGACGCTGCTCGGCTACCAGCTCGACACGCTCGAAGCCGCCGGCATCCGCGATGTCACGGTGGTCACGGGCTACATGCCGAACCTCGTCGAAGCCGAGCTCGCCTGCCGCACCGGCCCGCTGAAGCCTAAGTCCTTCTTCAACCCCTTCTTCCAGGTCGCTGACAATCTCGCCAGCTGCTGGATGGTCCGTGAGCAGATGGACGGCGATTTCCTGCTGATCAACGGCGATACCCTGTTCGATCTGGCCCTCCTCAAGGCGGTTATCAGCAATCCGGCCTGCCCCATCCAGGTCACCATCGACCAGAAAGCCAGCTACGATTCCGACGACATGAAAGTGACCCTCGACGGCACCAAGCTCAAGGCCATCGCCAAGACCCTCCCGCTCGACGTCACCCACGCCGAATCCATCGGCATGCTGCGCTTCATGGACGAAGGCGTGGAGCTCTTCCGCAGCAAGCTCGAACAGATGATGCGCACGCAGGACGGCGTGGCGGCCTGGTTCCTGAAAGCCATCGACGCCCTCGCCAACACGACCGGCGCCGTCGACACAGTCCTGATCAAGGACCATCGCTGGGCGGAAGTGGACACCGTCGCCGATTTCGAAGGCCTGGGCCGCCACGGCTTCTGACGCGCCGCCACCGGCCGGGTTCACCCGACACCCCGAATTGCATGCCGCCGGGTCATGGCCTCGGCGGACCCTACGTCATACCCTTTTAAACCCCCGGACCCGCTTGCCGGTAAATTTGAAACATGTTCTAAATTTCTCCGCCGACACGGAGAAAAACCGCCATGCCCGCCGCCGCCCTTTCGACCGTCCGCAAATCCATCCTGCCCCAAGGCGGTGACACCTGGGCGACCATTGCCGCCCGTTGCCTGCCCGGCACGCCCGAGGCCGAGGCCGTCTCCCAGCTGCAAAGCTGGAACCTGCACGTATTCATGCGCGCCGCCGGTGTCGCAGGCGGCGTGCGCGGCGCCAACCCGATCCTGCCGAGCGACGTCATCTTCATCGAGCCGCCCCGCGCCTGAACCATGACGCACGCAACGATCAGCCACGTCCAGATCGCCGCCGCCCATGATGGCGAAGCCGAACTGGTCGTCACGTTGTCGTTCGATAATGGCGGCCAGTCCCTCGTCGCTCTCGATGAATTTGCCGTCCGCACGCTGCTGACATCCTGCGCCGCCGATTCGGCCGATGGCCTGATCGGCGCCAGCTGGGAAAAAGTCCGCGACGCCCTCGTCGCATCATCCGGCAGATATGCCGAAACTCAGAACACAGAACATTAGGGAGGAATATGGAATGTACGATCTGGTGATCAGAAATGGCCGCGTCGTCGACGGCTCCGGCCTGCCCGCCTATAATGCCGACATCGCGCTCAGCGGCACGCGCATCGCAAAGATCGGACGCATCGCCGAAAAGGGCCGCAAGGAAATCGATGCCGGGGGCAAGGTCGTCTCCCCCGGGTTCATCGATCCGCATACGCACTTTGATGCCCAGCTCCTCTGGGACGGGTATGCCAAGCCCGCCCTCTCGCACGGCGTCACCACTATC
>NZ_JBBEBT010000109.1:0-1061 GCF_040882205.1 Hyphomonas sp.
ACCCAGCGAGATCATCCAGGCCAGTGACGCCGCCGACCAGAACGAGAACCTTCCCCCCACCGACAGCGGCATGTCGAACAGGTGCGCTTCGCGCCCACCGAGCCAGGCCTTCGCCTTGTCCGGGTTCGCCGTCACCAACGCCAGATGCTGGTTCGCCTTGTCACCCAGCGTGCCCTGGAGCCAGAGCCGCGCGCGGTTAACATTATACAGTGTTTCTTCCGTGCCGAACGATTTCGACACACCGATCACCAGCGTCGATTTCGGGTCAAGCCCCACCAGCGCCCGGTCAAGGTCGAACGGATCGACATTGGCCGCAAAGCGTAGCGTGATCGCGCGGTCGGCAAGGTCCTCGAACGCGTCCGCCACAAGGCGGGGTCCGAAATCCGATCCCCCGATCCCGATATGCACCACCGCCTTGAACCGTCCGCCGCCCGCCGTGCGAACCTCGCCCGACCGGACTTTCCCGGCAAAATCCAGCGCCGGCAGCACGCCCTGGCGCACCGCCTCGGCTTCGCCCGTCAGCGCAGATCCTGCCCGCAGCGCCCAGTGCAGCGCCGGCCGGCCTTCGGATGGGTTGACGATCTCGCCGCCGAACAGACGCTGCGCTGCCGCATCAAGTCCCGCCTCGGCGCCATGCTTCAGCAGCGCCGCTTCGGCGGCCGTATCGAGGTAATGCCGCGCCAGGCTGACCTTCCAGCCTGCCGCTGTCAGGGCAGGGGCCGGCGCCCGCGCCGCCGCCAGATCACGCAGCGAAGCCCCTTCGAGACGGGCGGCCTGTGTTTGCAGTTCGTCTCTCAAGGCAGGCTCCGCAGCGGTTCAGGGGGTCAGCGCGCGTTATCGGCTTACCCGGACCCTGCGGCAAGGCCCTGCGAATAAGGCCTCGAGAGTGTCACAAGCCCGCTTGAATCCCGGTGGCGACATGGGTATGAGGCGCGATCAGCAGGCAGGCGGCCTGGCAAGATATTGGTTAAACCTCGTCCGGCAGTCCGGGCGCAGACCCGGAAAGAGGAGAGGCCCTATGGGCAAGGCAAAGTTTGAGCGTACGAAGCCGCACGTCAACA
>NZ_JBBEBT010000110.1:0-5713 GCF_040882205.1 Hyphomonas sp.
CAATGCGCGGTAGTCGGACTCGAAAGCAGTGCCGCGGCGAGTGGCGGCTTCGATGGCGGAGAGGGCAAGGGCCGCTTCGGCGCGGCTGCCGCTGGATTTGAGCGCGGCGCTGGATTCAGCAGCGGCCTCGCGGGACGCAGCTTCGAGACCGGCGAGGCGTTCAGTCAGCGCGGTGACCTCGGCGCGCGGCGCGCGGTCTTCGAGGGCGTCGATGCGTTCGGCCAGATCCGACTGGGCGTCCGGATCGCCGCCGGCCGCGATGGCCTGGTCGAGGCGGCGCGAGACGGTATCGAGTTCGCGGATCAGGCCTGCAAGTTCGGCAGAGGCGGCGGCGGGCTCGGAGAGTTTCTCATCGATGGCGCCCTGCACCGTCATCACTTCAGTGACGCGCGCCTCGAGGCGTTTCTGGGCGGCGGCGAGATCATCGGTATTGCCGGGGCCGAGAAGTCCTGCGCCGAAGATTCCGGCGGCGGCGCCCATGAAGGCGGAAGCCAGGCTTGCCGCGCCGAGCGCCAGCCAGCCGGGCGCCGGACGCGCGGCTTTCTCCGGGCCGGCCGGGGCCGGTTCGAACTGGGCGTCGATCGGACCATTCAGGGGGTCCGTGTCGCGGAAAGGATCATCGGTCATGGCGCCTATATGGGCAGCTTCAGGTTTCAAAAGAGTGTGGCACAGCGGCGGTTCAAGGGCAAAGCGCGGCGGCGGCTCCGGCAAGGGCCTCCATGAGGGTGTCTTCATTGGGCCGGGCGGCAATCCAGGCGCCTTTTCCGGCCTGATCCTTCAGCGCGATGAGGGCGGGGGCCGAGATGGCGACGGCGGCCGCGTTCGAAAGGTCCGGCGCGCTGGCGGCTACGGCGCCGGCCGCCTTCGCCGAATGCAGCAGCAGGACAACCGGCGCCGGCCCGGCCAGCGCGGTGAGGGCGCCGGCGCAGAGAGAGGCTTCGGCTTCGGTGCGATAGGGCGCGGCAAAGCGGGCATCATGGCCGGCGGCGCGCAGCGCGGAGACGAGGTTTCCGGCGGCGCCTTCATTGGCGATGTGGAGCAGGGGGCCTTGCGCGCCGGAGGCGAGGATCGTGCGGGCAAGATCGTCGGCATTGCCGTCGCCTTCGATGACATCGGTGAAACCGGCGGCGCGCGCGGCTTCGGCGGTGGAGGGCCCGACGCACCAGACGCGGATGTCTTTCGCAAGGTCTGCGCGGGCGACGGAATGGACGCCGTTGGCGCTGGTGAAGACGATGTGTTCAACGCCGCCCGCGAGGCCCGCGTCGAAGCCGGTATCGACAATGCGCAGCATGGGCGAGAGGATCGGCGCATAACCCGCCGCCCGCAGCGCGTCTGCCGTGTCACGGGCGCCGGGCAGCGTCCGCGTGACGATCACGGCAAGGCTCACCGCTCGTCGCCGAAGACGGGAAAGTTACCCTTGGCGGAGGCGCGGATGTCGGAGGCAACATCCCGGCCAAGCTGGGCCAGCTGCGCCATCGAAGAGGATTTCCGCGCCGTGCCGGTGGCGGTCCAGCGCTGGTCACCGGCGGGGCTGAGCACTTCGCCGGTGAGGCGCCAGTTTGCGCCTTCGTCCGAAAGGTGGGCGGCGATGGGCGTGCGGCAGCTGCCGTCGAGCATGGTGAGGAAAGCGCGCTCGGCGGTGGCAGCGGCCTCGCTGACGGCGACGTTCAGCTTCGCGAGCGCGGCGCGCAGTTCGCTGTCGGCGTCCTCGCGGGCGACGACGCCGATGATGCCCTGGGCAGCGGCGGGCAGCATGTCGGTGACCGGAATGGGCGTTGCCATATGGTCGTATCCAAGACGGCGCAGGCCGGCCATCGCGAGGAAGGTGGCGTCAGCCTGGCCTTCTTCCAGCTTGCGCATGCGGGTCTGCACATTGCCGCGGAAGGTGACGACCTTGAGGTCCGGACGGAGGGCCAGCGCCTGCGCTTCGCGGCGCAGCGACGCGGTGCCAAGGCGGGCGCCCTGCGGCAAGTCGCGCAGGGACTTTGCGGCGGGCGAGACGAAGCCGTCGCGCGGATCCTCGCGCTCCGGGAAGGCGACGAAGACCTGTCCGGGCGGCAGAAGGGAAGGGACATCCTTCAGGCTATGGACGGCAATGTCGAGATCGCCGGCCGAAAGGGATTCGTCGAGTTCGCGGGTGAAAAGGCCTTTGCCGCCGGAATTGATCAGGCGCTCGGACGTCAGCTTGTCGCCGGTGGTGGTGAAAGTGACGATCTCAGCCTCGATGGCGCCGCCGGAAGCTGCCTTCAGGCTGGCGGCAATCTGGTGGGCCTGCGCGAGGGCGAGGGGAGAGCCGCGGGTGCCGAGGCGGATGGAGCGGGGGGCAGAGGCAGATTTCTTTTCGGTCATGGTTTTGCTTAGCGGCGGATTCCCGAATTGCCAATTCTGGCCTCCTCGGGGCGTTGACGCATGGGGCGGTGAGGGTTACGGAAGTTTATCGTTAAACGGAAAGTCCGTTTTCAGGAGACCCCCATGATCCGTACCGCTGTATCGGCCATTGCCCTTATTGCCATGCTGGGCGCCTGCGCCCCGAACACAACCACCGCTGACCCGGCCGCAATCGCTGCGGCACAGGCCGAGCAGAGCGCCAAACTGAACGCTTGGTTTGATGTCAAATATGAGGAACAGCTCCAGTTCAGCCCGATCGGCCTGACCTTCCAGGGCCGCAAGGACAAGCAGGACCAGATCGACTGTTTCACCTTTGCCTGCGCCGACGAGCAGCTGGCCTGGCAGAAAGCGGCGACCGACGAGCTGAAGGCGACGTTCGACTACGCCGCGCTGTCGCCGGCAGACAAGGATTCCTTCGACCTCTGGGTCTACCAGTATGACCGCGCGGCTGCCGGCGTCGCCTTCCGCAGCAACGGCTATGTGTTCGACCAGATGAGCGGCGTGCAGAGCTTTGCCGCGACCTTCCTGATGCAGTTCCACCAGGTCGACGATGAAGCCGGTGCGCGCGCCTATGTGGCCCGCATCACGGCGGCCGCCGCAGCGCTCCAGGACGCGCTTTCGATTGCCAGGGACAATGCGGCCAAAGGTGTGCACGCGCCAAAATTTGCCTATGAAGGCGTTATCGACCAGTCGAAGAAGATCATCACCGGCGCTCCGTTCACGGCCGGTCCGGACTCGGCGATCTTCGCCGACTTCAAGGCCGATGTTCAGAAGCTGGTCGATACCGGCAAGACGACGCCGGAAACCGCCGCGCAGCTGACGGCGCAAACCGAAGCGGCGCTGAACGGCCCGTTCCTGACCTTCTATAACGACCTGATTGCCTTCGCGACCGCCGATATGGCGAACTCGCCGGATGCGGCAGGTCCGCAAGGCGCAAACTTGCAGCCGGAAGGTGAAGCCTATTACAATTTCATGCTCGGTCAGATGACGACCACCAGCATGACCGCCGACGAGATCCACCAGCTGGGTCTTTCGGAAGTCGACCGCATCCATGCCGAAATGGAGGCGATCAAGACTGCGGTCGGATTCACCGGAACGCTGAACGAGTTTTTCACCAGCATCCGCGACGACAAGGACAATGAGCAGCACTATTATCCGGATACGGATGAGGGCCGCGAAGCCTATATCGCCGACGCCACCGCCGGCATCGACAAGATCAAGGCCGAGCTGCCGAACTATTTCGGCATCCTGCCGAAAGCCGATCTCGTCGTGAAGCGCGTTGAGGCCTTCCGTGAACAGCCGGGCGCGGCCCAGCACTATTATCCGGGCACGCCGGACGGTACGCGCCCGGGCATCTACTATGCCCACCTCTCGGATATGAAGGCGATGCCGAAGGGCGAACTGGAAGTGATCGCGTATCACGAGGGCCTGCCGGGCCACCATATGCAGATCGCGATCGCGCAGGAGCTGACCAGCGTGCCGAAATTCCGTACGCAGGCGGGCTTTACCGCTTACTCGGAAGGCTGGGGCCTCTATTCGGAGAAACTCGCAAAGGAAATGCCGGGCACGTTTGAAAGTCCGTACTCGGACTTTGGCCGCCTCGGCTCGGAAATCTGGCGCGCCATCCGCCTAGTGGTCGACACGGGCCTGCACTCGAAAGGCTGGACCGAAGACCAGGCTGTGCAATACTTCCTCGACAATTCGGCCATCACCGAGGCGCAGGCGCGCTCCGAGGTTCAGCGTTACATCGTGACGCCGGGCCAGGCGACGGCCTACAAGATCGGCATGATCCATATCCAGCAGCTGCGCGCGAAAGCCGAAGCCGAGCTGGGTGACAAGTTCGACATCCGCGCCTTCCACGACACGATCCTTGGCGGCGGCGCGCTGCCGCTGGACCTGCTGACGCGGAAAGTGGACCAGTGGATTGCGGACACGAAAGCCGCTTAATCCCCGTCACGCGGCCAGACCAGGGTGTCCTTCCCGGAAACGGGGAGGGCATTTTTGTTGGGGCGGCTGACGCAAGGGGCTTTTCCCCGCGTGACCCCTTGTCTCGAGCAGGCATCCGCATAGGCTTTGCGCCGTATGAGGAGCGCGGCCATGCATCTGAAATTTGCCCCTGAAACCGAGACGTTCCGCGCGCATGTGCGGGCCTGGTTCGAGACGGAATTTCCAAAGGACATCATCGCGAAGTACAAGGCGGGCACGCCGCTGACGACGGCGGATGTGCGCATCTCAGAGATGGCACTCGGCGCGAGGGGCTGGCTGGCGACGGCCTGGCCGAAGGAATACGGCGGGCCGGGCTGGGGCCTCGAGGAACAGTATGTGTTCGACGAGGAACTCGAGCGCGCCGGTGTGCCGACCGTGACGCCGATGGGTGTGATTTATGTCGGGCCGGTGCTTTACACGTTCGGTTCGGACGATCAGAAGGCGCGCTGGCTGCCGGGGATCCGCGATGGCTCGGTCGGCTGGGCGCAGGGCTATTCGGAGCCTGGCGCGGGATCGGACCTCGCGAGCCTCGAGTTTTCCGCCGTGCTTAAAGACGGCGTCTATACGCTGAATGGCCACAAGGTATGGACCTCCGCCGCGCAGCATGCGGACTGGATATTCCTCCTTGCGCGGACGAGCCGCGGCGAGAAGAAGCAGGAAGGCATCAGCTTCATCTGCTGCCCTCTGGAAGCGCCTGGCGTGACCGTGAAGCCGATCATCTCGATCGACGGGGCGCATGCGCTTAACGAAGTGATCTTTGACAATGTTCAGGTGGCGGAGGACAGCCGGATCGGCGAAGAAGGCAAGGGCTGGACCTATTCGCAATACCTGCTTGGCTTCGAGCGCACCTCCTATGCGCGCATCGGCGGCAAGCGCGCGATGCTGCGGCACGTAAGGGGGCTCGCCTCGGCGGCGCCGGAGGGCGGCAATGTGCGGCTGATGGACGACACCGGCTTTGCGGGCCGCCTGACGCGGGCTGAGATCGCGGTGGACGGGCTGGAAATGACGGTGTTCCGGATTCTGTCGGCGCAGGTGTCTGGTGGCTCGGTGGGGGATGCGTCCTCCACCGTGAAGATCCTCGCGACGGAGACGCACCAGGCGATCACGGAACTGTTCCTTGAGGCGGCCGGTCCTTTTGTGGGACACCGGGCGCCGTCTGCCGGGTCTGGCCCACGCGATGTGGCGAGCTATTTCGGCGGACGGGCACAATCGATCTATGGCGGCACGAATGAAATCCAGAAGAACATCATCGCCCGCAAGGTTCTGGGGCTTTAGAATATGAACCGGTTCGGGCTTCCGGGTGCGCCGCTGGCGCTGACGCTTGCCGGCGCGCTGGTGG
>NZ_JBBEBT010000111.1:0-5705 GCF_040882205.1 Hyphomonas sp.
CGCCGCCATCTGCAGCCCCATCGCGACGCCTTCCCAATCCGAGGTCGTGCATCCCGCCAGCGCCAGGGCCCCGGCGCCTGCCATCCAGAGGCGCACCTTCGCGCCAATCCCCGTTGTCATTTCAGCCCAAGCTCCCGATTGCGTTGATTTTATTTTGGCCGGGACAGCGATGAATGCGAGCTGAACCGGAGTGTTCATGGGGCCTCGCCCGCAAGTTTGCCTGCCCGGCCCTCCTCAAAATGGAAGGGGGGGGTCAGGCCGGGCAGGCGAAGCCGCGAGGTCAGGCGGGTTCGTCACTGACCTTCACGACCAGTTTGCCGAGGTTCTTGCCCTCGAACAGACGCGACAGGCTGGCCGGCGCCTTCTCGAACCCGTCGACGATGTCGGTCTCGAACTTCAGCTTTCCTTCCATCAGCCACATCGCCATCTGCTGGATGCCTTCGGGGAAGCGCGGGAAATAATCGATAACGATAAAGCCCTTCACCAGCGTACGGCGCATCAGGAGGTTGGCGAAGTTGAACGGCCCGGGTGTCGGCGCGGTGTCGTTATAGGTTGAGATCAGCCCGCACAGCGGCATGCGGGAGAAGTCGTTGAGGCGCGCCATTACCTCGTCCATTATCCGTCCACCGACATTCTCGAAATTGATGTCGACGCCGTTCGGGCAATGCTTGTCGAGCCCGCCACCAACATCCTCAGACTTATAGTCGATGGCAGCGTCAAAGCCCGCAACTTCGGTAAGCCAGCGGCACTTGTCCTTACCGCCCGCGATACCGACAACACGGCAGCCCTGTATTTTCGCGATTTGCCCGACCATCGAGCCGACGGCGCCTGCCGCCGCGGAGACAACAACTGTCTCCCCTGCCTTCGGCCTGGCAATGTCCATCAGGCCAAAATAGGCCGTCATGCCGGTCGCGCCCAGCGGGCCCATATAGGCTGTGAGCGGCACACCCGGCAGCGTTGGCAGCTTCGTCAATGAAGCGCCCGGCAGTGTGTTGTAGACGGCCCAGCCCGCAAGACCCGTGTTCACGATGTCGCCAGGCGCCAGGCCGTCAAACCGGCTCTCGGTCACCACGCTCAAGCCGCCGCCGCGCATAGCATCGCCGATCTGCACGGGCGGCAGGTAGGCGTCCATGTCGCTCATCCAGATCCGGTTGGTCGGATCGAGGGAGAGATAGATCGTCTTGGCGCGCACCTGCCCGTTTGCGAGCGGCGCCAGCGCGCTCTCCACGAGTTCAAGGTCACCTTCCCTAAGGTCGCCTACGGGCCGCTTGCGCAGCACCCAGGTCAGGTTCATTTCGTTGATCATGTCGTCCTCCCGATATCGCTGCGAGGGACGCTAGCCGGAAATCGCCTCAGCGCAAGACGCCCTGCTTCGCCTGATGCATGGCGTAGTTGAGGACCAGTAGCGAGACGACGATGATGCAGACCGCCGAGACGCGGTTGCCGTCATAGTCCGGCGCAGGCAGAGAGAAGCTGGCGCCCATTGTGAGCATTGTCGCGGCGGTTGAGAATATCAGGACGCGCACGGCGACAGCACGCCGCCGCACGAGCAAGGCGGCGCCGGCCAGGCCCGCAAACACGCCCAGCGCCCATGTGCCATAGAGCCAGTCCGGCAAAGCCGACCAGTAGGCCTGCGCCTCTGCCGGAAAGCGCGCCATGTACGGCGGATAAAGCGTTGCGGTCGCCAGGAAGTCAAAGATGCCTAACAAACTCCACAGCACGGCGGCGGAGCCGATCACGAACAGATGCCAGGGCGCCTTTTGCACGGGCTTCTGCGCCGCCGGGGCAAGGTCCAGGGCTTCGGAGAAGACGAGGTCACGCTGCATGCCACATTTCTACCACAGTTCAGCTCGCCGCAAAGTAGAATCGGACTTGCGTGACTCTCGTTTAATCCACGGCCGAGGGGGCCGGCTCAGGGTGACGCGCCCCTGCGCACCAGCTAAACTCTCCCCAGCACAGAGGAATCGCTTATGGCCACGGCCCCCGTCACCGAACAAAGCCATCTCTACCTGATCGATGCGAGCGCCTACATCTTCCGGGCCTTCCACGCTCTGCCACCTTTGACGCGCCAGTCGGACGGATTACCCATCGGGGCGGTCGCGGGCTTCTGCAACATGCTGTTCAAGATGCTTGAGGAGCTGAAAGGCCCCGAGCGGCCGACGCACTTTGCGTGCATCTTCGATGCCTCCGGCAACACGTTCCGCAATGAGCTCTACCCGCTTTACAAGGCGCAGCGCCCGCCAGCGCCGGAAGAACTGGTGCCGCAATTCCCGCTGGTGCGCCGCGCAGCCGAGGCGTTTGCCGCGCACGCCATCGAACTGATCGGCTTCGAGGCCGACGACCTCATCGCCACATATGCCCGCCAGGCCGAGGCGAAGGGAGCGCGCGTGACGATCGTCTCGTCCGACAAGGACCTGATGCAGCTTGTCTCCGACAAGGTTCTGATGCTCGACCCGATGAAGAACAAGCTGCAGGGCCGTGAGGAGGTGATCGAAAAGTTCGGCGTCGGCCCGGAGCTGGTCGTCGATGTACAGTCGCTCGCCGGCGACAGCGTGGACAATGTGCCCGGCGCGCCCGGTATCGGCATCAAGACGGCTGCGCAACTGCTCACCGAATACGGCACGGTCGAAGCGCTGCTGGAGCGCGCAGGCGAGATCAAGCAGCAGAAGCGGCGCGAGACACTGATCGCGTTTGCAGACCAGGTGCGCATCTCGAAACAGCTGGTGACGCTGAAAGATGACGTGCCGCTCGTCATCCCGCTGGAAGACCTCGCCGTACAGGACCCCGAACCGAAAATGCTGATCGAGTTCCTGGAGGAAATGGAGTTGCGAACCATCACGCGGCGCGTACGCGAGCAGATGGAAAAGGAAGGCGTGCTGGACGTGGCAGCGCCGGATGCTGTCGCCGTCGACCGCTCGGCCTACGTCTGCATCCGTGACCTGAAGACCCTTGAGGACTGGGTAGCGCGCGCGACCAGGCAAGGCTGGGTGGCGGCGGATACTGAGACCGATGCGCTCGACTCCGTAGCCGGAGGCCTGGTCGGCGTCTCGCTGGCACTGGCGCCGGGCGAAGCCTGCTACATTCCGCTGGCGCATGTAGACCCCGACGTGGCCGCAGGCGGCGGCGATATGTTCGGCGCGGACCCGCCGCGCCAGATCAAGATGGCCGAGGCGCTGAAGGTTCTGAAGCCGATGCTGGAGGACGCGGCCGTGCTGAAGATCGGCCAGAACATCAAGTATGACGTCAGCGTGTTCGCGCAACACGGCGTCCGCGTTGCGCCGATAGACGACACGATGCTGATCTCGTTTGCGCTGAATGCCGGCGTCCATAATCACGGCATGGACGAACTCTCCGAGCGCTATCTCGGCCACAAGCCAATCTCGTTCAAGGATGTCGCCGGCAGCGGCAAGACCCGGAAAACCTTTGCGCAGGTCGCGCTCAACAAGGCGACAGAATACGCCGCCGAGGACGCCGATGTGACGCTGCGCCTCTGGCAAGTGCTGAAGCCGCGCCTGCGAACGGAAGAAGTGACGACCGTTTACGAGACGCTGGAGCGTCCGTTGGTGCCGGTACTTGCCGCGATGGAACAAGCCGGCATCAAGGTTGACCGGCAGATGCTGTCGAGGCTCTCTGCAGATTTTTCCCAGCGCATGGCCGGCCTTGAGGCGCAGGCACATGAGCAGGCGGGACGCGCGTTCAATATCGGCTCGCCCAAGCAGCTTGGCGAAATCCTGTTCGACGAGATGAACATTCCCGGCGGAAAAAAAACCAAGACAGGCGCCTGGCAGACCGATGCCGATGTGCTCGAGGATCTGGCGCAAGCCGGACACGCCCTGCCCCGAACGATTGTGGACTGGCGCATGCTGTCGAAACTGCGCTCGACTTATACCGAAGCGCTGCAGGCAGCGATCAAGCCGGAAACCGGGCGGGTGCACACGAGCTACATGATGGCCGGTGCGCAGACAGGCCGCCTCTCCTCCACCGATCCCAATCTGCAGAACATCCCGGTACGGACGGAAGAGGGCCGCAAGATCCGCGAGGCCTTTATTGCTGAGGACGGCAATGTGCTGGTCTCCGCCGACTATTCACAGATCGAACTGCGCATCCTGGCGCACATGGCCGACATTCCAGCGCTGAAACAGGCGTTCAAGGAGGGGCTGGACATACATGCGATGACCGCCAGCGAGATGTTCGGCGTTCCGGTGGAGGGCATGGACCCGATGGTGCGCCGCCAGGCCAAGGCGATCAACTTCGGCATCATCTATGGCATCTCCGGCTTCGGCCTCGCCCGCCAGCTGGGAATTGGGCAATCGGAAGCGGCCGCCTATATCAAGGAATACTTCAAGCGCTTTCCCGGCATTCGTCAGTACATGGATGAAACCAAGGACTATGCCCGCGAGACCGGATATGTGCGCACCGCCTTCGGCCGCAAGATCAACCTGCCGGACATGAAGGCCAAGGGCCCTGCCCGCGCCTTCGCTGAACGCCAGGCCATCAATGCGCCGTTGCAGGGCACCGCCGCTGACATCATCAAGCGCGCCATGATCCGCATGCCGGAGGCACTCGCGAAGGCGGGCCTCAAGGCACGGATGTTGCTTCAGGTGCACGACGAACTGGTCTTCGAGTGTCCCGAGGAGGAAGCCGAGAAACTGATCCGGGTTGCACAGGAAACCATGGCCTCGGCGGACGGTCCGGCAGTGAAGCTGTCAGTGCCGCTGGTGGTCGAAGCGAAGGCCGCAAAGACATGGGCAGCAGCACATTGACCAACACAACCGGCTCCGCGCCTGAAAACTTCGAGGCCGCGCCGCACGGCGGGTTCATTGATGCCATTGTCGAGATCGCCGGAACCGGCGAGGGAGAGGCGCCGCAGACCCTGGGCAATGTCATCGACGCGCTGGACGACCGGGCCTTTGGCCTGCTGATCCTGATCCTCACAATCCCCTGTCTCGTTCCGGGACTCCCCGGCGCGCAGATCATCGCCGTCCCGATCTTCCTGCTGGGCCTGCAGATCGTTTTCGGGCGCAACGAACCCTGGCTGCCCGGCTGGGCGATGCGCGCCAGGCTGAAACCGGAATGGCTGACCTCGATTGCCGAATTTGCCAACAAGCGCCTGCGCTGGACCGAGCGCCTGTCGCGCCCCCGCTGGCGCTTTATTGCGCACGGTGCGGGTGAGAAAATCCTGGGGCTGATCATCGCTGTTGCCGCGGTCACGATCATGCTGCCGATCACCAACACGATCCCCTCACTCGCGATAACCGTGGCCTCGGTGGGCCTCATTCAGCGCGACGGCATGTTCATGTCTGCCGGTGCGGCGCTGGCGCTCGGCTGGATCACCGGGCTGGGCATCCTCATCTTCGGCCTGATCACGGGCGCCGGCTTTGCGGCGACGCTGGTGGCGGAGCATGCGCCCTGGCTGGCGGACTGGTTCAGGTAGGCGCTTACCTCAAGCCGCTGACGCCGGACTGGCAGAGCCGTCCGGGCACGGAGTGCGGCGCCATGCGCGGCGGACGCGGCCCGGCGGCCGGGAGGAAAACAAGGATTGGCGTTGGACGCAGCCCGTCCGCCGGGTCCGCCGCCGGGTTTCGGGCCGCTCCCTGGACGGGTTCGGCGCCGCCAGGCCCTGACAGCTGGCCCGTGCAGACCTCGCAGGACCAAGGTGGTCAGACGGGATTATCCACCGTCTGTTCGACCCGGCTCGCCCGGAT
>NZ_JBBEBT010000112.1:0-1047 GCF_040882205.1 Hyphomonas sp.
GCCCTGGCGCGGCTCTTCCAATAGCAGGTCAAGCGGCAGAAGCGGGCTTGTCTCGCCGGCCGCCATGCGAAGGCGCCGCCCCGGTTCCGACCAGAGAGCGGCGGGATTGTCTACGTCGTCCGTATAGGCGCGCGCATAGGCGGCCCCGCAATAGCGGCAGGTGTAAAGCTCAAGGACCCTTGACCCGCAGTCGCAGCGTTCGCGGGGCTGACCGTACATCTTCCCACAAATGCCACCTTGTCGATCGGCGGGAATCTCGGTGCATCCGGGGTCCATGCACACCCAGAGCCCTGGCAGGCCCCGAAAGAAATTATGGATGCGGCAGGGAAGCAGTCCCGGTCCTTTCGGGTCGATCCGCGCGATGCTACCGAGCGCCATGAGAACGGTCACGGCGGTATCCGCCTGGGCTGCGAGCGCGGTGGGGAACAGTTCGCGCCCCAGTTCCCTGACCGGGCACGCTTCCTTCATCGTCGTGTTCACGAGGAGCCCCATCGGCGGGAAACCGGTCAGAGCATGATAAAGGTCCGGCTCAAGACCCTGCCCCGCCTTGACGCCGCGATACTCCAGAAAAGGCAGGACGAGCTTTGTCCGCTCTGCATCATTCGCGACCGCATAGAACGCTGCCAGGTCAATGCCCGCCAGGGCTTTTGCGTCGCCCGAGGACCCTTGGGCCTCTGGCGTCCGCAGATCGAGGGTTCCTGTCACGGGGATGAAAGTCTCGGCGGGTACGCCGGCAAGCTGTGCGCCGAAGTCGGGCGCATATTCCTTGTCCTTGAAGCTGGCCGTCGCGCAGATGACCTGAAAGCGGCTCGCCGGAATATCCAGCCGATCGCGCAGCCGCCGTAGCAGCAAGCCGACCTCTGCCCCGGCCGCGCCCCTGTAAAGATGCGCCTCGTCCAGCACGACCAAGAACATCTCCTGCGGATTCTTTGCGAGCCA
Organism: Hyphomonas sp.; assembly: GCF_040882205.1. Lineage (GTDB taxonomy): Bacteria > Pseudomonadota > Alphaproteobacteria > Caulobacterales > Hyphomonadaceae > Hyphomonas. The sequence goes on from NZ_JBBEBT010000112.1 coordinate 940, forward strand.
CTCACGCGTCCGGTCGAAGATGGGGCGCTCGATCGGCCGCATCAGCATGTATTCAAGCATGGAATAGTTCGTCACCAGGAGGTCCGGCGGCGCGGTTTGAACCTCATG
>NZ_JBBEBT010000113.1:0-5617 GCF_040882205.1 Hyphomonas sp.
ATCAGGCCCTTGGCGCGCGCGAGATCGCCTAGCTGGTTAAGCGACCAGCCGAAAGAATCCGTGATGTAGGGGTCCGAGTCGGCCAGCAGCATCGCGCGGGCAAGCACCTTGTAGCCCTCTTCATACTTGTCTGTCCGGGTGATCAGGAAATAGCCCAGTGAATTCAGCGTATAGGGATCGTTCGGGCGCGCAAGGCGCTCCGACCGGAGGATGACCAAAGCGTCATTGATCCTGCCAGCCTGGCCCAGCGCGTCGGCTAAAACCATCCGGCGCTGGTGTGTGTCATCCAGCGTGCGGGCATCGCGGGCATGGTCAGCGGCCTTCGCCGGATCGCCGAAGTGCAGATACACGGAACTTGCCGCGCCATGCGCCGCGGCCTGCTCGGCGGCGTTTTCGGCGAGGGCCAGCAGTTCCGGCACGAGGTTATAGGCGGCGGTCTTGTCGTCCAGCAGCGCACGCAGTTGCAGCGCGCCGTACAGGGTCGACAGGCGGTCTTCCTCATCCGTGATGTCCAGCGCAGTTTCGATCGCGTCGCGTGCGCCGGCCACGTCGCCATTCATCAGCAGCGCCTGCGCCGCCGACATCTGTAACGCGGGCGTGGTCTCCGGCGCCGTCTGCGCGACGTGCGCCGCACCTGAATAAAGCGCTTCCTCGTATAGCGCGTCGATGACGCCGGTGCGGACGTTATCGTTCTCGGGGTCGATCAGCAGGATTGCGAGATCGAACGCGGCGCGCTTGTCGTCGAAACCTTCGATGCTTGCGCCCATCATCACGGTCTGGATGAAGCGCTGCTGCTGCATCGAATAGGACACATCCGACAGCGCCATCGCAAAACCGGTTTTCACGGTCAGGGCCCTGTTCTTGAGATTCCTGCCGGTTTCAAGGCTGTCGATGGCGGCGGCATAGCTGGTCGACTGCTCGGGCTCGGCGTCGGCCAGCTGCTGGTAGACCAGCTTGGATTCCTCGATCCGCCCCATCCGCTGCAACAGCAGAGCATGGCGCACAATCACCGTACTGATATGGGCGAAGACGATGCCTTGCGGGTCGAATTCGTGTTCCGGCGCCTGGATCACCGTCGGGGTCAGCGCGTCATAGACGGCGAGTGCTTCTTCGTCCCGGCCCGCGGCTTCCAGCATCGCTGCCAGCGACAGGTCTGCCGTGATACCTGGCATGCCGCCAGCCACTTCCCGGTGGCGATTGATGGCGCCGTCGAGGTCGCCTTCCATAGCCAGCAGCCAGGCATCGATCCAGAGATAGAAACCCGGTTGGTCGAAGTCCGCCGCTGCGTCCCCGGTAATGCCCAGGTACTGACGCGCGCCCACCATGTCGAGGGCCGCAGCGCGGTCTAAGGCGAGATAGGCGTTCAGGAACCGGTCGCTGCCGCGTTCGGTTTCGTCCATCGCCGCCAGCAGGGTAAGGTATCCGGCCGTGTCGCCCGCCTTCAGCGCATCCCCCTGCGCCGCATAGACGGCCCGCGCGCCTGTGTCCGTCGTCACTGCCGTTGCCAGCGCCGCCGGCGACAGGGTCCTGGCGGAGGTCTCGGCTTCCAGTCCGGCGACCCCGGCATTGGTGCCGGGCAGGCTCGCGCAGGCGGTCATGCCAAACGCAAGGAGAAGGGCGAACAGGGAGGGTTTCAGGGGCATAAGCGCGGCAACTCCGCCTTGCGGAAAGGATAAGTGAAGCAGTCCCTTGCGGCAAGAGCAAGGCGTGGGGGGCTGTGAAGCCGCAGGCGCGGACAACACGCCTGCGTTACAATCACATGTTCGGATAAGCCGGTCCGCCGCCGCCTTCGGGCACCGTCCAGTTGATGTTCTGGTTCGGGTCCTTGATGTCGCACGTCTTGCAGTGGATGCAGTTCTGCGCGTTGATTTGGAACTTGAGGTCCGCGCCCGAGCCGACCCACTCATACACGCCCGCAGGGCAGTAGCGCGCTGATGGACCGGCATAGACATCATGCTCGGAGGCCTTCTGCAGGGACATGTCGGCAACGATCAGGTGCACCGGCTGGTCTTCGCCATGATAGGTATTGGTGAAGGACACGTTGGTCAGCTTGTCGAAGCTTATGATGCCGTCGGGCTTTGGATAGTCGATCGGCTTGAAGTCCTTGGCGGGCTTCAGCGACTCGGCGTCGGTCTTGGTATGGTGCAGCGTCGGCAGAAAGCCAAAACCGACCAGAACGCGCATCCACATGTCCGGCACGCCGATCATGGCGCCCAGCAGCGTGCCGAACTTCGACATCAGCGGCTTCATGTTGCGCACCGGCGAAAGGTCCTTCCAGACCCAAGAGCTGCGCACCGCGTCGGGATAGTCTGCGAGCACGTCGCTCTGGCGCCCGGAGGTCACCGCCTCGAAGGCGGCTTCGGCGGCCAGCATGCCGGTCTTCATCGCGTTGTGCGTGCCCTTGATGCGCGGCAGGTTCACGAAACCAGCCGAGCAACCGATCAACGCGCCGCCTGGGAAGGACAGCTGCGGGATCGACTGGATGCCGCCGGATGTGATTGCCCGCGCGCCATAAGCCACGCGTTTGCCGCCCTTGAGATAGCGGATGACATCCGGGTGATGCTTGTAGCGCTGGAACTCGCTGTAGGGCGCCAGATAAGGGTTCTTGTAGTTGAGGTGGACGACATAGCCGACCGAGACGAAGGCCTCGCCATTGTCGCGGAAGTGATAGAGGAAGCCGCCGCCATCGCCGTTCTTGCCCATCACGGGCCAACCGAACGTGTGTTGCACGAGGCCTTCCTGGAAAATCTCCTCCGGAACGGACCAGACCTCTTTCAGGCCGATGCCGAACTTCTGCGGGTCGCTGTCCCTGCAGAGGTCGAACCTGGCCTGCAGCTGTTTGGTCAGCGAACCGCGCGCGCCCTCGGCGAACAGCACATACTTGCCGAGCAGTTCCATGCCGGGCTGGTAGTCCGGACCCGGCTTGCCGTGCTTGTCGATACCCATGACGCCGGCCACGATGCCGCGCACCGCGCCCTTGTCATCATAGACGACTTCAGAGGCGGCAAAGCCAGGGAACACTTCCACGCCCAGCTTCTCCGCTTCGGCGCCAAGCCAGCGGCAGACGTTAGCCAGCGAGCCGATAAAGCAGCCATGGTTGCTCATCAACGGCGGGAAGGGCGCCCAGCCGACTTCGGCCGAGCCGTTCTCGCCGAGCAGCTTGTAGCTGTCAGTCGTTACTTCGGTGGTCAGCGGACGGTCGGCGCGGGTGCGCCAGTCCGGCAGCAGCTCGTCGAGCGCCTTGGGGTCGAGCACGAGGCCGGACAGGATGTGCGCGCCGATCTCGCCGCCTTTCTCGATGACGACGACCGACAGGTCCTGGCCCGCCCGTGCGGCGCGTTGCTTGAACCGGATGGCGGCGGAAAGTCCTGCGGGGCCACCGCCAACGATCACCAGGTCAAATTCCATCGACTCGCGTTCGGGGGCGTCGGCCATGGGTCACTCCTTGTTTGCGCTTTGCGCCGTATCCCTATCAGGTTAAGCACTTATAGCGTGTTTCCCGAAGGTCCAGCCTGTCCGCAATGCCAGCCCCTGCGTCAAGAGTGCCGATTTCTGTGCTCACCGAATGGTGGGCCGACATGGGCGTGAGCGTGGATACGGTTCTGGTGGATGGCCTGCTTAAGTCTGCACCGGCTCGCGAGGCGCCTGAACAAGACGCCGGACCCGCCGCGCCGGCGCTGATCCGCAAGGGCGTACGTACGGTGGCAGACTGGGCCAATGAAGCCCGCGCGCTGGCATCAGCCTCGGACACACTTGACGCGCTGGCCAGCGCCATTCGCGCCTTTGATGGCAGCCCCCTGAAAGCGGCATGCGAACAGGCGGTCGTTTTTGACGGCATACCTGGCGCACCGCTCATGTTGATCGGGGAGGGCCCCGGCGAGGAGGAAGACCGGCGCGGCTTGCCTTTCGTCGGCAAGGCGGGGCAGCTGCTCGACAAGATGCTTTCTGCCATCGGACAGTCGCGCGCTGAGAACACGTTTATCACCAACGTCAATTACTGGCGCCCGCAGGGCAACCGCAATCCGGAGGCGGACGAACTCGCCGTCTGCCGGCCGTTCGTCGACCGGATGATCGAGCTGGTGAAGCCGAGGCTGATCATCGCCGCCGGCGGGGTCCCCGCCGTTTCATTGCTTGCCAGCACGGAAGGCATCATGAAGCTGCGCGGCAATGAATACGCCTTCGCGACGCCCGGCGGATTCAAGGCGCCGCTGATACCGATTCTCCACCCCGCCTATCTGCTCAGCCGTCCGCAGGACAAGAGCCGCGCCTGGCGCGACCTGATGCTGATCGAGAAGCGTTTGGCGGAGTTGGCCGCCGGTTAGTCTTCAATGGCCTGCCCGGCTTTCTCGTCGACCTTGCTGCGCTCTTGCGTCTTCAGCATGACGAACTCGGCTGCGATCTGACCGTTCGGGTCTGCGCCGATCACTTCCTTTGCCTCGCCGAAGATATCCTCTCCTTCCTCTTCGATATGGTGCTCGTAGCGCCCCTTCAGCGACTTGAACCGGGCAAGCCAGCCGGGAGACCTGAACTCCATCTCGTGGAGGCCCTGGATCATCTCTTCCAGCTCATGGTGCTCCGCAACCGAGTGGCGCCCTTCCGGCTGACCCTCGGACTCCGAGATCAGCTTGCTGTAGAAGGAAAGTTCCTCAGCGGCCGCATGGGCGCTTACATCAAAGTAGAAGGTCTGCCAAAGCTTGCGGCGATCTGCGGAATCACCTTGGGTTCTGGCCAGCTTTGAGAGCAAATCCCGATGTCTGTCATGATCCGTCCTGAGCGTCTGATAGATCGTCGGCATGGGGCGTCCTCCTGCGATCATGAGATTGTGAAACGCGCTATCCGGCTCTCTGTTCCCTTGCGTCCTGCTGACTGAGCGCGCCCGGATGCCCGCACCGCTCTCCATAATCATCCCCGCGCTCAACGCTGCCGGCGACCTGCCCCTGGTACTGGAAAGCCTGCTGGTGGGCCTGGAGGCCGGGTTGATCCGCGAAGTCATAGTGGTGGACGGCGGCTCCGCCGACACGACCCGGTCCATCGCGGGTTCAGCCGGAGCAACTGTTCTCGAATGTGCGCCGGGCCGGGCAAAGCAATTGCGGGCCGGGGCAGCGGCGGCCCGCGGCGAGTGGCTGCTGTTCCTGCATGCCGACACGGCTCTGTCGCGCGACTGGGCCGAGCGCGCTGGCGCCCACATGGGCACACGTCCCGGGATGGCTGCCGCGTTCAGGCTGAAGTATCGCTCCGATGCGCGCGAAGCCCGTTGGCTCGAGCGGCGCGCCAACCGCCGCGCCCGCTGGATGGGATTGCCATATGGCGATCAGGGCCTGCTGATTTCGCGCGAGCTGTATGAAGACGTGGACGGCCATCCGGACGTACCGCTGATGGAGGACGTGATGCTGGCGCGCGCCCTCGGCAAGCCGCGCCTCGTCATCCTTGACGCAGAAGCCCGAACCTCGGCGGCTAAATACGAACGTGACGGCTGGCGCAAACGGGCCTGGGCGAATGCCTGGCTGCTGACGCGTTTCCTGATGGGCGCGCGGCCCGAGGACCTCGCGAAGGCCTATCGCTAATCCGCGTCCGCCCACCACTGCGGATCGGCAAACCTCTCTGCATAATCAAGGGT
>NZ_JBBEBT010000114.1:0-1039 GCF_040882205.1 Hyphomonas sp.
CCGTCTCCTTGTCCGCCAGCCGGTCCGGCCGGAAGTCGTCCAGTCCGACCGTGCCGCGACGCAGCGCAACGGCGCCGCAGTAGGCAAAGCAAAGGCGGGCATAGGAGGAGGTCATGCCCGCCTGCCAGGGTCGCCCCACCAGGCGCTGGATCAATGGCGGGGCGATGAGGCGGATTTTCGCGATATCTGCAAGGTCGCCGATCCGGGGCGCCGCCTGGGCCAGGAGGGCAATGCCGCCCTGGCAGGCCCTGCCGGTCGGGAAAGGCTTGTGGCTGACTTCAGCGATCCGCCAGGTCTTGCCAAGTGCAGCTCGCAGCAGCTGAGGATCGGCCACCTCCTCGAAGAGGCGAAAGTATCCGTAGGGTCCTTCTAAACTGTCCTGGGGACCGGAGATCCCGAAGCCTGCCAGATCGGTCGCCGCGATCGCATTGCGCGCCGCGTTGGCGATCTGGAGCGGCAATGCCGGCTTGCCTTCAACATGGGCCTGCATCGTGCCGGCATTGAAGGAGAGGGCATATCCGAGCGCGTCGCGCGCCTGCTGGGGCGTGAAGGACCTCAGGCGGCTGATTGCCAGCACGGCCCCGAACAGGCCGGCATTTGCGGGGCGGAAAAACCGGAGCGGGCTGCGCGCGGCGACACCGAGTCCCGCAGCCAGGTCGACCCCGACGGCGAGCGCCATGCACAGGTCTTGGCCAGAGACCAGGCGCGGCGCTGCATCGACATGGGCCATCACGGCGGCCAGCAGGACCGCCATGGGGTGGACCACTGCCGGTTCGTGAACGCAGTCATACTCCTGGCAATGGATCTGGAAGCCGTTGACGAAGGCCGCGGTTGCCGGTGTCACCAACGCGCTGCCCGCGCCCCATATCCTCGACGGGCCGGCGCCGCCCCAGCCAAGCGCCGCGCGGCGTACGTCGCCCGCGATCGGATGGGCGGCGCCGGCGATACCGACACCGAGCGTATCAAGCAGAAATGTCTGTATCGCGCGGCGCGCCGGCCCAGGCAGGTCGCCATAGCGGGCCTCCAGCCCATGCGCGAT
>NZ_JBBEBT010000115.1:0-1031 GCF_040882205.1 Hyphomonas sp.
CTGGCGCCGATCAAGCCGCCGCCGCCTGAATGGCGGTCCCTATCGGGCGGTTACTATTATTCGGCGTTGGGCATTGCGCGAGGCGTTGTTGCGTAATTCCCGCCTGAGGCATGACAGCCCCTTTCCCCGTTATCATCAGCCCACCCCTCCGTGCCAACAAGAGTGAGACATCTGACAGTCTGAAGTTTACACTCGAGGGCGTAGGAGAACGATCTGATGGTAATGCCCGAACGTCTGCCCACGCCCTTGCCTGCCGCGCCTGAGATTTCTGCTTCGACGGCTTCTCCTGCCCGTGTTGTGGCGGGGCCCAAAGTGGCTTCGGCCGAATTCACTGCAGTGCCGAAGCGGCGCAGTTTCTCGGCAAGATACAAGCTGCAGATCCTGGCGGAGACCGACCGCGCCGTGGAAACGGGCGGTATTTCGGCCATTCTGCGGCGTGAGGGCCTGTATTCCTCGGCCTTGAGCGACTGGCGGGGTCAGCGCGAAGCCGGCACTCTGGGTGCGTTGCAGCCCCGCGCGCGTGGTCCCGAAAAGGCAGCAGTGAACCCTTTGCAGGCCGAACTGGCCAAGGCCAATCGTGAGAATGCCGCCTTGCGCCGCCGCCTCGATCAGGCGGAAGCGATCATCGCCATCCAAAAAAAAGTGGCCGCGCTTCTGGACGAGATGGACCAGGCATCCGGCAGCAGCGGCAAGTCGTGATGGCCGCCGTTGTGGCATTGATCCCTGGCAGCGGCCTGACGACGGCGGTTTGCGCGGCCTTGGAGGTGTCGCGGGCCTCTGTGCATCGGCATCGCACGGCGCTGATCGCTCCGCCTCGCGCGACAAAACCTCGGCCAGCTGTCTCACGCGCCTTGCGGACAAGTGAACGGGATCAGGTGCTTGCCCACTTGCGCACGCCCCGCTTCGCGGATCAGACCCCGACCGAGGTCTATGCCACCTTGCTTGATGAAGGCGTCTATCTGTGTTCGATCCGCACGATGTATCGCATCCTTGCCGCCCATGGCGAGGTTGCGGAGCGCCGCAGGCTGCGT
>NZ_JBBEBT010000116.1:0-5516 GCF_040882205.1 Hyphomonas sp.
CCCCGACGTCCGTCAAGCGTTGCCCCGGGGCAGGAAACGGGGGGGTGACGGGGGGGTGACGGGGCCGTCATTTTTCGCTAGCGCTAGGATATGGACCCGATGCCCCTGCCCGAAGTGACGACCCTCGCCGCGCCGTTTTTCGTGCTCGCGGTGGCGCTGGAATGGTGGGCGGTGAAGACTCGCCGGGCGAGCGGGCGATACCAGACGAAGGACGCGCTGGCCTCGATGTCGATGGGGATCGGCAACCTGGTCGTGAACACGCTGACGGCAGCGATCTTCGTATGGATGATGGCGCTGCTCTGGCCATACCGGATCGCGACCTTGCCGTTCACCTGGTGGACATTCGTGCTGGCCTTCGTTCTGTATGATTTCGTCTATTACTGGAAGCACCGGTTTGCCCACCGGATGCGCTGGTTCTGGATGGAGCATGTGACGCATCATTCGAGCGAGCATTACAACCTGACGACCGCCCTGAGGCAGCCCTGGTTCGGGCCGTTCACGGGGCTGATCCTGCTCGGCCTGCCGATGGTGTGGACCGGGTTTCATCCGTATGTGATTGCATTCGTGGGCGGGATCAACCTGCTCTATCAATTCTGGATTCATACCGAGGCGATCGCCAAGATGCCGCGCTGGTTCGAGGCGGTTATGAATACGCCCAGCCATCACCGGGTGCACCATGCAACGAACCCGCGATATCTTGATGCGAACTATGCGGGCGTGTTCATCATCTGGGACAAGATGTTCGCCAGCTTTGTGCCGGAGCTGGCGCGTGAGAAGCCGGTTTACGGGATCGTGAAGCCGGTGGGAACGTTCAATCCGTTCGTGATCGCGTTCCATGAGCTGGGCGGGTTCTTGCGGGACTGCGCGCGCGATGGGCTCAGGCCCTGGCGATGGGCGGGGCGAGCGGTAAATGCGCCGGGGTGGAGCCCGGATGGGGCGCATACCCGGTCGATCGAACTGAAGCGCGCCTATGTACAGATACATCCCGATCAGGCGGGACAGCCGGGCCTTCCGAAATGACGAAAACCACCGATCTCATCCACCGCTACTAAGCTGCCTTCAATGCGAAGGACCGGACCGCCATGGCGGCCTTCATGCTGGAGGACCTGAACCATTTCGTCAACGAGGGCGACAAGCGCAGCGGGCGCAAGGCATTCGCGGCGTTCATCGCGCACATGGGCGATTGCCATGACGGGCGGCTGAGGGGCGGCTGACGGACATCATGGTGCTGCCTTCGGCGGACGGCGCGCGGGCGGCGGGGGAGTTCATTGTCAACGGGACATACAAGAAGACTGACCCCGGATTGCCGGAAGCGCGCGGACAGACGTACCGCCTGCCGGCGGGGGCGTTCTTCGAGGTGAAGGACGCCACCCCTCAGCGCGTGACGATCTATTACAATCTCAGGCAATGGATCTTGCAGGTCTCGTGACGACGCGGGCGCTGACCGGGGAGGATCCGGAGAGCGCTCTGCCCGCGCTGGCAGCGCTCCGGATCGAGGTGTTCCGGGCGTTTGCGTATCTCTATGCGGGATCGGCCGAATACGAGCAGGGCTATCTGCGCGACTTTGCGAATGTGCCCGACAGCTTTCTCATCGCCGCCGAGACGGACGCGGGCGAGATTGCGGGCTGCGCGACGGGCTCGGCAATTACCGGGCATCATGCAGAGTTTTCCGGGCCGCTGGTGGCGGCGGGCTTTGCGCTAAGTTCGGCGTTTTACTTTGGGGAATTGGCGCTGTTGCCGGCCTATCGCGGGCAGGGTCCGGGCGATGCCGTCTTTGATGCCCGCCAAGCCCATGCGAAGACGCGGGGCTGCAAGCGGGTATGTTTCTGCGCGGTGGAGCGGGCGAACGATCATGCGGCGCGGCCAGCCGGGTATTCGCCGCCGGATGCGTTCTGGATGAAGCGCGGCTACCGGAAGCTGGACGGGCTGGTGACGGCGTTTGCCTGGCCGGCGGAATTCGGCGGGGCGAACGCGGTGCACCCTATGAGATACTGGATGCGGGAGTTTTGAGGCCTGGGCGCTGCCCTTCCCGCAGCGTCAGTCGTGGACAGGGCGGCGCGGGGCGCTAGAGATGGGGCTTACATTTCAATTCGCCCGGAAAGGCCCGTTTCGCCGATGAAACTGACTTCGCTTGGACTGGCCGCACTGACGGCTATGATGGCCGCCTGCACGGCCGGGACGCCGTTAGCCGCGTCTGCGCAGCTGCCTGCGTCCGATGCGGCGGGGATCGAGGCCCATATGGCCTACCTCGCCTCGGATGACCTGGAGGGCCGCGAGACGGGCACGCCGGGCTATGACCTGGCGGCGGACTATGTGGCGGGGGAGTTCGGGAAACTGGGGCTGGCGCCGGCGGGCGATGCAGGAAGCTATTTCCAGGAGATCACCTTCAAGCGCGCGGTGCGCGCCGCAGAGGGCCGGGCGTTCAGGGTGACGGACGCGGCGGGCAATGTGCTGCCCTTCACCGAGGGCCAGAACGCCGTGGTCTACACTGCCCTGAAGGCCCCTGAGGCAACCATTGAGGCCCCGGCGGTGTTCGTCGGGTTCGCCATCGTGGCGCCGGAACTTGGCCGGGATGATTTTGCGGGGCTGGACCTGACCGGCAAGGTCGCCGTGGTGCTGAGCGGGACGCCGAAGGGCATTCAGAGCGAAGAGCGCGCGTTCTACGGCAGCCGCAAAAGCAAGAATATTTCGGACCGCGGCGCAGTGGCGGTCGTCTCGGTGGAAACCCCGACTTCGAAAGGGGTCTATCCGTTCCAGCGCCTGCTGGCCGAAGGGCGTCTCGAGGGCGCGAGCATGGCGTGGATGCAGGCGGATGGAACGCCCTATTCCAATGCGCCCGACATTGCTGCATTCGCCGCCGTGTCGCTGGAAGGCGCCGCGCCGTTATTCACGGGCTCACCCGTGAGTTGGGAAGAGGTGATCGCGGCGGCGGAAGCTGAAAGCGGCGCCGTGCCAGGCTTTGACTTGCCGCTGACCATCTCAATCACGCAGCGCTCGGTGCATGACGAAGTGAAATCCGCCAACGTCATGGGCATGATCGAGGGCACCGATCCCGACTTGAAGGACGAAGTCATTATCATCAGCGCGCACCTTGATCATATCGGCATTTCGAAGACGATCGAGGAAGACACGATCAACAACGGCGCGCTCGACAATGCGAGCGGGGTGGCCACCATGCTGGACGCCGCGCGGATGCTGAAGGCCGGGCCGCCGATGAAGCGGACGGTGGTATTCATTGCGCTGACGGCCGAGGAGAAGGGCCTGCTCGGCGCGCAGTATTTCGCGATGAACCCGTCTTTGCCCGGCACGATTGTCGCGAACGTCAATCTCGACATGCCGATCCTGACCTATGACTTCACCGACATCATCGTGTACGGCGCGCTGCGCTCGAATATCGCGGCGACAGTGGAGACGGCGGCGGCTGGCATGGGGATCACGCTCAGCCCAGACCCGGCGCCCGAGCAGGGCATCTTTACCCGGTCGGACCATTTCCGCTTTGTCGAGGCGGGCATACCGTCCGTATACCTCAAGCCCGGGTTCGCGAATGGCGGCGACGCAGCTTTCGCGGAACACCAGGCTAGGAATTACCACCGGCCCTCGGACGACATGTCTAACAAACTGGACTTCGCCGCTGCTGCCCGCTTTGCCGAACTCAACGCACGCATTGCGCTGGCACTCGCCAATCAGGATGCCCCCCCTTTGTGGAAGAAGGACGACTTTTTTGCCCGCCAGTTCAACGGGCCGATGGAACCCTGACCCCACTTCAAAAAAATATCCCCGGAGAAAATCATGCACCCCTGTCATCACGCCAAATCGAGACCAGATGCGCCGGCCATCATCATGTCGGGGTCCGGTGAGGTCATCACGTTCAAGCAGCTGGACGACCGGTCGAACCAGATCGCGCATGCCTTGCGCGCCGCCGGTTGCGCTCCGGGCGACACTATCGCCATCTTCGCCGAGAACTCCCCGCGCTATTTCGAGATCTGCTGGGCCGCCCAGCGCGCCGGTCTTTATTATGTGGCAGTCTCCTCGCGTCTGACGACGCCGGAAGTGACCTACATCATCGAGGATTCGGGCGCGAAACTACTTATCGCCAGTGCCTCGAAGGGCAGTATCGCAAAGGAAGTAAAAGCCGCGACCGGCCTGAAGGATAATTGGTCCATCGACGGGGCGATCGACGGATTCGCCGCGATGGAGCGCCATGTCGCCGGCTTTCCCGCAACGCCGGTTGCCGACGAGATGGCCGGCACCGACATGCTCTATTCCTCCGGCACGACAGGGCGACCGAAAGGCATCCGCCCGCCGCTGGAGCGGGGCCTGCCGATCGACGCCGACAATGCGCTGATCCAGATTGCCAAAATGCTTTCGGGGGCGAGCGAAGGGTCGATCTACCTCTCGCCTGCCCCGCTCTATCACGCGGCGCCGCTGCGCTGGTGCATGACGTTCACGCGTATCGGCGCGACGCTTATCGTCATGGAGAAGTTCGATCCCGAGGATTACCTGCGCCTCGTGGAGAAATACAAGGTCACGCATTCGCAGCTCGTGCCAACGATGTTCGTCAAGATGCTTAAGCTGCCGGAAGACGTGCGCAAGAAGTATGACGTGTCGACCATCAGGTTTGCGATCCACGCGGCGGCGCCCTGCCCCGTGCCGGTGAAGGAACAGATGATCGCCTGGTGGGGGCCGGTGATCGACGAGTACTATGCCGGCTCAGAAGGCAATGGCATGACCTGGGTGAAGAGCCCGGACTGGCTGACCCACAAGGGCACGGTCGGCCGGCCGGTGATGGGCGTTCTGCATATCTGCAACGAAGACGGCGATGAAGTACCTGTGGGCGAAGAAGGCCAGGTGTACTTCGGAGGCACGACGCCGCCGAATTATCACAACGCGCCGGAGAAGAACAAAGCCGCGCTGAACCCGAAACATTCCGACTGGTCCTCCCTCGGGGATGTCGGCAAGGTGGACGCGGACGGGTTCCTGTACCTGACCGACCGCAAGGCGTTCATGATCATTTCCGGCGGGGTGAACATTTATCCGCAGGAATGCGAGAACATCCTGATCACCCACCCGAAGGTCGCCGACTGCGCCGTGATCGGCGTGCCGGACGAGGATTTCGGCGAGGCGGTGAAAGCGGTGGTGCAGCCGATGCCGGGGATTGCGCATTCCGAGGAACTGGCGGCGGAGCTGATGGCCTTCTGCCAGGTGAACCTGTCGAAGATCAAATGCCCGAAGAGCATCGACTTTGATCCGGAATTACCGCGCCACCCGACCGGCAAGCTTTACAAGCGGCTGATCCGCGACCGGTATTGGGGCAACAAGGACAGCCGGATCGTTTAGGCCTACCCGGCAGGCTCAAATTGCCCCTCACCCCGCCGGAAGACGCGGTCCAGGGCAGCGACATTGCAAATCGCTTCAAGTCTGGATCCCCTCATCCGCCGGGACGAGCGGCAGGTGGCGGGGGCGTGAAGTTTGCCGGAAGGCTTGTTGTGCCTCCAAAGACGTCGCATCTTCCCGCA
>NZ_JBBEBT010000117.1:0-5484 GCF_040882205.1 Hyphomonas sp.
GACAATCCTGGCCGGGCGAGGCATCCAGGTGGTGCGGGCGCCTGCGCCTGTCATTCCGGGGGCGGCGATTTCGCGCGGAATTTCTGGCAGCTGCGAGGTTGTGTTCGATGTGGATACGCGCGGGCGCCCGTTCAACCTGACTGCTCAGTGCACGGATAACATCTTCAGGGCCGAGGCGATCCGTGCGGTGAGCAAGGCCGAGTTGCTACCAAAAGTGAGCCGGAACGGCGTCGCAGTGGAGCAGCGCGGGGCGATCTACCCGATTGCGTTTGAAGTGAAGTGAGGCGCGTCACCGCAATCTGGAGCGCGGCCACCGCAATGGATGGCTGCGCCCCGCCGCCTCCAGCCCCGGCGGCTCTGGCATACCCGGTCTACGTGCCTGCGGCCGTGCTGGCTGCGCCGGTCTACCCCGAAGAAGCGGCACGCAAGGGCTTCCCCGATACGTGCGAGTCGCGGTTTGACATCGACTGGAGGTGCCGGCCCTTCAATCTGGACGTTCGACGCAGGTACCGGATCTTCGCCGGCTCCGCCGGGGCAGCCCTGACCGCGACAGAGTTCGATCCGCCCGCTCTGGACCTATCACAAATCGGCGCTCAATGTGCGCCCTACCCGTTCGCGTACGAGGTCAGTGGCCGAAGATACGCGGAATCACGCGTCTGCGCTGGCCTTCGACTGGCGTTTGCGGACGTTGGGGTCGAGGTGGACTTTCCGCAGACGGATCGATTTCGGAGTGACCTCGACCAGTTCGTCGTCCGCGATATAGGCGAGTGATTTTTCCAGCGTCATCTGCAGCGGCGTGGTGAGGCGGACGGCTTCGTCGGTGCCCGAGGCGCGCATGTTGGTGAGCTTCTTGCCCTTGAGGACGTTCACTTCGAGATCGTTGTCGCGGTTGTGCTCGCCGATGATCATGCCGCCGTAAACCTTGGCGCCGGGATGGATCATCATGGGGCCGCGATCTTCGAGGTTCCACAGGGCGAAGGCAACCGCTTCGCCTTGCTCCATCGCGATCAGAACGCCTGTATGGCGGCCGGTGATCTTGCCCTTGTGGGGCGCGTACTCATGGAAGATGCGGTTCATGATGGCGGTGCCGCGCGTGTCGGACAAGAGTTCGCCCTGGTAGCCGATCAGGCCGCGCGTCGGAGCGTGGAAGACAAGGCGGGTGCGACCAACGCCGGAAGGGCGCATGTCAAGCATATCGGCTTTGCGTTCCGACATTTTCTGCACGACGATGCCCGAGTGTTCGTCGTCCACGTCGATGGTGACTTCCTCGATAGGCTCAAGCTTCTCGCCGGTCGGGCTCGTCTGCATGAGAACCTGCGGGCGCGAGACGCCAAGCTCGTAGCCTTCGCGGCGCATGGTTTCGATCAGCACGGCGAGCTGGAGTTCGCCGCGGCCGGAGACGGTGAACGCCTCGGCATCGGTGGCGCGATCAACTTTCAGCGCGACGTTGCCTTCAGCCTCTTTCTCCAGGCGGGCCCAGATCATCCGGCTGGTGACTTTCGTGCCTTCGGTGCCGGCGAGCGGCGAGTCGTTGACCCGGAAGGTCATCGAGATGGTCGGCGGATCAATCGGGCGCGCTTCGAGCGGCACGGTGACCGACGGGTCGCAGAACGTGTCGGCGACGTTCGCCTTGGTCATGCCGGCGAGGGAGACGATATCGCCTGCGATGCCTTCTTCGACCGGCACGCGCTCCAGGCCGCGAAAGGCGAGGACTTTCGAAACACGCCCCTGCTCCACGAGCTGGCCGTCACGCGAGAGGACCTTGATCGACTGGTTCGGTTTGACCGAACCCGACAGGATGCGGCCTGTGAGGATGCGGCCGAGGAAGGGGTCAGCGGAAATCGTGGTGGCGAGGAAGCGGAAGGCGCCCTCTTCGACGCGCGGGACCGGCACATGGTCCACGACCATCTGGAACAGCTCGTCCATGTTGGCGGACGGGGTTTCGTATTGTTTCGACATCCAGCCATTCTTGGCCGAGCCGTAGAGGATCGGGAAATCGAGTTGCTCGTCGGTGGCGTCGAGGTTGGCGAAGAGGTCAAAACACTCATTGACGACTTCGTCCGGGCGGCGCTCCGCTTTGTCGATCTTGTTGACGGCGACAATCGGCTTCAGGCCGACTTTCAGCGCCTTGGAGACCACGAACTTGGTCTGCGGCATCGGGCCTTCCGAGGAGTCCACAAGCACGATGGCGCCGTCCACCATGTCGAGGATACGCTCAACTTCGCCGCCGAAATCGGCGTGGCCGGGCGTGTCCACGATGTTGATGCGGTAGCCGTTCCATTCGACCGAGGTGGTCTTGGCGAGGATGGTGATGCCGCGCTCGCGCTCGAGATCGTTCGAATCCATCATCCGCTCAGCGGTCTTCTCGTTCAGGCGGAAGGTGCCGGCCTGTTTGAGCAGCTCGTCCACCAGCGTGGTCTTGCCGTGGTCAACGTGGGCGATGATGGCGATGTTGCGCATCTTTTCGATAGGGGTCGTCGTCATATGGAAGGCTTTCCGGCGGGCGGCGTTCGGGAGGGGAACGGTTTGTTTTCGGGTGGGTTTGCGCGCCCCGTAGCAGAGACGGGGGGCTTTGACCATGCCGATCCGGCAGGCTTCTTCGCGGGTGCGGCATGCTTGACGCAGGCGCCGGGCGCGGCCAGCAAGGAGGGGCATGCAACCGCCCTTTGTCACCGCCCCCCAGATCACCGGTACTTCCGGGCTTTGCCATGGTTTCTTCGGACGCCGGGGCGGGGTTTCGGGCGGCGATTATGACAGCCTGAACGTGGGCGAAGGCTCGGCTGACAGCCCCCGCAATATTGCTGAAAACCGGGCTCGTGTTTCGGCCGCGATGGGGACGCACTGGCTGCTCTCCTGCTACCAGATTCATTCGCCGGACGTGGTGCGGGTGACCGGGCCCTGGACGGAGCGCCCCGCAGCGGATGCGATGGTGACGGACCGGCCGGGCCTTGGTCTCTGCATCCTGTCGGCAGACTGTACGCCGGTCCTGTTTGCGGACCCAGACAAGGGTATCATCGGCGCGGCGCATGCCGGCTGGAAAGGCGCCCTGGCGGGGGTTCTGCTGCGGACCGTGGAGGCGATGGAAGCATTGGGGGCTGACCGCGCACGCATCCGCGCCGCCACCGGGCCGACGATCCAACAGGTAAGCTATGAAGTGGGGCCGGAGTTCCGGGCCAGCTTCCTCGCTCAGGACGGGGCCAGCGAGGATCTGTTCATTCCTGGCAAGGGCGACCGCTGGCACTTCGACCTGCCGGGCTTCTGCGCGCGCCAGCTGGCCGGGGCGGGCCTCGTTGATGTGGGCAATCTTGGCCAGGATACCTGCACGTTGGAGGACATCTATTTCTCGAACCGCCGCCGGAACCTGCGCGGCGAGGCAGATTATGGCCGGAATGCCTCAGTGATCACGATTTCGGGGTAAGCAGGCCCGAATCCGGTTTTACGTGGCTTGCGACTCGGGAGCGGCTGCTACAAAAGCGTCACGAGCCGGGTAACAGAGGGTCGACACGCGCCATGAAGCTGATTTCCTGCAACGCGAATCGGCCCCTTTCCGAAGCCATCGCCGATTATCTCGATATGCGGCTGACGCGTTCCGAGGTGAAGACTTTCGCCGACCAGGAAATCTTCGTGCGCATCGACGAGAACGTGCGCGGCGAGGATGTGTTCATCATCCAGTCGACCTCCTATCCTGCCAATGACAACCTGATGCAGCTCCTGATCATGATGGACGCGCTGCGGCGCGCTTCGGCCCGGCGCATCACGGCAGTGGTCCCGTATTTCGGCTATGCGCGGCAGGACCGGAAAACCGATGGCCGCACGCCGATCTCGGCGAAGCTGGTGGCGAATCTCATTTCGTCCGCCGGCGCCGACCGGGTGCTGACGGTGGACCTGCATGCCGGGCAGATCCAGGGCTTCTTCGACATTCCGACCGACAACCTGTTCGGCGGGCCAGTGATGATCGACGATATCCGGGAACGCTTCGGGCGCGACAAGATCGTGATGGTGTCGCCGGATGTCGGCGGCGTGGTGCGGGCCCGGGCGCTGGCCAACAAGCTGAATGCGGACCTCGCCATCGTCGACAAGCGGCGCCCTGAGGCCGGCAAGTCCGAAGTGATGAACATCATCGGCGAGGTGAAGGGTGCTCGCTGCATCATGCTCGACGATATCTGCGACTCCGGCGGCACGCTCGCGAATGCCGCGGCGGCGCTGAAGGAACAGGGCGCGGTGTCGGTCTCCGCCTATGTCACGCACGGCGTATTGTCCGGCAACGCGGTGCAGCGGATCGAGAAATCTGTGCTGGACGAACTGGTGATAACTGACACGATCCAGCCGTCGGCGGACGCGCTGAAATCCAGCAAGATCCGTGTGCTGCCGATGGCGCCGCTGCTGGGCGAGGCGATCCGCCGGATTGCAAATGAGGAGAGCGTGTCGAAACTGTTCGACCGCTAGGCGCCTTGCGCGTCTGCCGGGACAGGCCGGCTCAGGTTACCGTTTCAAGCGTGCCGGGTGCCAGGCGGGCTTTGTCCGGGCAGTCCTTTGCCGGGGGCCGAGACGCTGTGACGCCATAGGGCCTCAACAGCAAGGACGAAGCGCTACCGCGCGGAGCCAGGACCGGGATGGCAACAGGCAGCGGCGCAGCCCGCAGAGGCGCGGAGATCGGCGCGAGAGGCGCCGCCGTGGCCGAAATTTTGAGCTCCCTTGCCAGCACGAAACCGTCTTCCGCCTGCGGATCAACCCGCTCACCGGCACGCCAGACTTCGAGATGCAGGTGCGCCCTTGTGGCCTGCCCGGGTTCGCCGAGCGTGCCGATCACCGCGCCGGCCGGGACCGCATCGCCGACAGCGACCGATATTGTCTCGAGCCGGCCGCAGTGCAGGGACGTGGCGCCGGCGGTGAGTTCGACGAGGTTGCCAAAGCCTTCCTCGAACTCGGCGCGCGTGACCGCAGCGGCGGCGGGCGCATAGAGCGCTACGCCGAGCGTGTGCGCGAGGTCCGTGCCGCCATACAGTTTATGCTCGCCGGGGATCGGGCGCTGGCGCATGCCGAAAGTGCTGGTGAGCTTCTCCTTGCCGAGTACGGGATGGGTATAGGCGGTCATCGGCGCAGCGGCGCGAGGGCCCGGGCCGCGGATCAATACCCCGTGCGCGATGACGAACGGCGCGGCGCGGGCGCGTATCGTCCGTGAGCAGAAGAGTTCGGCGCATCCTGAGGGCGCTCTCCTTCGCAAGGACAAGGGCGGCGACCGGCAGGGACAAGGCCTGGCGGCGCGGGTGAGCGCGCGGGCATAGGCAATCCGGTCACCGATAAGCTCGGCGGCGGCTTCCTCGACGACGGCTTCGCGTCAGTAGTCGAGCTCGGTGCGGATCGCCCAGGCGAAGAGCGAGAACCAGAAAACATCGGCGACGAGACGCTCGAGCGGGCGCGTCAGGAGACCGCCGAGGGTGGCCGTGCGGTCGACGGCGGCGGCGTAGACCGCCATGCCATGAA
>NZ_JBBEBT010000118.1:0-5465 GCF_040882205.1 Hyphomonas sp.
AGCTCTGGGCGCTGCGCAAAGTCGTGGTTGGGGCGGGCGGCGGGCAGGCCGTCATCAGCGCGGTCGCCATTGCAGGCGCCGGCCTTGCCTTCGGGCTGGACCTGCCGGTCGCGATGATCCTCGGCCTCGCGCTGGCGCTGTCGTCTACTGCCATCGTCATGCAGGTTCTGATCGAGTCCAAGCGCGCCGCCCAGCCGGTCGGGCGGGCCACGCTCGGCGTGCTGCTCTTCCAGGACATCATGGTTGCGCCGATCCTGATCTTCGTCGGCTTTGCCGGCATGAAGGCAGACGCCAACATGGCCGGCGTGCTGGTCGATGCCCTCGTGCGCGGGCTGATTGCCATCGCGGTGATCTGGGCCATCGGCCATTATCTGCTCGGCCGCGTCTTCCGCCTCGCCGCCGCCAGCGGGGGGCGCGACTTCCTGATGGCGCTGACCCTGCTGACGGTCGTCGGCGCCGCCGCGATCACCTATAGCGCCGGTCTCTCGCTCGCGCTCGGCGCCTTCCTCGCCGGCCTGCTCGTCGGCGAGACCGAATTCAAGCACCAGACAGAAGTAGACCTTGAGCCCTTCAAGGGGCTCCTGCTCGGCCTCTTCTTCATGACCGTCGGCATGAGCCTAGATCTGCCGATGATTGCCAGCCAGATCGTCTGGATTCTTGCCGCGCTCTCGGCGCTTGTCGCGGTAAAGGCACTGATCGCCTATGCCGCCTGCCGCCTGTTCGCGGGAAACCATCCGCTCTCGCTCGAAGCTGCGCTGCTGCTCGCGCCGGCGGGCGAGTTCGCCTTCGTCGTGCTGACTGCCGCGCGCGCTGCGGACGCTGTGCCGGCGGAGATCGCCACCTTCGCCTCCGCCGTCGCTGGTCTCTCGATGCTGCTGACACCGCTGCTTGGCCAGTTAGCCCGCCGACTGGCACGCGGCAAGACCGCTGACGGTGAACTGCCGCCGATGATGGACCTCGACCATCTCACGGACCATGTCATCCTCGCCGGCTATGGCCGCGTCGGCCAGTCGATCGCGCGCCTGCTCGTCAACGAGGAAGCCGCCATTGTCGCCATCGACCGCGAGCCGGACAAGATCCGCATGGCCCGCAAAGCCGGCGTGCATGCCTATGTCGGCGACGCTGCTCGGCCAGAGTTCCTGAGAGCCACCGGCATCTCCCGCGCGGCCATGCTGATCATCACAGTCGATGATCCGGACCGCGCCGAAGCGATGGTGCGCTGTGCACTGGAGCTTCGCCCGGACCTGACCATCCTTGCCCGCGCCCATGACGGCGACCACATGATCCGCCTCAGCGCTGCCGGAGCAGACCATGTCGTGCCAGAAGCCATCGAGTCCGGCCTCCAGCTGGTGCGCATCGCGCTGGAAATTTTCGGCTACGACCAGGAAACCGTCCGCACCCGGATCGGCCAGGCCCGCGACGAGGAATACAGGCGCGCCTGATGTCCAGCCCTTACAACCCCGCTGCAATCTCACCGAACATGCGCCGCAGCCAGATCAGCGCCGGGTCCTCTGAGTTCTCCCGCCGCCAGTAGAGCACACTCGCCAGCATCGGTGAGGCGATCGGCAGGTCGCGCACCGCGAGGCCCGAGGCTTCCGCCATCGGCCGCGGCGCGACGAGCGCGAGGTGGGTATGGCGCACCGCTTCGATGGCGGGCTGGTGGTTCGGCAAGCGCAGCGCCGGCGTGATCCGTCCGCCCGCCGCGCGCGCCATTTCCTCGACGAGGCTGCGCCCCTCCCGCCGGCTGGACACCGCGATATGGCGCAAGCCGAAGAAGCGCTCGGCCGTCAGCTTTTTGTGCGTCATCGGATGATCCGGTGCCAGCATGCAGGCATAGGGCGTCGAGAAAAGCACCTCGCGTTCCATGTTGGCGCCGCGCAGGTCCGGCACATCGATGGCGAGATCCAGCCGCCCGGAGGCGAGCTCTGTCGAGATCGTCGCCCTGTCCACCTGGCTCCACGCGATCCTGAGGCCTGGCGCTTCAACTTCCAGTTTCCGCGCCAGCGCCGGCACCAGCATATAGGCGGAGGCATCCCGCGCCGAAAAATTGAAGACGCGGGTCGAATGCGCGGGGACGAACTCCGAACGCGGCTCCAGGCCGGCGCGTAGCCGGTCCAGCGCATCGCGCACCGCCGGCATCAGCGCTTCGGCCATTGCGGTCGGCTTCACGCCCCGCCCCTCGCGCACGAACAGGGGGTCCTCGAAATGCAGGCGCAGCCGGGCCAGCGCATTGCTCACGGCGGGCTGCGTTATGTGCAGGCTTTCGCTCGCCCGGGTCAGACTGCGTTCGGAATGGATCGCTTCCAGCACGGGCAGCAGATTCAGGTCAAGGCTGCGCAGGTTCATGGACTGTCCCGTTCTGGTATCACCAATAGTGATGAGACAGCTTCATAAGATAAAGTATCCGAATAGTCGAGTTACGCGTAGGGAAAGGTCTGGGAAAATGGAGACCGCGCATGCCGGCCGTTCTAAAGCCATCCCGACGCCTTCAGCAGCATCGCCGCGCCAATTGCGGTGACAAGCCATTTCATCGCCCGCTTGAAGTCGACATCACTCATGCCCTCGAGCAGCTTGCCGCCGAGGCGCGTGCCGAGCATCGAGAGCGGGATCGCCAGCGCAAAGAACCAGAGGGGCGCAAAAGCAGCCCCGCCGACAGCGGCAATCCCCGGAACGCTCCAGAAGATAACCTTCACAAGATGGGCGAGCACCTGCGTTACCGACTTGGTGGCCACGACCGCGCGCCGGTCCAGGTCAGTCGTGACAAAAAAGATATCCAGCAGGGGGCCAGCAACGCCCCCCAGCGTATTCAGGGCCTGCACGGCAAAACCCGCCAGTTCCGCCTGGCCTCGCTTGAGTATGTCCAGGCGGATCCAGCTCTTCGGCAACCAGACGAGCATCGCGGTGGCGGCGAGGAACAGGTAGACCGCGCGCGCCTCCGGGCGCCAGGAAATGGCGAGCAGGAGCAGAAAACCCGCAATCGCACCAAGGGCGTAGCGGCGCAACACACGCCAGTCGATATACTTGCGCCAGAGGAAGGCGCGGTAGCCATTGGAGACCATCTGCACAGCGCCGTGAACGACCATGGCGCTCGCCACAGGCAGCATTGCGGCCAGCACGCCCATCAGGATCAGACCGCCGGCCATGCCGAAGATGCCGGAAATGAACGCGGTCACCAGCACGGTGACAAGGATTACGAGGGCCGAAACGGAACTCATGCAAAGGGCCATAGCCGGGTTCTTTTGCCAGCGCGAGAGCCAGAAAGAATTTGCGCGCCCCCCGGCGCGTCAGTTACCCTGCTGAAGAAGAACAGCAGAAAACAAGAACCTTGGGAGAGGAAACAGACCCATGCCTGACACACAACGCACCGTTGACGAGCACGCCGACATGAATGACCTTCGCATGTCGGAGGCGGTTCGCCCGCTTTACGATCATGTGGTGAAGTTCATTGCCGAAACCGTGAACCCGATGAGCGTCGAGTTCCACCGCCTCGGCGAAGGCAACAGGGACATCTGGACCTACGCCCCCGGCCAGCTCGAATGCCTCGAGAAAGCGAAAGACGAAGCCAAGAAGCAGGGCCTCTGGAACTTCTTCCTGCCGGACGCCGAAACCGGCGAAGGCCTGTCGAACCTCGACTATGCCTATATCGCGGCCGAACTCGGCAAAAACCCGATGGCCTCGGAAACTATGAACTGCTCGGCGCCCGACACCGGCAACATGGAAGTGCTGGAGCGCGTCGGCACGCCCGCCCAGAAGGAGAAGTGGCTGAAGCCGCTGCTTGAGGGCAAGATCCGCTCCGCCTACGTGATGACCGAGCCGCACATGGCCTCCTCTGACGCTAAGAACGTCTCGATGAAGTGTGAACTCGTCGGCGACGAATACGTTCTGAACGGCGAGAAGTATTACGCCTCCGGCGCCGGCGATCCGCGCTGCCGGATCATGATCGTGATGTGCCGTTCCAACAACGGCCCGGACGTCAACCGCCAGCAATCGCAGGTGCTGGTGCCTCTGCCCCACCCGGGCGTGACCATCGTTGGCCCGATGCATGTGTTCGGCGAGCCCGATGCGCCCCACGGCCACATGCACCTGCGCTTCGAGAACGTCCGTGTACCGAAGGAAAACATGCTGCTCGGCGAAGGCCGCGGCTTCGAAATTTCGCAGCTCCGTCTTGGCCCGGGCCGTATCCACCACTGCATGCGCTCCATCGGCCAGGCCGAACGCGCGCTTGACCTGATGTGCATCCGCGGCCTCAGCCGCGAAGCTTTCGGCAAGCCGCTGGCGAAACTCGGCGGCAATA
Organism: Hyphomonas sp.; assembly: GCF_040882205.1. GTDB lineage: Bacteria > Pseudomonadota > Alphaproteobacteria > Caulobacterales > Hyphomonadaceae > Hyphomonas. The sequence goes on from NZ_JBBEBT010000118.1 coordinate 4,295, forward strand.
CCGAGATCATCTCCCGCGCCCGTATCGAAATCGAAGCGATGCGCATGATGGTTCTCAAGGCTGCCAAGGCGATGGACGTTCTTGGCAACAAGGAAGCCCGCATCTGGATCTCGATGGTTAAGGCCATGGTGCCGGAGCGTGTCTGCCAGATCATCGACCAGGCCATCCAGATCCACGGCGCCACCGGCGTCTCGCAATGGACCCCGCTTGCCCGCATGTATGCCAGCCAGCGCACCCTTCGCCTCGCGGACGGGCCGGACGAAGTCCACCACATGGTCGTCGGGCGTCATGAACTGCGCAAGTATGAAGGCGGCGTGGAGGATCCCTCGCTGGCCGCCATCTGGCGCAAGTAAGTCCAGCTACGGATTGAAAGTTTGAAGGCGCGCGGAGGGAAACTTCCGCGCGCTTTTTTGTTGTCCTGTTTGTCCGCTCTTTCCCGGGGGTGCGGGTCAGGCCAGACCCCTCGCGTTCCCAGCCTTCGCGGGGATGAGCGGTATGGAGACCGGGTCTAGGCCTTCACCGCCGACCGCTCCGAAACCTTCGCATACAGATCATCGCCCCAGCCGCTCACTTCACCGGTGAACAGCGTCTCTGGCGGCACGATTTCCGGTCCCATTCCCGGCGCCAGCGGCGGGGAGAAATAGCCGAGCGCATAGCTGCCCATTGAGTAGCCGATCAGGCGCTGCAGTTCGGGCGAGACGTTCGCGGCGATGTCGGGCGGACAGGAGAGATACTGGTTCTCTTCCTGCCGCAGCCAGCCGAGGGAGTAGGTGATGTTGATGCCGACACGGTCGGCGCTGGAGACATTCGCGCCCCCGGAATGGATCACCGAGCCGGTATAGATGATGACCGACCCTGCCTTCATCTCGGCATAAGTGATCTCTTCCTCGTGTGCGCCGCGTCCGTCTTCCCAGAGATGGCTGCCGGGGACGACGCGTGTGGCGCCGTTCTCCTTCGTGAAATCCGTCACGGCCCAGATCATGTTCAGCTGCGGCTCGATGCTGCGCTGGAGATAACCGCCCCAGGCGAGCCGGTCACGGTGCAACACCTGCGCGCCCTGTCCGGGCTTGATGCGAATGACCTGCGTCAGATGCAACTGGTAGCGATCACAGAAGGGAGCGAGGAAGGCTTCGGTGGCGGTGTTGATCAGCGGATCGGACACCAGCTCGCG
>NZ_JBBEBT010000119.1:0-5457 GCF_040882205.1 Hyphomonas sp.
ATGACGTTTGTCTTGTTCCTTCTATACCTCGCCGCTGGCGCAGGCGTGGGCTACGGCATGTTAACGGTCACCACCGTGGGACTCCCCCTGTCGATTGCGGGCGGTGCGATCACGTCTGCCGTGCTCGGCCAGATCCATGTGCTCGCCCGCGCAGGCTCCGCGACCAAAAAGTATGAAGAGCGCCTGGTCCGTATCGAGAAAGACGTCACCTCGACCAGCCGCACCGTGAAAGTGCTGGAAGCGCGCACTGACGTGGTCGAAGAAACCCTGAAGCACGAGATGGGCGAGCAGCGCAAAAACCTGCAACAGGAAATGCAGGAACTGCAGACCCTGATCGAGAAGCTGACCAACACCTTCGAGCGCAAGCTGACGGAAACGGCCGGCCAGAGACAGGCCTCGCCGGTCGAAGACGCTGTGCTGCGCGATGTCCGCGAAGCGCTGAGTGTCGGCCGGGTGGACCTGCACCTGCAGCCCATCGTCTCGCTGCCGCACCGGCGTGTCTCTTTCTATGAGAGCCTGACGCGCCTGCGCCGGGCCGACGGTTCGCTGATCCTGCCAGCTGATTTCCTGGATGCGGGCCGCCGCGCCAACCTGATGGGCATTATCGACAACCTGACCATGTTCCGCTGCGTGCAGATCGTGCGCAAGCTGGCAGAGCGCGACCGCCGCGTCGGCGTGTTCTGCAACATCGCGTCTGCCTCGCTGGAAGACCCGGGCCTGTTCCCGCTGTTCCTGCAATTCATGGCCGAGAACCGCGACCTCTCCGGCTCGGTGATCTTCGAACTGCGCGCCGACAAGTTCGAAGCCCGCTCGGCGGTGATGCGCGCCAATATGGAAAAGCTCACCGCGCTCGGCTTCCGCTTCTCGCTGGACCATGCCCATGGCCTCTCGTTCGATCTGTCGCGCCTGCAGGCCGCCGGTGTGCGGTTCATCAAGATGAATGCCGGACAGCTGATCGACATCCTGCGCGACCCACACGGCGAGCGCCCCGCCTCGAACATCAATCGCCGCCTGGATGGCAAGGAAGTCAGCGCTGTCCTTTCGCGCTATGGCATCACTCTGATCGCCGAGAAGATCGAGGACGAAGCGAGCGTCATCGAGATTCTCGAATACGACATCCCCTATGGTCAGGGGCATGTGTTCGGCGCCCCTCGCCCTGTTAAGGCCTCCCTGATGGAAGACACCGCGCCTCCGCAGGAACTGATCGACAGGCTCACAAAGTTCGGTTGACGGGTTTCCGGCTTGATTTAGCCGGAATTCAGGGGCCATCTGGGGCGCATCTGCGGAGGAAGCGGTCCCATGAAACTTTCCGGAATGATCCCTGTCAGCCTGCTGGCTGTGATCGGCGCCTGCGTGATCGCGCCTCAGTCCAGCGAACTCGCCGCGCCCTCCGCCGCGCCAGAAATCACCACCGTCTCCGAAGCGCGCCTTGCCTTCATCGGCATCACCGGAAACCTGCCGGAAGCCGGCAATGACCTGCCGCCCGCGCTGCTCGATCCGCTGATGGACCTTGTGCCGGTCCGCATGGACCTGACGCTCCGCCCGCCACTGTCGCCGACCGTGCAGGGCGAGGACGGCTTCTACGCGCCGGTCAACGAATGCTCGTTCGGGCCCCTGGACGCCGGGGTGATCTCGGTGCCGACGGGCTCGAACCACGTGCTGCTGGACGTGCGCATGGGATCGGCGGTCGACCATCCGGCCAACCTCTTCACCTGCGAGTACGACCCAGCCTTTGCCACCGCAGAGGGTCCCGGAACGGCTTATCGTCTGCGCGGCTGTTTCCTGCCGCAGTCCGTGTCGATCCCGACTGCCGTCCAGTGGGTGCTGAACCCGCTGCCGGCCTCGGCCTGCGGCCTGGGCGATTGACCCTCCGGCCAGTCCGGCCTACCTCGCGCCCCGATGAATGTTCCTCAGTTTCCTGCCGGCCTCGCCGCACTCGCGCCGGACTACGACACCATCCTCTGTGATGTGTGGGGCGTCATCCATAATGGCCGCGCTGCCTTTACTGAGGCCTGCGAGGCGCTCGTGAAGTTCCGCCAGCAGGGCGGGCAGGTCAGCCTGATCACCAATGCACCCGTGCCGAACAAGCAGGTCATCCGACTGTTCGAGCCGCTCGGCGTCCCGCACGCTGTATTCGACACCTGTGTCTCCTCCGGCGACGCCACCCGCGCCGAACTGGCTGCGCGCCCGGACATGACCGTCTGGCGAATGGGCGGCGACGAGGGCTGGGAACACGACCGGTTCCTCTACGAAGGCCTTGGCCACACTTTCATCGACGACGACCGGGCTGACCTGCTTTTGTGCATCGGCCTGCGCGACCAGGTGAAGGATCAGCCGGAAGACTACCGCGCCGAACTCGCCCGGGCGGCCGCCAAGGGCATCGCGATGCTGTGCGCCAACCCGGACAAGCAGGTCCGCGTCGGCGGCAAGCTCTACTGGTGCGCCGGCGCGCTGGCCGACATCTACGAGGATCTGGGCGGGGAGGTGATCTATCCCGGCAAGCCCTGTGCGCCGATCTATACCCTCGCCGTTGCGAGGCTTTCGGAGCTGAAATCGCCTCCGAAGCGAATCCTGTGCATTGGCGACAGCCCCGCCACCGACGTGCGCGGCGCCCGCCTGCAGGGCTTCGACAGCCTCTATGTCGGCACCGGCCTGAAGCAGCACGGCCCCAATTTCGAGGCCGAAGTGACCGACCTGCTGGCCGATTACGGCGAAGAGGCCACCTATGCCATGACGGGCCTCAGATGGTGACGGCGCGCGCGGCGGCGTGTAACGGACAAAACATCAAGGATTCAGGAGCCCCCAAGGCATGACAACTTTCTCCGGTTTCAAGTATGAAGACCTGCAGCTCGGCCAGGCACACGAGACCGTGCACACGATCACCGAGAACGACATCCAGCGCTTCGCCGAAGTGTCCGGCGACTTCAACCCGCTGCACATGTCCGATGAGTTCGCCGCCGGCACGATCTTCGGCAAGCGCATTGCCCACGGCGCGCTGACCGCCAGTTATATCTCTGGCATCCTCGGCAACAACCTGCCAGGCCCGGGCGCCATCTTCGTCGGCCTGTCAATGCGCTTCAAGCGCCCGGTCCATATCGGCGACACCGTCACCGTACGCGCTGAAGTCGCCGAGAAGCAGGACCGCGGCAACCGGGTCACCCTCAAGGTCGAATGCATCGTCGAGGGCAAGCGGGTGATCACCGGTGAAGCGGAAGTGGTGGCGCCAAGCCGAGGGAAGTGATGGCCGTCTTCGCGGAGTATCGCGGACTTCCGGAAAGCGCCCAGGGCGCTTCGATCGCGCTTGGCAATTTTGACGGGCTGCACATCGGCCACAATGCGGTGATGGAGGCTGCCCGGCTCGCCGGGCATGGCAAGTTCTCGGTGGCCACCTTCGAGCCGCCGCCGCGCGCCTATTTCCGCCCGGGCGATCCGCCGTTCCGGATCTTCCGGCCCGAGCGCCGCAATGCCGCCATTCTTGCAGCCGGCGCCGGCGCCGTCTTCGAACTGCCGTTCAATGGCGAAATGGCTGCGATGACTGATGAGGGCTTCGTCCGCAGCGTTCTGGTAGACGGCCTGAAGGCGACGCATATTTCGGTCGGCTCCGACTTCCGTTTCGGCCGGGGCCGCATGGGCCATGCCCAGCGTCTCTCCAGCCTTGGCCGCGCGCTCGGCTTCGGTGTGACGATTGTAGAGGAAGTCGAGGAGCACGGCGCCAAGGCCTCCTCCACAGCTATCCGGCAGGCGCTGATGGCGGGCGAGCCGGAACTCGCCGCTAAGATGCTCGGCGGACCATGGATCGCGGACGGCGTCGTGGAATCAGGCGAGCGCAATGGCCGCAAGCTCGGCTTTCCCACCGCCAATATCCAGCTCGGCGAGCTGATCCACCCCAAGCACGGCGTCTATGCCGTCCGTGCGCGGATCGAAAGCGAGCAGGACTGGCGCCCGGGAGTCGCCAATTTCGGACGCACCCCCACCACTGGCCTGCGAGATCCCTTGCTGGAAACGCACATCTTCGATTTTGCAGGCGATATTTACGGCAAACGGCTCGAAGTGCAGCTCATCGCCTACCTGCGCCCCGAGCGCCGCTTCGACAGGCTCGACCTGATGGTGGAGCAGATGCATCTTGATTCTGCCGAGGCGAAGGCCATCCTCGCGCACGGCGCGTGATCACGTGGTTTCCCCGGGACGTGGCAAACAAATGGGCCCGGCAGGCCACCTCTCGCTGAAATCATGAAAATTCCGCAATTTGGCGGCTTTCCCGCCCTTCACAGCCGCTGGAAACAGGCAGAGTATTTTCCGGTATCCAGCGCCTCAAGGGGAGGAATTCATGCGCCGTATCATCGCTTCCATGGCCATTCTGGCCGCCGCGGCTATGCCCGCACTGGCCGACGAAAATGCGGTCGTCAAAACGGTCAACCTGCAGCAATTGCAGACCATCCTGACCGAGGAAGGCTACACCATCAACAGCTCCGGCGATGACGGCGCCGTCTCTGTCCGGGCAACCGACACCAACGGCACCGGCCTGATCTTCAACGTGTTCGGCGCAGCCTGCGATCTCGAAGGTTATGACACGGGCTGCCTCGGCATCAACATGCAGGTGCGCTACGACGCAGATGGTCAGGAAACGCTGGAGCTTATCAACGAGGCCAACCTGATGTGGGCCGCCACCTCCGCCTGGTACTCGGCCGGCGGCACGGACGGGATCAGCCCCACGGTCGGCATCGCCCGCTACGTTATCCTCGACGGCGGCATGACCATCCGCAACATCAAGGACAACCTCCTGAACCTGCTCGCCATCGCGCCGCAGGCCGCAGACTATATCTGGCAGGTGGGCGAGTATGGGCCGGGCGGCGCCGATGATGCCGCCTATGACGACGACGAGTGGTAGCCGGCCGTCCGCGCCGAAAGGGGTGACAGGGCCGGGGCGGGCATGATAATCGCTGCGCCGATGACCTATTCCGCGGCGATCCGGGCAATTCGAATTAGCGGCCCGGCCGCCGGCTGAAGCGTTTCTTCAGCCGGGGCCGGGTTAAGCCCGCTCGCCCATCCCCGTTTTGCTGAAGAAGATACGCCCCCCGCCATGACCGATACCGCTGCGACTGAACGCGATTACCGCGACACGCTGTTTCTGCCGAAAACCGAGTTTCCGATGCGCGCCGGCCTGCCCAAGGCCGAGCCGGAATGGATCAAGCGCTGGGACGCGATGGGCCTCTACGGCAAGCTGCGCGAGGCCGCAAAGGGCCGCGAGCCGTTCATCTTGCACGACGGCCCGCCCTATGCCAACGGCCACATTCACCTCGGCACGGCGCTGAACAAGATCATCAAGGACATCATCGTGCGCTCGCACCAGATGCAGGGCTTCGACGCCTCCTACCTGCCGGGCTGGGACTGCCACGGCCTGCCCATCGAATGGAAGGTGGAAGAGGAGTTCCGCTCGAGGAACCGCCCTAAGGACTC
>NZ_JBBEBT010000120.1:0-5438 GCF_040882205.1 Hyphomonas sp.
GGGCGAAGGACTGGTCGCTGTCCTCGTCGCGGGAAAACTCAACGCGGCCAATGGGGCCGGCCGACAAGGTCTCGGACCTGATCCAGTTATATCCAACGCCTTCCTGCACTGAGGCGAAGAACCGGTCGGAATATTTGAACTCAATGTTGGGCACAACTGAAACGGCGTAGTCGTCATCGCCTTCATAGGTCGGCGCATACAGACTGCCGGCGCCGACGGTGACCTGCCAGCCTTCGGCTGGCTCTGGCGCTTGGGCAAGGGCGGGCAGCGCGGCCAAGGACAGCCCGGCGAAAAGTAAGGTGGCGCGCATTGAACTATCCCTGTTACTTGCGGCGCAGTACGTTGCGGCGGCTGGCCCGGATCAAATGCTCGAACAGCAACCGGCCCTTTGAGGGGCCATTCCCCTGACCGTCAGAGAGCCCCGCCGCGTGAAGTCAGGACCGGCAGGGGCGCCGCGCGGAAAGTGCGCGCCATGCCGGGACGCGCTGCGCCCGAAGGCTGCGCCGCATTTCCGCAAATCGCGGTTCCCGGATGCGCGGGGGCCGCTCTGTTTGCGCAGCGCGGCGCAGGAAGTTTCGATCTGCCCCTGGCTTGCCGGGGCGCGCTGCAATTGACGCGGTCGCTGGCGTCGCGGGCTGATCGCCTCGCTGGCGGACAATGCGATCGGCCCCTCCCGCTGCGCGGCGCTGGCCAGCGAGGGGCGCGCGCCGACTGGCGGTATCGTCACCGTCACTCTGTCTACGGATTACCTTGGCAGCGCGCGCCTCGGCCAGAACAGCAAGATCAAACGGCGCTGGGCCCGGCGCGGCACACGCCCCAGCGCGCCGCATGATCAGCTTACGAAATGGGCTGCTCGCCATTGTCCTCGGACCAATGGCGGACAAGGGCTCGCCTTTGGCGCGATCTGCCCGGCCCGCGCTACCTGCGCCGGGCTGGTCCTGCCTTGGGTAGCAATACCTGCGCGGTGAACCTCGCATCTCGCCGAAATCAGCAAGGCTGTCGCCCCTGGGGCACACGCCGTCCTCATCATGGATCAGGCCGGCTGGCACACGACCCCCAAGCTGATTGTGCCAGACAATGTCACTATCCTGGCGCAGCCGCCCAAATCACCTTGGCTCAATCCGGCCCGGAAATATCTGGCAGTACATGCGCGGCAACTGGCTCTCGAGCCGCGTCTTCAAAGATTACGAACAGATCGTCGCCCTATGCTGCGAAGCATGGGAAAAGCTCGCAATCCGACCATGGAAAATCATGTCCATTGATCTGCGGAACTGGGCCCACGGGTGATGATCAGCGCGGGTTGGTATTAGTTGGCGCTGCGCTTGCGGGCATTGCGGCATACTTCATCCGGTGTCCGCAACTGGCCGCCTTCAGCCTTACCTCGTTCTGCAAGTTCTTCTGGTCCTCCATCTGGAGCGGCCTGGGCAGCGTGGCTGGCAGTTTGCGAGATGCAACCCCGGCCTTCTGAACCGGCCGCTTGAAACGCGCCGGCCGTGACGTTTTGCATCACGAACGATGGTATTCAAGGAGCGCTATGGGCCTGCGCCTTGCACCGCTTGCAGGCTGGTACCTGTTCAGCGTCCAGGTCGCCGCGAAATTGACCGGCCTGACAGTCCGGTCTGATCTCTCCGCGGCCGGCCGGACAGCGCTATCAGTACGGGCAATGGGCGCCGGCGTTTTTCAGTCCGCTACGTTATGTTCCCTGACACCCGGCCTGAATGGACGCACCTGGTTCTTCGCGCTGTATTCATGGCGGCTATCGGCAAACCTGCGCCTGCGGATGTCGCCTGCGGCGGCCTTGGCCTGCCCGGGATAACGTTGCGCGAAGCGGGTTATGCTGTGCGGCCCGGCCTAAAGACCCACGTGCACGAAGAAGCCGTGGGCGGGAACCTACCGGCCGGTGCCATGCAGGTGGATCACCTCGACGCCCGGGTCTGACAGGAAATCTGCTATTAGCGTCACCATGTGATGCTGCGCGCCGCGCGGTGTGCTCGGGGCGCGGAAGATTGCCAGCCGCCTGGGGCGGTTGGTCATCCTGGCAGTCCCCCTGGCGGGTCCATCACCGAGTAACGCCGTCATCCTATCCATTACGCGTTAAGATCGCTACAGAAAGCTCTGAAAAGCCCATACTTATCAGCGAATTGCGCGCGTCCTGGCCTGCCGGTTCAGGCTTTCAGTGCGGCGACTTCGCCGCCTGTCAGTATGCGCCAGGCGCCTTCAGGCAGGCCCTCCAGCCTGAGCGGGCCGAAGCGGCTGCGGTGCAGGGCGTCGACATGATTGCCGGCCGCCGCGAACATGCGGCGCACCTGGTGGTAGCGCCCCTCGGTCAGCGTCAGGCTGGCTACCTGCGCGCCGGTCACCTCCAGTGCGGCCGGCAGGCAGGGTTTCTCCTCGCCCCGCAGCACCAGCGCCCCGGAGGCAAACAGGGCCGCCTCATGCCCCTCAAGCGGGCGGGCAAGGCGCGCTTCATAGGTCTTGGGAATGCTGGATTTCGGAGAGATCAGCCGGTGAAGCAGGGCGCCGTCGTCGGTGAAGAGCAGGAGGCCGGTCGTGTCCGCATCGAGCCGCCCGGCCGACGACATCTTGGGATCGCGTTTCCGCAAGCGCGGCGGCAGGAGTTCATAGACGAGACGGCCCTGATCAGCGTGCGAACAGGTGAAGCCCGCCGGCTTGTTCAGCATCAGAACAATGCCATGCGGCGGGTCGACCGGCTCGCCTTCAAAGCGCAGGTCCTCCCCATCGCCAGTCACGCGCCCGTCGCGGATGGCGATGGCCACTTGCTTGCGCGAGCCATAGCCGAGCCCGGCAAGCTGTTTCGCAAGCTTGAGCGTATCCCTCATCGGCCCGTCATTTCTGGCGCTTGGGCCGCTCGGCGCGGATAATCTTGTAGCCTGCTTCATCCTCGAGCATCTCGCTCTGCTTGAAACAGGCCGCGAGCTGCGCCTCATAGGGCAGGTGGCGATTGGCGACGAGCCAGAGCGTGCCGCCGGGCTTCAGCGCCTGCGCGGCAGCGCGGATGAAACTCCGTCCGAGGGCGGAGTTGTCAGTCCGCCCCGTATGGAAGGGCGGGTTCATCACGATGAAATCGTAGGCAGACTTCGGCAGGCTGGTCAGCACGTCCGCCCAGTGCGCCGTGAAGCGGCCTTCAAAAGGTGCAAGCGTTTCATGGATGCAGGCAATGGCGCGGTACTCGGCCTCGTAGAGGTCCATCCGCTCCACCTTCGGGCAATTGGTCAGGATTTCCCGGCTGAGGAAACCATAGCCGCCGCCGAGGTCTGCGCCGATGCCCTTGGTCTGCTCTGGCACGCTGTCAGCCAGCAGTTCGCTGCCGGGGTCCACGCGGTCCCAGCTGAACAGGCCCGGACGGCTGAACAGACCGGGTTCGATCTCGCGGATCGCATCCTGCTCGATCCACTCTTCCGCCAACGGATGGTTTACAACCGCGTCCACCTTATAGGTCCAGAAGGCCCGGCACTTGTGTTTCGAGAGGCTGGCTGCCTCACCGGCGATTTCCGCCAGCTGCTTCTCGCCGGTCTTGCCCCCCAGATTGTTCGGCAGGCTGGCCAGCACATAGCCGCCCTCCGGCGCGGCCAGCAGCGCGCGGGCATACAGCGCGCGCGCCTGATCGCGCTGGCGCGGCGGCACGACGATGGTCAGCATTGCATCCGGCAGGTTCACCGAATCCACCGCAAGCACACTGAGCCCCGCTGCTTTCAGTGCGTCATGGCTCGGCTTGAAGCTGGTCCGGCAGACCAGCTGATCCTTCGGCAATTGCATCAGCCAGGGGCCCGGTTCAGCATTCAGCACGAGTATGGGGCCACTCCCGGGAAGGGGCACAGCCCAATCCTCAAGGGCGAGCAGCAGGGTATCGAAGACTACAGCATCCATCATCCGCGCTGCGATAGCCGCCCGCGCCCCGGAAGGAAAGCCGTCTTGCGCCTCAGCGGCAGCCCGCCGCCCAGTCCGCTACCGTATTGATCAGCGCCTCGCGCGACCATGAAAAGGAATGGTCGCCGGAGAGAATAACGCCGGTCGTCTCGATGGCGGGATCGGCCTTATAGGCCGCAATCAGCGGATTGATCACGAGGTCGAGCGCGATTGTCGCGTCCTTGTCGCCCCCGATGATCAGCACCCGTTTTCCGGCAAGGCCCGGCGTCAGTGATGTCAGCTCGAAATCCGCCCGGTTGGCACGGACTTCCGCTACGGCTGCTTCGCCGCTGAAGCCCGCCAGCATCTGCAGGCTGCCGGAATAGGCGATGAAACCTGCCAGCTGTTCGGGATCGGCATCGAACGCGGCAGCGCGCGAGCCCATGTTGGCCGGCGCGATTGCGGCGGCGCAGACAATTGCCGGATCGCGCGCCGCGCCCTGCAGTGAGGCAAAGCCGCCCATCGAATGACCGATGGTGATCAGCTTTGCCGGATCGACCCGGTAGGCGGCGGCGTTGGCGCGAAGGAAGCCTGCGGCGGCGTCGACATCCTCGATCACATGCGTGAAGGAATAGGTCCCCTCGCTGCCCCAGGCGCCGCGATAATGGAAGAAGAGCACGTTGAAGCCGCCGCGGCGCAGGGCCTGGGCCAGGTCGAGGTTCTTCTCATTGCCGGGAAAGCCATGCAGCAGGATTACGGTCGGATGCGGGCCAGCGCCATTCGCCAGATAGATGTGTCCGTTCAGCCGGTCGCCGTCGCTGTCGAAGAAGACTTCGGCGAGGCCGGGCGGGAAGGCTTCATCGAAGATTGCCGGATCAGCGAAGCGTGAAACCGTACTGCCGGGAACGCTCGTGCAAGCGGCCAGAAGGGCGCTCCCCAGTGCAGCGATGGCGGCGTGTTTCATCGGGATTCTCCTTTGCACCTGGCTAGCACGCTGCCCCTCGCCGGGGCCAGAGCTTAAAGAAAAACCCCGCCGGTGTGAACCGGCGGGGTTTGGTCTTCTGCCCCTTGCGGGACGCCTCAGGCGTCGAGGCGTTCGATGATGATCGCCGGCGCCATGCCGCCGGCGGCGCACATGGTGACGAGGCCGTAGCGCCCGCCCGAGCGCTCGAGTTCGTCAAGGCAGGTCCCGATCAGGATCGAGCCGGTGGCGCCAATCGGGTGGCCGAGGGCCATGGCGCCGCCATTGATGTTCACTTTCTCGCGGTCGAGTTTCAGGTCACGGATGAATTTCTCGGCGACAACCGAAAACGCCTCGTTGATTTCGTAAACGTCGATGTCGGTGGTTTTCAGGCCGGCTTTCTCGAGCACTTTCCTGGCAGCAGCGACCGGTGCGTTCAGCATCAGCGTCGGGCAGTCGCCCATGTTTGCCGTCGCAACGATGCGGGCGCGGGCTTTCAGGGCGTGCTTCTTCATGTAGCCTTCCGAGGCGAGCAGCAGGGCGGCAGCGCCGTCCACCACGCCCGAGGAATTACCGGCAAGCTGAACGTGGATCACCTTGCCTTCGATCT
>NZ_JBBEBT010000121.1:0-5395 GCF_040882205.1 Hyphomonas sp.
GTGATCGAGCAGAACTACCAGACGCGCCTCGCCACCACCCAGCCGCTCGACGCGAAGGTCACCCTGCTGATCAGGGGCTACGAGACGGCCTGCGGCGCGAATGCCAGGCCGGTGGAGCTGCTGAACGAATACGAGATCGTCATCCTGCCGAAACCGCAGGGCCAGTAGCTGGGTTAAATCACCCGTTAACTACCTCTCGTCCACGTTGCGATTCGCTGGACTAAGAGGGGCGAAGACAGCGATGCTTTTCCTGTTGAACGAGTTTGTCACCGAGATCGAGGCGCCCGAATTGCGCCTCCTCAAGCGTGGGCCAAGCCTCGGCTTCGAGGATATCCATTCCATGCGCGCCCGCGAGGCCATCGAACTTGCCCGCAGCCGCCTGCAGGTCTGCCATGACCGGGGCGCCGCGCCTGACATGGGCCTTGTCGACGACCTCGCCGCCCTGATCATCGCCAAGACCGGCGCCAATGGTGCGCTCTTCCCGGTGCATGAAGGCCGGGTGTCTGAACCCCGCCTCACCATCCTGCCGGAATCCATTCTCGAAGCGGTCCGCGCCCGCCTCGCCGACGGCGCCGCGCCGGACATCCGCCAGTTCTGGCCGCGCGCGGCTTAGAACGGACGCGTCGCCAGTTTCTCTGTGCGGTGAACGAAGACAGACACTCTCTGGCTCGCTGTTTCAGGTTCTGATCCACAAATGCATCAGTGGCTTTTGCGGCAGGGCCTGGCAGCGCGGCCTGATCCAGCCCCTTCATTCCAGACGACAAATCGGTTAGGGCCTCCGCCAGAGAGAGAACCTGACCCATGTCGCATGTGACTGAAGCCGCCCGGCGGCGCACCTTTGCAATCATCTCGCACCCGGACGCCGGCAAGACGACGCTAACCGAGAATCTGCTGCTGGCCGGCGGGGCCATTCGCGCGGCAGGCGAAGTCGCGGCGCGCGGGCAGGCCCGGCGCACGCGGTCGGACTGGATGAAGATCGAGCGCGACCGGGGCATCTCGGTTTCGGCCTCGGTGATGACCTTCGAGTTTGACGGGTACATGTTTAACCTGCTTGACACGCCGGGCCACGAGGATTTCTCGGAAGATACCTACCGTACGCTGACGGCGGCTGATTGCGCGGTCATGGTACTGGACGCCGCCAAGGGTATCGAGCCGCAGACGCTGAAATTGTTCGAAGTGTGCAGGATGCGGGACATCCCTATCGTCACCTTCATCAACAAGATGGACCGCGAGGCGCTGGAGCCCATCGCGCTGCTCGACGAAGTCCAGGACAAATTGCAGCTGGAGACCTCGCCGCTCTACTGGCCGGCTGCCAGCGGCCAGCGCTTCTCAGGCATGCTGGACCTTGAGCGCGATGTTTTCCTGCAGTTCGAGCGCCGCCCGGGCGAGCCGGCGCGGATCGGTCCGGCCACGGAGATCCCGGGCGATGCGGCAAGCCTCAAGGCAAACCTCGACCCTTACGTCTTCGCCGAGATGACCGAGGGCATCGAGATGGCGCGCAGCCTGCTTCCGGCCTTCGATGCTTGCGCTTTCCGCGCGGGTAATATGACGCCGGTCGTGTTCGGCTCGGCGCTGCGCTATTTCGGCGTGGCAGAACTACTCCGTACCCTGCACACCTATGCGCCCGCACCGCGTGACCAGAAAGCCATAAGGAAAACCGAGGCGATCCGCGTGCATGCCGAAGATCCCGCCGTCAGCGGCTTCGTGTTCAAGATCCAGGCGAACATGGACCCTAACCACCGCGACCGCGTGGCCTTCGTGCGGCTCTGCTCCGGAGAATTCCGGCGCGGCATGCGCCTGAAGACCGCCAGCGGCAAGCAGCTCAACATCCACAACCCGATGATGTTCATGGCGCAGGACCGCGAAATTGCCGAAACCGCCTACGCCGGTGATGTGATCGGCGTGTCGAACCATGGTCAGCTGCGCGTGGGGGACTCATTGTCCGAGAGCGGAGAAATCCAGTTTGGCGGCATTCCGAACTTTGCCCCGGAATTGCTGCGCCGCGCCCGCGTGAAAGATCCGATGAAAGCAAAACACCTGCGCAAGGCGCTGGAAAGCCTCGCTGAGGAGGGCGTCACGCAGCTGTTCACCCCGCAGATCGGCTCCGACATGATCGTCGGCGCCGTCGGCCAGCTGCAGTTTGAAGTGATGATTGAACGGATGACGGCGGAATACAGCCTCGAAGTCTTCTTCGAGCCCGCGCCCTATAACGTAGCGCGCTGGATTTCGTCGGATGATCCTAAGAAGATCGAAGAGTTCATGGACAAGAACAAGTCCGCCTCAGGCACTGACCTTGACGGCGCGCCGGTGTACCTTGCGAAGAATGCCTGGGATGTCGGCTATGCGCAGGAAAAGAACCCGGGGATCCGGTTCACGGCGACGAAAGAGCGGTCAATCTAATTGCCGTCGATTTCCGGCGCGGTGTCGCGTTCGCCGCTCAGCGTTTCGCTCGGAGCGGAGGCTGTAACGTTGGCTTCGCCCCAATAGCTCGCATCCACGCGCGGGGAGACGCCGGACGTGGCCAGCAGGTTTTCTTCCGACTTGCCGGCGCCTTGTTTGAGCTCACAGCGCGCAGGCGCGCTGCCATAGGCTTCCACGAAGGACCAGGACTGGCAGATGCCGTCCTCGCCGCACGCGGCCTCGCAGGCGTCCGCAGTGGAGCCGGCATCAACCTTGTAGGTGGACCCGTGGCGGTAGCGGAAACTCTCATGGCCGGGCGTATCCGGGCCGTTCCAGGCCGAGGTGCCCGTGGCGGACAGAGGGTCCATGCCGGGCGAGGAGACGGCCTTGCGGGAGACGCCGTCGGCGCTGGCGGCAAGTCCAAGGCATGCGGCGGCGATGAGCAGAATGGCAATGCGCATGGGAACACTCCTCCCGGGAATATGGCAGCTGGAACGCTAGCCGAGGCCCGTTAACGAAGCGTTTGCTCTGAGTGTACCGGTCAGCTGGTCAGGCTCGCCCGTTTTTCCTCGATTTCCAGCCATTCAATCTCGATGCTTTCGAGTTCGGCGCGGGCAGCCCCGACGCGGGCGGATTTCTTCGTAAAGGTGGCCGCGTCCCGGGTATAGAGGGCCGGATCGGCGAGGTCTCTCTCCAGCGCGGCGATTTCCGCCTGCAGTTTGGGGATCAGCGCGTCGATCTCCTTCTGCCGGTGCTCGTCCTTGAAGGAGAGCTTGGCGACCGGCTTCGGCTTTGCCGCCGCAGGCGCTGAGGCTTTCGACTTGTCCGCCCTCGGCGCGTTTTTCCGGTGCACGCCTTTCAGCTGTGCCTGCGCATCGCTCCAGCCCCCGGCGGTCTGGATCCATTCGCCGTCGCCGAGCGGACAGAGGCAGCTGGTCACCGTGGAGTCGAGGAAGGCGCGGTCATGGCTGACGAGGATCAGTGTGCCCTCATAGGCGAGCAGCATGTCCTCCAGCAGGTCCAGCGTCTGCATGTCGAGATCGTTGGTCGGCTCGTCCATTACCAGGAGGTTCGAGGTTTGCGCGAGGCCGATGGCGAGGGCGAGCCGGTTGCGCTCGCCGCCCGACAGCGCGCCGACCGGCTGGCGCAGCTGCTCCGGGCGGAACAGGAAGTCCTTCGCATAGGCCGCGATATGGCGCTGGTTGCCCTGCACGTTGATCGAATCGCCGCCCATCGGGGCGAGCGCTTCCCACATCGTATCCGTCGCTTTCAGCGTCTCGCGCGTCTGGTCCTGATAGGTCACCTGCAGCGTTTTCGAATGCGTCACTGTTCCGGCATCCGGCGTGATCTCGCCGAGCAGCAGGCGCACCAGCGTCGTCTTGCCGGCGCCGTTCGGGCCGATGATGCCGATGCGGTCACCGCGCAGGATGCGCAGGTCGAGCGCGGTCGCTATCACCAGTGGGCCGTCTGGCGTCTGAAATGTTTTCGAGAGGCCCTTTACCTCGATCACCTTCTTGCTCAGGGCCTGTCCCGCGTCGGCGCTGAACTCGGCGAGCGATTTGCGGTCGTTCAGTGCACTGCGCATCTGCGCATGGTCGACCTTCATCTGCCGCAGGCGGGCAAGACGGCCCTGGTTTCGCTTGCGCCGCGCAGTGACGCCGCGCGCCAGCCAGTGCTGTTCGTCTTTAAGCTGCGTCGTCATCCGGCGCATCTGGCGCTCGTCTTCCTGCTCGATCTGCTCAGCCCAGTCGTCGAACTTGACATAGCCTTCGGGGCTCTTCAGCACCTTGCCCTGGCGCAGCCAGAGCGTGTTGGTCGATACTGTCTCGAGAAAGCGCCGGTCGTGGCTGACCACCAGCACGACGCCGTTGAAGGCCTTCAGCCGCCCTTCGAGATATTCGATCATCGGCACGTCGAGATGGTTCGTCGGCTCGTCCAGCAGAAGGATCGTCGGCTGTTTCGCAAATGCCTTGGCCAGCGCCGCGCGCCGCTTCTGTCCGCCCGAAAGCGTCTTCGGGTCCGCCTCCGGATCAATGCCGAATTCCATGATCTCGGCCTCGGCCATGTAGGCGCCTTCTAGGCCGTCGGCGACATAGTCGAGGACGGTTGGAAAGCCAGACAGGTCGGGCTCCTGCGCCACGGTCGCATAAGTGATGCCGGGCTGGCGCCAGGCTTCGCCGGAATCGGCCTCGATCACTTCCGAGATGATCTTCATCAGCGTCGACTTGCCCGCCCCGTTGCGGCCCACCAGGGCGGCGCGTTCGCCCTTGGAGAGCGCCAGCGTCACGCCTTCGAACAGCGGTCCGCTGCCAAAGGTGAGGCGTACATTGGTCAGGGAAATCAGGGGGGGCTGGGCCATGCCGGGGAGATAGCCGCTGGCTGGTCCTGAGGCTAGGGGGCGGGCCCGGCGCCCGCCCTGTAATCGGCCTCAGTCGAACATGTAGCTGATGAAGAGCCCGGCGCTGAACTGGTCAGCATCGCCTCGCAGGGCAACCAGCGGGCTGTCGCCGGCATCGCCCGCCAGCCGGTTATATCCGGCGAAGGTGACGATGGACCATTTGAAGTCGCGGTCCAGCGGAATGATGCCAAGCGCGGCCACGCCGTAGGTGCTGGCGCCGCCGCCGGCTTGGTAAACCGGCAGGCCCGAGCCTGCCGACTGGGCCTGTGTGACCCCGAAATAGGCGGAATTGTAGCTTTCATCGACGAACTTCACGCGCGGACCAGCCGACCAGATGATGGGTGGCCAAAAGCCGGTGATCACGCCGCCGACGCCTGCGTCGAGCTCCAGAACGAGCCCCTCATGGCCAGATACCGCCTGACGCAGCTCTGCACCCGCAGACCAGGGGCCGTTGCGGTAGCGCAGGAACCCGCCCAGCTCAAAACTGCTGTCGATGTCTCCGAGGCCCACCAGATCGTTGGTCCCGCCGCCCGAGACGGCGAACGCCTGGTCGCCGTCCTCGTCGCGGGAAAATTTGACCCGCCCGATGGGGCCAGC
>NZ_JBBEBT010000122.1:0-5372 GCF_040882205.1 Hyphomonas sp.
TATGGAAATCAATATCGCGATGACCGCCGATGTCGGCACCTTCCCGCGCCTGCAACGCTATATCCCGGAAGGCTGGGTCAAGGAACTCGCCTATACGGGCCGCCGCATAGACGCGGCGAAAGCGAAAGAGATCGGCCTCGTCAACGACATCTATGACACGCACGAAGATCTCATTTCCGGCGTCATGGCCACCGCCCGCGAGATCGCGTCGAAAAACCCCGTCGCCGTTACCGGCTCGAAAGTGCTGATCAATTACGGCCGCGATCACACCACCGCCGATACGCTGGACTATATCGGCATCTGGAACGCCGCGATGTTCCCGCCCACCCACATGGCCGAAGCCTTCGCCGCCCGGGCCGAGAAGCGCGAGCCCGTCTTCCCGGACCTCGCGCCGTATCGTTCGGAACCGATGTAGGTCCGGAAGGTTCTCGCCTCCTGGCGCGCAGTGACGGAAGGTGAGTGTCTACTCCGCCGCCACCATCCGCGCGCCCTCCGGCCGCACCGCGCGGCGCAGCACATCGCCATAGCCGCGCGAGATGCATTCATAGCCGTCATAATAGCCGCGCGCGGCCAGCAGCCGATGCAGCTTGCCGAGGTTGTATGGCGGAATGCTCGCGAACATGTGGTGCTCAAGGTGATAGTTCACGTCGTTCGGCGCAATGAACACGCGCTGCCAGAAGGGCGCAACTGTCGTGCCTGTATTCAGCCTTGCATCCAGGCTCGTGCGGTCCTTTGAGGTGCCATGTTCGCCGATCTGCCGCAGGCGGACGATTGCCGGATACACGGTAAGCTCGGCCGCCCACCACATCAGATACGCCCAGGGCGCGCCCGCCAGCGTCAGCGTACCCAGCAGCACCACATGGAAAGCCAGCCAGGGCCAGTTCTTCGACAGCTTGAAATTCCGGATCTTGCGCAGCGTGTCGCGGTAGCCCGTCTGACCCGTCAGGTCACGGATGAATTTCCGGCGCAGGCTTTCGGCCGGCACAGGATAATTCTTCACAAAGCCGATGTCCGGATCATCCGGGGTTCCGGCATACTTATGATGCTTAAGATGATACGCCCGGTAGGCGGGCAGCGAGGTGTTCAGCGGCGCGCCGCACAGCCAGTGGCCGACAAATTCGTCCACCCTCTGGCTCTTGAAAAAGGCATGGTGCGCGCAGTCATGGTTCATCACGCCGAGCGCCAGCAGGCGTCCACCGAGAATGATGATGCCAAGGAGGATCGTCAGCGGGTTCGGCCAGATAATCGCAAGCGCGAACGCAGCCGCAATAAGCCCCCAGGTAAACACAAACGAGGCTGCCGCGCGCAGGTCCGATTTCTTGCGCAGGCCGCGCAACTCGTCTTTTGACAAGGCGTCCGAAAGCTTGAGATCGTTGGCCATGGGCGTTTCCTCCGCATCTTCTTTAGTGATTTATTACACGTTATATCATATAATGTCAAATTATGTTCGATTTTAAGCCCCTCGCCCCGGAAGACGTCTCGGCCCGCGCCCTCGTCCTGTCGTTGATCAGCGGCGCCAGGGCCGGGCGGCAATCGATTGCGCGCCTCATCAATGCCGCCGCTCTGTTCGGCATTGAGGCCCCCGCCCTCCGGGTCGCCGTCACCCGGCTGATCAAGGAAGGCCTGCTCGAAAGCCCGGACCGCGGCCTCTACATGCCGGGTCCGCGTGCCAAGGCCCTGACGCGCCGCCTGCAGGACTGGCAGAATGTCCGCCGTAAGCTCGCGCCCTGGAACGGCGACTGGCTGATCGCTCTCACCCACTATCTCGGTCGCAGCGACCGCAAGCAGCTGCGCGCCCGCGAACGCGCTCTCACGCTCACCGGCTTCCGCGAAACCCCGTCCGCCATCTGGGTGCGCCCGGCCAACCTCGCCGGCAGCCTCAAGGAGCAGCGCGCCGACCTTCTTGCCCTCGGCGCCGATGAAACTCTGACACTCCTGCGCGCCGCCGCGATTGCAGGCGATGCGCCGGAAGACTGGCCCGCCCTCTGGTCACCGGAGGCGCTCGCCGCCAACTACGCCGCCGCGATAACCGTATTGCAACAGAGCCTTGCGCGCCTGCCCGGCCAGCCCGCCGACGCCGCCGCCCGCGAAACGCTGCTGGTCGGCCAGGCCGTACTGCGCCTGATCAACCTTGATCCGCTGCTGCCGGCCGAGCTTGGCAACCAGTCGGATTTCCTCCGCATGGTCGACCAGATGCGGGCCTATAACCAAACCGGCCAGGCTTGCTGGCGGGATTACTACGCCGCCGCAGGCTAACCGGCCCGCTGCACCAGGTCGCGCACCGACAAGCGCGACCGTTCGACCACGGATGAAACCAGCTCGTGCGAGAAGGTCGCGCCGCTGAACCATGTCCGCTTGCCGCCCTGCGCCTCGCGCATCGCCGTGAACAGGCCATCGGCCACAGCGTCGGCGCGGTATTGCGGAAAATACTTCCAGGTCCGCGCATAGATCACGGTCTCGACCTGCACACCCAGCCGCTCGATATCCGACAGCAGGATCTGGCGCAGTTCCGGCGGCGTCAGGCCGTTGGAGAATTGGCCCGTCACGTAAAGCCGCGCGCCATCCTCCATCACGTCACCTTCCCGGCGCGAGCCCAGCATCGCCCCGCGCAGCGACGGGTCCTTGCAGGCGAGCGAATAGCCATGCACCTGCGCGCCCGTGAACCAGTTCTTCGACGAGACCAGCGTCGTCGTGTAATTCTGCCACTCCACCCCGTCGAGGATCGCCTGCTCCGCCGGCAGCAGGTCCGTCAGCCGAGCAAACTCGTCCATGGGCAGCGTCGAAATCAGCGCATCAAACCGCTCCCGCCCGCCCCCGGACACCACAATCACACTATTGTCGCGCCGCTCGATATGCTCGACCCGCGCCTCCAGCCGAATATCAAACCGCGTCGCAAACCGGTTCCAGAACTCGCTCCAGCCCTCCACCGGCATATGCATGTCGTTCAGCACACCGGAAATCAGCAGGTCGAAATCGCACCACTGCACCGTCTGGCCGATGGTCACTTCCTGCGCGTAGCCATAGCCCTGTGCCGGCAGGATGCGATGCATCGCAAGGTCCAGCTTGGGCAAATCCAGGCGCGCCAGCCAGGCGTCCACCGACATCGAGGCCTCGGCCAGCACCGCCGCCTCGGAGGGCGCCTCGGCGATGCGTTTGCGCAGCCGGCCCGCCGCGTTCACGAATTTCAGCGCCTGCACCACCAGGGGTGGCCCGGCCCCCTTTCTCACGTAATCGACCACCGGGGCATCATCATACCGCGCCTCGCCGAGGCGCCGGAGATGGATTCCGTGCGCTTTCATCCAGCGTTTGACGATCACATGCTGCCGGGTTGTGTAGCAGGTGCCCATCTCGTTGAAGGAATCGCCTGAGCTGAAAGAGAAAGATTTGCCGCCGACCCGGTTTTCCTTCTCAAAAACAACCGCCTGATGGCCAGAAGCCTGAATGAACTGAGCCGCGCTCAGCCCTCCAGGGCCGCCACCGATGACAGCTATTTTCAACTTGGGCATGCCCTCACTTCCTTGAACCGAGCCTCCTGGCGGCAGCCTGTCCACCTCCGGTATGGTCGCCGCACCGCTCTGCTTCTGCAGGCGGCAAATCGGCCGGATCGTGTAAGCAAAGCAGTCAGGTAGGTTAACAGGCCGGAAACACGGGCTGGAAAATCAGCAAGACCACTCAAGCCTGAAAACAAGGTTTACGTGCCATAAACGCGGGCATGAGC
The DNA here is from genome assembly GCF_040882205.1 of Hyphomonas sp. GTDB lineage: Bacteria > Pseudomonadota > Alphaproteobacteria > Caulobacterales > Hyphomonadaceae > Hyphomonas. The sequence goes on from NZ_JBBEBT010000122.1 coordinate 3,719, forward strand.
GATACGCACAACTTCCTGCGGTATGTCCTGACGGGCAAGCCGAATGAGGACGCGGCCATAGGCCCGCGCGTGCGCTTGCAGCAACATCTCGACCTTGCGCGCGCCGTTCAGCTGATGGCGATGATCACGATCTTCAACTCGGTGATAGCTGGCTACGTCGTCCTCTCGCTGACGGGCGAAACCCTGATCTTCGTCTGGTCGGCATCAAATTTTATTGCCGCAGCCCTGATTCTGTTCGACTACTTCCGGAAGGCCGGCCGCCCGCTCCCGAAATCGGTCAGTGGGCGCTACCTCTACCGTTCTGAGGTCATGGGCATCGTCACCGGCTTCCTGTTCGGGGCCATGCCACTCTACATCAGCTCCGATCCGTTCAATTCGCTGATCCTGTCGAGCCTGTTCACGGTCTCGATGTCCGCAGGACTGATGTGTGTCCTGCCGCGTAATCCGCGCCTCGTTGTCCGCTACCTGGCGGGCGCTGTTATTCCGCTCGGTATGCACGTCATCCTTCACTTCAACGACAAGATGATGGCCATAGCGATTGGCCTGTCCCTCCTGATCCTGACGATCTACTTCGGGGCTCGCGCCGCCTTCATGCTCTATCTGAAGGAAGTCAAATCGGTCGACGAAGCCACCCAGCTTCGTGAAATTCTCGACGTCGCCCTTGATGGCTCGGGGCAGGCCTTCGCCGTTCTGTCTACGGACGGTAAGGTGATCTTTGAAAACGAACTTTACACCAAGGTCAAACCTGCCCTGCGCAATGTCGAATCCCTCGGCGGGGTCGTCCACGCGCACGATCGCTACTGGCAGACGGCGACTTACCAGGTGGCAAGCATCGGCTCGGTGGAAATCTTTACGGACGTCTCGCGCATCGAAGACGCGCGCCAGGAAGCTGAATCGCTTCGCCAGGAAGCCGATGAAGCCAGCCACGCCAAGACGCGCTTCCTGAGCTCAGTCACGTCCGAACTGCTCGTACCGCTGCGCACTGTCCGCCTGCAGGCTTCGATGATGGATGCCGGCTCGCGCATCCCGGTCACCAAGGCCGACATGAACCGCAGCGCCGACCAGATCCGCCTGCTGACGGAATCGCTCGAAGGCCGCGTCGAACAGATCATCGGCTATGCCAGCGGCGACGCGACCCAGGCCGACCTCGCCGCTACCGCTGACCTGCGCGAGGACGACACCAATCCGGTGCTGAAGCTCGAAAGCTTCCTGCGCCGCAGCCTGCGCAGCAGCCAGCCCGGCCAATAGACCCTGGCGCCGCGCCGTAATCCGCTTGCCGCCGGGGCCATCCATCAGCAGCGCGCCGCTCTCGTCAACGCCGAACATCGTGATGCCAGGCAGCGCTACGAGGAAAGCGCGCTTCTGCGTCATTAGCGGTCCGGCGCAGGCCATTTCCGCCGGGACCGGCGGCCCGAAACTGATGCCTTCCCCGGTCAGTGGGCGGGGCGCGCCATAGGTGTTGCAAACTCCCCTTCTGCCAACATTATCCGCCTCCGGATCAAACAACATCGTTACGATGGAGCCGTCCACAAGGCGCTCGCCCTGGATGGTTTCCACTTGCCACGCCTCGCTCGTCAGCAGCGAATACGGGTTGGTGTCTCGACCCAGCGAAAAACTGCTCAAGCCATAAGGAGCAAAATTGGCTATGAGTTTG
>NZ_JBBEBT010000123.1:0-1002 GCF_040882205.1 Hyphomonas sp.
ACGACCCCGCCGGAATCACAGCCCGGCTTTCAAAGCGAAGGTGGCCCTTGCCGCCCCCCGACCTCGCTGGCTACGGCTTCAATGTCCTCGGCATTGCCGCGGCGCTGTTGATCTTGGTCCTGAGGCGACGGCTTTTACGGCGCTCTCCTGGTGTACCCGTCGCCGCAGGCGCCGCTTGACCCGCCAGCGAAGGCGGTCTCGGCCCAAACACTGCCTTGATCGAGGCCCACCGCAAGTCGCGCCCACGCGTCTTGCGCCGCCATTGCCGCGTTCGCCTATTGCGGCGGAATGGGCGGGGTCGTCCAGAACAGCCTGACCTCGTCATCCAGTCCCGTCATCTCGTAGCGGATGAGGGCGATCGGCAACCGCCCCGCGGCAAGAAAGTTGTCGTGGAATTCCTGCAGGGAGAAGCTTTCTCCAAGCTGCTGTGATCGGTCGGCAAGGAGCGCATCCATCTGCAGCTTGCCGATCGTGTAGGCGATCCCGTAGCCTGGCGGTCGGCGCAGGTAGATTTCCGCATCGACGCGCGCCACGTCCTCGTCCAGCCAAGGCGTCTTGACGCGCATGTACGATACCGCCTCGCGGACGTCCCAGCGATTGTGCTGCATGAAAACATCGGCAGGCACGCGCGCGGCGCGGAAGATGCCGAACAGCTCAATGAACTCGTCCGCGCGCGGCGAGTGGCGCGTCGCCCCGGCCAGCATCAGCGCCTCCTCGAGGTAGGTTGCCCATCCCTCCGCACGCGCGCCGTCACTGTATCGCCGCCTGACCGGGCGCGTGTCGCGCTCGGCCAGGACCGCATCGAAGCGGTGGCCGGGAATGACCGCATGCAGGTGGTCTGGGATCGGATCCCTGAACTGGATCTGCTCCCAGAAATTCGGGCCCGTCGCCCGCTCGATCCAGGGCGTGTTGCTTCCCAGCTCGCCGACAAAGTCCGGGACCGTGACAATGCCTTCCCGCGCGAGGAAGTCGCGCACAATCTGGTCGGTCTGGCTGACCTTT
>NZ_JBBEBT010000124.1:0-5356 GCF_040882205.1 Hyphomonas sp.
GACGGCAAGCCGCGATACTGCGACTTCCAGCCACGCCAGCTGCAACTGCTGGCGCGCAATCTTTCGCACCCCTCGCTGGCGGGCATGGCGGCGTTCGTGCGTGAGACGACACCGTTTGTCTTCGAGGTGCGCACATGAGCGTTACGGTGCCGCATACTGCGATGGTGCTTGCTGCTGGCCTGGGCACGCGAATGCGGCCGCTGACCGATACGACGCCGAAGCCGCTGCTGAAAGTGCGCGGCAAGGCGCTGATAGACCGGTTGCTCGATCCCCTGGTTGCAGCGGGCGTGAAGCGTATCGTGGTCAACTCGCATTACCTTGCCGATCAGATCGATGCGCATGTTCTGGCGCGGACAGACGTGAATGTTGTCCTCTCGGACGAGCGCGGCGATGTGCTGGAGACCGGCGGGGCGATAGCAAAAGCGCGCGGCCTTTTAGGCGATGATCCAATCTATGTGCTGAACACCGATGCCTTCTGGGCGCCCGAGTCCCCGGAGCCTTTCCTTGCGCTAGCCAGGGCATTTGATCCGGCGGCGGAGGATGAGCGATTGCTGATCGCCGATACGGGGCAGGCGCTGGGCTTTGACGGCGCCGGCGACTTTTTTCTCCAGGGCGGGGACCGTCTCATACGGCGCGGCCATACGGCATCAGCGCCCTGGGCCTATGCCGGCGTACGGATCATGCGGCCTCAGCTTTATGACGGCATGGCTGTGGAACGCTTTTCCGCGCTGAGAATATGGGATGAACTCATTCCGAAGGGACGTCTGGCGGGGCAGAAGCTGGACCGGTTCTGGCTGCATGTGGGCGACCCGAATGCGCTGGCGGACGCCGAGATGTGGATTGCCTGCCATGGGGGCTGACGCCCGGCCTTTCGGCGCTGGCGCCCAGAAGGTCTGGACCATTCCTCCCGGCACGGACTTTCTCGGCTCGCTGGCGCGGGTTCTCGCTAAAACCTTTGATCTCAGGAACAAGCCCGACGCGCTGGCTGATGCGATCATCTATGTCCCGAACCGCAGGTCGGCGCGCGCGCTGACGCTTGCATTGTTTGATGCGCAGGGCGCCACCGGCACACTCTTGCCGCCGGATATCCGGACGCTGGGTGACCTCGAATCCGGAGAGCCGCCGCCCGTGGCCGAAGCGGCGATTGCCGCGCTGCCGCCGGTCTTGTCGCCTGCAGCGCGCCTCGGGGTTCTGGCGCAGCTGACGGCGCGTTTCTATGCGAGCGAGTATGGCCGAACACTGCCGCCCGCGTCCGCATTGTCAGCGGCGCGCGAACTTTCGCGGCTTCTGGAGCAGGCAACGCTTGGCGAAAAGCCGGTCGAGTGGAGCGAACTGGAAACGCTGGTCGAGAACGCAGATCTTGCCGTGCACTGGGCGAACTCAACCTCGTTCCTGTCGATCATCACAGCGATGTGGCCGGCCTGGCTGCGTGAGAGCAATGTCGGCGATCCGTACCAAGAGCGCCAGCGCGCGGCGGACGCGCTGGTTGCGGCCTGGGCCGTCAGTCCGCCGTCATCGCCGGTGGTCATTGCAGGCTCAACCGGGGCGACGACTTCCGGGCGCACGCTGATGAAAGCGGCGCTGGATCTGCCGCTCGGGCTCGTGGTGTTTCCAGGTCTTGATACGGATCTTAATGACAGGACGCTGCAGGCCGTTGCCGGCGCGCCGAGCCATCCGCAGTTTGCGCTTGTACGTACACTGAGGGCGCTGGGGATTGCGCTCGGTGATGTGGCGGAGTGGCCAGCCTCAGACGGCGCGCCGCGCTCGCCCGCCCGGCGGCGCCTTGTCTATGAAGCGCTGGCGCCGGCCGACGACACGGCGGACTGGCGCGAGACGCTTGAGGAACTTGCCGCGAGCGGGCTCACCACGCCGGCCGGGTTTGCGCGTGATGCGCTGACCGGGCTCTCGGTGATTGAACTGCCGAACGAGCCGTCTGAAGCCGAAGCGGCTGCCTTACTGCTGCGCGGCGTGTTGCAGGAGCCGGGTGCGACAGGCGCACTGGTGACGCCGGATGCCGGGCTCGCGCGGCGCGTCGGCGCGTTGCTGGAACGATGGGGCATCTCGGTACCGCCCTCAGCGGGACGGCCGCTGGGTCGCACGCCGGCGGGAAGTCTGATCTCGCTTTGCGCCCGGTGGGCCGTTGATCCGGCAGATCCGGTGACCCTGTCGGCGGTGCTGAAACATGCCTTTGTGCGCAACCGGGACATGGGAGGTCTTCTGGACCTGCATTTCCTGCGCGGGGCCCGGCGCTGGCGGACGCTTGAGGAACTGGCGCTCCGGATTGAAGAGAAGTTCGGCGAGGAACGCGTTCCCGCCTTCACGAAGGAAGATGCGGCGCAGGCAGCGGGGCTCATCCGTGAACTGGCTGTTCTGATTGCAGAGGCCGGCGCGGATTTTTCGGCGGCGCCTGATATCGGCGTTGCCGAGGGCGCGCAGCGGATTGCCGCGCTGGCGGGTGCGATCAGCGAGACGCCGCTGCCTTGGGCCGGGGAAGACGGCGCTGGCGCGTCCAAGCTGCTGGAAAGCATCCGCGAGATGGGCGAGTTTCTCGGCAAGGTCGCGCCGCGCGATATTGCCGAACTGGTCGAGACCGAGTGCGCGACCCTGACGGTGAGCATGGGGGAAGCGGAGCATTCGCGGCTGAGCATATGGGGACCGCTGGAAGCGCGCCTGCAGTCGGCTGACCTTGTCGTGCTGGCGGGGCTGAATGAGGGCGTCTGGCCGGAGAAGACGCCGCCGGATGCATTCCTGCCGCGCCGGTTCCGGTCGCCGCTCGGATTGACGGACCCGGACGAACGTCTCGGCCTTTCGGCGCATGACTTTGCGCAACTTGCGTGTGCGCCGCGCGTGGTGATGCTGTATTCGGCGCGGCGGGAGGATGCACCGGCGGTTGCCTCGCGCTGGGTATGGCGGTTGCGGACGCTGGCAAAAGGCGCGCTGTTTGACGCGGCGCCGGGGATACTTGCCGGAGAGCACGGCGCGCTTGCGGACTGGGTGCGACAGGTTCAGTCAGCCGGGCTCGGAACGCTGGACGCGGGTTTCAATGCCGAGCCGCGACCGACGCGGCGCCCGCCAGCCTGGCCGAAGCGGTTGTCGGTGACACGGGTCGACCGGTTGCAGCGCGACCCTTACTCGATATGGGCCGAATCCGTTTTAGGGCTACGCGTGCTCGATCCGATGAACGGGCCGATGCAGCCGAACCTGAAGGGCACGGCCGTGCACCGGGCCGTCGAGCTGTTTGACGAGGCGGGCGCGGAGAAGTCTGCCGCGAATCTCGTGCATCTTTTCGGTGAGGAATTGCGAAAGGCAGGCGAGACAGACGCCGACTGGCTGAGCCGCAAACCTATCTGGGAAGATGTAGCGGCGTGGTTCGTAGACTGGCGCACGGGGCGCGACATTTCTGGCGGCAAGAAGCTCGAAGTCAGCGGCGAGCTGACTTACAAGATTGCGGGGGAGGACTTTGTGCTTTCGGCGCAGGCGGACCGCATCGAGATCGGCGCGACAGGCGAGATCACGATCGTGGATTTCAAGACCGGCAGCGCGCCTTCGGACAAGATGGTCCGCAGCGGGTTTGACCAGCAGATGCCGTTGCAGGCGCTGATCGCGATGAAGGGCGGCTTTGAGGGCGTGCGGTCGGCGCCGGTGGCGGCGCTGGAATATGTCGAGCTGCGCGGAAAATTTGGCGCGCGCACGATTGGTCCGGGCAAGGACGGTGAGTTGACGCCGCAAAAGATGGCAGAGCGCGCGGAAGAGGGCACGCAGCGCCTGATTTCTGCCTACAGGGCGCCGGACGCCGTATACGCATCGGCGCCGCGTGTGCAGTTCGTGAAGTATGATTACGGGTTCAACCTGCTCGCGCGCCGGGCGGAGTGGACGAGTGACACATCGGACGGGGAGGGCGGCAGTGACTGATGCAGCCCACGCCGCCGCGCTGGAAGCGGCCACCGCCGCGCAGGCGCTGGCCGCGAATCCGAACCGTTCCGCCTACGCAACTGCCAATGCGGGCAGCGGCAAGACGAAAGTACTGATCGACCGGGTTGCGCGCCTGCTGCTGCGACGGCCCGATGGACGGCCGGGCGCAAATCCGGATTCGATCCTCTGCATTACCTATACGCGCGCTGCGGCGAGCGAGATGCTGACGCGGCTGTTCGAAACGCTCGGGCGCTGGGCGGTGATGGAGGACGATCCGCTGAGGCAGGCACTGGCGCGGCTCGAAGAAGCTTTGCCGGAGAACTATGCGCTCGACCAGCTGAAGGCAGCGCGGGCCCTCTTCGCCCGCGCTCTCGAGACGCCGGGCGGACTGAGGATCGAAACCATCCATGCCTTCTGTGCACGGATATTGCGGCGTTTTCCGCTGGAAGCGGGTGTGATGCCCGGGTTCACCGAGTTGGAAGAGGATGAGGCGCGCGAAATCTGGCAGACCGCGAAGCGCACGGCCATCCTGAGGGCGGCGGAAACGTCGCCGGTAAGTCTGGCGCTTCTGGCGCGCGAAGCGGGCCGGGACGGCGCCATGAGCGCGCTCGATGCGCTTAAAAGTGCGGGCCGGTCGCTGCGCGCGTTTGCCGGGTTGCATGGAGATCACTGGCCGGCGATGGAGCAAGCGCTGCGCGCGGTCATCAGACCTCCCGAAGCTACGCCGGATGAGCTGATCGAGCGCGCGATGGGGCCGGATTTTCCGGTTGCAGGCATCCGGTTCGCAATTGCGGCGCTTGACGGCGGCAAGGTGACCGATGGCAAGACGGCGGACCTGCTACGCGAAGTTCTGTCGGTGAGCGCGGCACGGGAAAGGTTTGATCTCTATACGTCTGTTTTCCTGACTTCAGCTGGCGAGGTTCGCAAGAAGGGACCCTATACGAAGGGCGTGGCCGATGCTGCGCCGCTGGTCGCTGAGTTGTTCGCTATCGGTGACAGTAGCGGCACCGAAACGCAGCGTATCCTTGCACTGCTGGATGATCTGAAGCGCGCTAAGTCCTTTGCCCGCACGAAGGCGCTCATGGAACTCGGGCTCCCGGCGCTGGCGGACTATGCAGCCGAGAAGACCAGGCGCGGCGCGCTTGACTTTGATGACCTGATCGAGCGCACGCGGGACATGCTGGCTTCGGAAGGTCTTGCAAGCTGGGTACTTTACAAACTGGACGGCGGGCTGAGCCATGTACTGCTCGACGAAGCACAGGATACGAGCCCGGCGCAGTGGGAACTCATCCGGGCGCTGACGCAGGAGTTCACGGCCGGGCAGGGGATTGAACGGCTGCGCGATCCGCGCACGATCTTCATGGTAGGCGATGAGAAACAGTCAATCTACTCCTTTCAGGGGGCTGATCCGGCGCGCTTCCTGAAGGAGACACAGGCGCTAACG
>NZ_JBBEBT010000125.1:0-5344 GCF_040882205.1 Hyphomonas sp.
GTTTATCATGTGTCTTCGTTTCTATGACTGGCCGCGCGCGGCGGCAGAGTTCGGGTGATCCGGCAGGGGCGTCTGGCGCGGCCGTGCTTAACGCGGCTTTACCGCGATTCCCACCCCGTTTTCAGAGCAGTTGCCGGGGCGTGTCAGGAATTTACCGGGTGCATGAAGGGGCGCGCACACGGGGTGCGGGCCAAGGGCGCTTCAGGCACCCTGGCGAGTTCGCGTGTTCAGACCGGTGAGGAAGCGCTTCGCGTTCATGAGCGCCGATATGTCATGCTTCCGGGCCAGGTTCAACCAGCCCGCCTGAACCGTCTCTGGGGCCGGACGCCCAGTCGCCATAGCGCCAGGGCTGCCAGAACGGAACGGAGGGTTTCGTTTCCGGCGCGGGGTCATAACCATGGCTTCCCCCGGGCCTGCACCGGATGAAACGCGCCAGCGCCATCCATCCGCCCGGCCACCAGCCGTGGCGCGCCGCGCATTCGGCGCCGTATTCGCTGCAGCTGGGCGTATGCTGGCACCGCGCACCCGCGAGCTGGAAGAGCTGGCTTGGCCCATGCTTGTAGATGGCCAGCAGCACATAGGCGGCGCGGCGGCGCAGGCCCATTTCAGGCGCCCGCCCTGGCGGCCAGCGCTTCCTCGATTGCCGCGACGGCCGCGTCAAAAGCGAGGAGCGTGGAAACATGCCGGGGTGGATAATCGGCCACCGGCTCCAGATGGCGCAGTTCCCAGAACCGTCCTTCGGGCGGCGCAGCGCCGTCCTTCAGCATGGCGCGCAGGGCGTCCCGCGCCGCGCGGATCTCTGCCACCGTCGCACCCACCGCTTGTTCGGCGAGGATCGAGGTTGTCGCCTGCCCGAGGGCGCAAGCCTTCGGGTCGACCGCGATTTCGGTCACCCGCTCCCCGGTTGCATCCAGCTTCACGTCCACATTCACAGTCGATCCACACACGCGGGAAACCTTCAGGACCGAGCCTTCGGCGTCCGCCAGCCGGCCGAGATGCGCGATCTCGGCGGCCAGTTCGAGGATGCGATTGTGGTAAAGCTCGCTCATGACCGCCTAGATGGCCCGCCGTTCGCTTGCGGGCAAGGGTGCCAAAAAAGAGCCGCCGATGCCCGGAGGCAAGGGCGGCTCAGACGGTTGAGGGTGTAGAATGGCCCAGGAGCCATGGGCCGGAGATGCCCGCTGGCTTCCGTTGCGTCAATTTACCATTTGGACAGATAGGCCGGCTTCAGAACGGCCAGAACTGGGCCAGCTTAGGCAAGACCCGCAACATGATCATCACAGCGCCCGACAAGGTCAGCAGGGCCAGCAGGACCACCACCCCATCGCGCGCCGTCAGCGCCAGTCCCAGCAGCAGCACCGAAAGGCTTGGCAGCAGCGGGCCGAGGGGGATCAGGCCCAGCGGATAGGTGATCAGCGCAGCGCCGACGCAGACCAGGCCGACGAGTTGCACGAACGGCGCCTCGGTCAGGAACACGAGACGTGGGCGCACGAGCGCATCCAGCATGTGGGCATATCTCTCGCTGCCGCGCGCGCCTTTCACGAGCAGGTCGCGCTTGAACGTGAAATCAAGCGCGCGCTTCGGCAGCCAGGGCGTGCGGCGTCCGATGACGATCTGCATCGAGAAGATCAGGATGACTGTGCCCATCAGCCAATTGGACCCGGGAATGATCGTCAGGGGGCTGACCGCGATGAAGCCGAGCAGCAGCAGGACCGGCCCGTAAGCCCGCCGCCCGACCGCATTGATCAGCTCGCGGACCGTCACGTCCTCGCCCTGTGTATTGAGGACCAGCGACCGCATCAGCGTCCGAAGGTTGGTGACGGGCGCCGTCGTGCCGTTGCGGTTCATTCGGGCGCCGCCATGGACGGCGCGCCGTACCGTTCGATCCGGGAACGGACAATCCCGTCCGCGCTGATCTCGATCACATACAGCCGGTCGAACTCCGTCGCCTCGACAATCACCGGGCCCGGGTCAGCGCCAAGCAGCGCCGCCAGCGCGTCGGTCGTATTGGAATGGCCAACGACAAGTTTCGTGCCGCGCGTATCAGCAAGCGCGGCGGCAAAGGCAGGAAGAGCGCGCGGATCGTAGGTCTGCACGCCGAGGCCCAGCCGGGCCGCAATCGGCGCCGCTGTCTGCTGCGTGCGATTGGTGCGGGTCGACCAGATTTCGGTAAGGCCTTCACCGCTGAGCGCCGCTGCAAGCGCCGCCGCCCGAAGAGCGCCCTCGGCGGTCAGCGCGGGATCATCGCCAGCCGCCTTTTCCGCATGGCGCACAAGGAACAGGCGGTTCGCCGCTTCAGCCTCCGGCACTTGCGCGGGCGTGCCAGCGCAGGCCGCCACCAGCGCCGCGCCGATCAGCGCCAGGACGTGCCGCCGGATCATATCCGCCGCCAAGTGCTGCCACCCGCGCCGTCCATGATTTCCACGCCCTCTTCGGCCAGCGCCTTCCGGATCCGGTCTGCTTCCGCCCAGTCCTTTGCGGCCCGCGCCGAAATCCGCGCGGCAACCAGCCCGTCGATGCGGGCGGTATCGTCGGCGTCGCCGCCCTGTTCCCACTCCTTAGGCGTCATCGTCAGCAGGCCGAGCAATTCGCCCGCCGCGAGCAGGTCTGCCCGCGTCGCCGCCATCATCGCGGCGTCGTTCTGGTCCGCCGCCGTATTGGCCGCCGAGGCGATGCCGGACAGTTCGGCCAGCGCTTCCGGCGTGTTGAGATCGTCTTCCAGCGCGTCACGGATGCCGCGATAGGCCGCCTTGCCGCCTTCTGCCTCCCAGACCCGGCGCAGCGCGCCATAGATCCGGTCGAGCGTCGTTTTCGCCTGCTTCAGCAGTTCCGGCGTCCAGTCGAGCGGCGCGCGGTAATGCCCGCTCAGCATCGCAAAGCGGATCACCTCGCCCGGCCACTCTTTCAGGAGTTCATGCACCAGCACGACATTGCCGAGTGACTTCGACATCTTCTCCCCGCCCATGTCGAGGAAGCCGTTGTGCAGCCAATAGCGCGCCATGATCTCGCCGTGCGCGCATTCGGACTGCGCGATCTCGTTCTCATGGTGGGGGAACGTGAGGTCCACCCCGCCGGCATGGATGTCGAGCGTGCGGCCGAGGTGCTTTGCCGCCATGGCCGAGCATTCGATATGCCAGCCCGGCCGGCCCCTGCCCCAGGGCGAACCCCAGATCGCGTCTTCCGGTTCGCCGGGCTTGGCAAACTTCCAGAGCGCAAAATCTTCCGGCGCGCGCTTGTCCTCGCCCGGCTCAACCCGGGCGCCGGCTTCATTGTCGCCGGGTTTACGGCCGGAAAGTTTTCCGTAGTCGGACATTGCCGCCACCGAGAACCAGACGCCGTCCTTGCCAGTATAGGCATAGTCCTTGCGCACAAGCTTGGTGATAAGCTCGATCATCTCCGGCACATGCCCGGTCGCCCAGGGCTCAACCGTCGGCGCCAACACATTCAGCGCCAGCATATCGGCATTGTAGATGTCGGCATACTTCTTCGTGATCACGGCAATCGGCTCGCCGGTGTCCAGCGCCGCCTTGATGATCTTGTCCTCGATATCCGTGATATTGCGCGCGAACAGGACCGAGCTTTCGCCATAGGTCTTCATCAGAAGGCGGCGCAGCACATCAAACACCACCGGCGGGCGGGCATTGCCGATATGGGCATAATTGTAGACCGTCGGGCCGCAGACATAGATCGTGATCCGCTTCGGATCCTGCGGCTGGAAGCCGCGCTTTTCGCGCACCATGGTGTCGTGAAGTTTCAGGGTCATCCCGGTCTCGTATCCGTCTGTCGGTTCGCAGGCTTTTGCAGGGCTAGGTTCAGGCCGCCCTAATGGCGTGTTGCAGCGTCAGCGACAACAGGTGCAGCGGTACGAAACGGTAAACAGGGACAGGATCATGGGGGTTTCCCTAACACTTGACGCAGCGAAAGCCAAGATTGTGCTGATTTTGTGCTGATCCGGTAACGACCTTCCGCGTGGAAAGCTCTGGAAACGGCCGGGCTGGCGCACTATGTTCCTTCGCATCGCCCTGAGGGTAGAAACTCCGGGCGGGCGTTAAGTCCGTGCCACCGTGCCCCGGCTCGACCCCCGTCCCTCAGTAGGATTAAAACTGGCCATGGACGCCGTGACACCCAAGAATGACCCCTTGCGCCCGGACTGCGTGCGCCGCCCCACCCAGCAGGAGGCTGAAGAAGCCGTTCGCACGCTCATCGCATGGGCAGGAGACGATCCGGCCCGCGAAGGCCTCATCGACACGCCCAAGCGTGTCGTCAACGCCTACAAGGAATGGTTCGAGGGTTACGGGGAAGATCCCGTAAAATACCTCAGCCGAACCTTCGAGGATGTTCAGGGTTATGACGACATCGTCATCCTCCGGAACATCGAGGTGGAGAGCCATTGCGAACACCATATGGCGCCCTTCCTCGGCAAGGCCTTCGTGGCCTACATGCCGTCGCAGGCTGTGGTCGGCATTTCGAAGCTTGCCCGCGTGGTCGAAATCTTCGCCAAGCGCCTGCAGACGCAGGAAACCATGACCGCGCAGATCTGCGATGCGATCACCGAAAGCCTCGCCCCGATGGGCACGGCCGTATTCATCGAGGCCGAGCATCAGTGCATGTCGACGCGCGGTGTGCACCACAAGCACGTCACCACGATCACCACGCAGTTCACCGGCGTGTTCAAGTCCGACGCTGACCTGCGCAACCGCTTCCTGCGGATGTGTGAACAGAAGACCTGATCGGCGCCGCTGCCATTTTTCGGACGTTCAAACGCCCCGTCTGTTTTCAGCCGGGGCGTTTTGTTTTTCGCAGACAGTTGAACCTGCCAGCCGCTTCGCTATCATTTCTCCTGCGTAGAGTTCTCGAACAACAAGAATCAGACCCCGGGAGATGAAACACCATGAAGACCAGCCTTATCCTCGCCGCCCTCGCCCTTGGCGCCCTGCCGGCGATGGCCGCATCCACGACGGTCGAGTTTGCCCCGGCCGAAGGTGACAAGCTCGTCGCCGTCTTCGCCGATGACGGCACGGTCAGCTTCAATGGCGGCGGCGCCGTCGCCTACACGATGGACGAGGCCGGCAAGCAGATCTGCTCCAGCGTCAACGGCGCCGATAATTGCGCCACATTCGAAACATGGGGCACCACGGTCGGCCACGTCACGCCGTACACCACGTCGCAAGGTTCCTCGGGCGTCGCCACTGTCACGGGCGCCACCGAGTAAACCTCGCCTCAGACATGTGATTCCAGGAGGCGCTCGTAGATCTTTAGCGCCTCCTTTTCATGTTCGGCAGCGCGCCCTGAAAGCACCGGCAAGGGTCCGGCCGGCGCCCCGAAGCCCGTAGAGGCCCAGACA
>NZ_JBBEBT010000126.1:0-5342 GCF_040882205.1 Hyphomonas sp.
AGAAGCCGGCGATCTTGCCCATGCCGTAGAGCTGGCCGGCCTTCTCCTCGAAGCGCCGGATAAGCAGCATCTCGCGGTAGAATTTGAGCATGTCGGCCTTGGAGGCCTTAACGGGTGCTTTTTTCGAACTTTTAGGTTTCGTGGCCATGCAACGTGCCTCCCTGACCCCTTATGTCGCTGCAATTTTGCAGCGGCAAGTCAGAACAGCGTTGTCAATTTGCAGAGCTCCGTTCCGGAGTCAGGAGAACGATCTCCCCCGGATACACGAAAGCCAGCTTGTCGCGCGCCAGCGCCTCGACATAATCGGGATCGACCGAGCCGGGCGTAAGCCGTCGGATGTCCACTTTCAGGCGCTCGATGTCCGTCTGCATGGACGCGAGTTCACGTTCGCGGGCCTCAAGTTCGATCTGCGAATCGGTCCAACGGCCCAGGCCCTTCTCCCCCGCAAAAGCGTGGTAGGCGAAATAGAGCACCAGAAGACTGAGCCCGAGAGCCTGAAGACGTGAGACCATGACGTCTTTGGTAAACCGCGCAGGTAACCAATCCCTTACCGGCCGAGCGCTGCATTCAGCCGGACGGCGCGTCCGGCAGGGTCTGCAGCGGTCAGATCCAGCCATTGGCGGTCGATCAGGAAATATTCGAAATCTTCCGGCATCTCTGACGACCCGAGCCGAACCGGCAAAAGCTGCGCTCGTACTTGTCGGCGATGTGGATTTCCCGGCGCACACTGTCGGACTGGAGGGCCTCCGCCGAGCACATCAGGCAGAACGTGTCCGAACCTCGGATTGCGCGCACGATCATCCCCGCCCAGTTGCCGCCGGCATGGTTTTCATCCTTGTCGGTCCTGACTTCGCGGCCGGAGGCCTCGACTTCGGCAACCAACGGATAGACGACTGCACTATCCCGGCGGGAGCAGGAGACGAAGACAGGCGAAGGATCGCCCACGCCTTCCGGAACGACCGCAGACATCTCAGCCGTCGCGCTGCGGGCCGCGGCCGGAGGCGCGGAAGTCTCGCCCGACACGCTTGATCGACCCGCGACGGTGCCCGCGACAACGCCGATAACGGCGCCCCAGGCGACCGCCGCAAAAGCTACAAGCCAGTTCGAGGCATAGGGCAGAGACACGACGCCGGCCGGGCCAAGCGCTGCAGCCGTTACAAAAGCGACCACGACGGCAATCTGCGCCGAAAATCTTTTCAGGTCGCCGGGTTCAGGGGCCTGGCGCAGACATCCGTCTTCAGGTTCCGGCGGCGCCCCGCCGCTGTCATCAGAGGCGCCCGCTTGCCTGCCCCGCTGCTCCACCGCAAGGGTCAATTTCCTGCGCTGCCTCGACGATTTTCCAGACGGCAGCAATCCGGCCCAGTGCCAAAGACAGGTCGATGGCGGCAACGTCGCCCAACCCCCTCAGCAGCAAGGTGGGGTCAAGGCGCGCAAAGATCAGCCGGCCTTGCGTCCGCGCATCAACCGAGCGGTTCGCGAACAGGATTTGCTTCGATGAAAACTGAACGCACTTCGACCAGAGGGCCAAGGTCACTTCCCGGAACCGGGCCGGCGCAGATGCGTGCTTCTCTTCAGCCCGGCGCACCCTGCAGCTGCGCTGACGCAACATCGTTTTTCGTCTCCGCCGCCGCCGCCGCCGCGTCCGCGTCAGATGCCAGAAGATAGATTTAGCGCATACCGTCGCCCCGTGCTCATCCAACGACCCGCCTGCAGCACCAAGTTCCGGACCGGTCGCCTACCGGAACGGTAATGTAGCGGCTAGCCGGCGTTGATGCGCGAAAGTCCGGCATAGATGCCGATCGGGCCCAGTTCTTCCTCGATGCGGATGAGCTGGTTGTATTTCGCGATCCGGTCCGACCGGCTGAGCGAGCCGGTCTTGATCTGCCCGCAGTTCGTGGCAACCGAGAGGTCGGCAATCGTCGTATCCTCGGTTTCGCCGGAACGGTGGCTCATCACGGCGGTGTATCCGTGCAGGTGGGCCAGTTCCACTGCGTCGAGCGTTTCCGACAGGGTGCCGATCTGGTTGACCTTGATGAGGATCGAGTTCGCCGCGCCGCGCGACAGGCCCATGGCGAGGCGGTCGGGATTAGTCACGAACAGGTCGTCCCCGACCAGTTGCACCTTGTCGCCCAGCATTTCGGTCAGAGCGATCCAGCCGTCCCAGTCATCTTCCGCCATTCCGTCCTCGATCGAGAGGATAGGATATCGGCCGCAAAGGTCCGCCAGGTATTTCGCAAACTGCTCGGAAGAGAGCGACTTGCCTTCGCCGGCAAGTTCATACTTGCCGTTCCTGAAGAACTCCGTGGACGCTGCATCAAGCGCCAGGGCCACGTCCTCGCCGGGCTTATAGCCGGCTTTCTCGATGGCTTTCAGTATGAACCCGATGGCCTCATCAGTCGAGCCGATGTTCGGCGCGAAGCCGCCTTCATCGCCGACGTTGGTGTTGTGACCCGCATCGTGCAGCGTTTTCTTCAGCGCATGGAACACTTCGGCTCCGACGCGCACGGCATCCGCAATGCTCTCGGCGCTGACCGGCATGATCATGAATTCCTGGATGTCGATCGGGTTGTCAGCGTGTGCGCCGCCGTTGATGATGTTCATCATCGGCGTCGGCAGCACGCGGGCGTTGGCGCCGCCGATATAGCGGTAAAGCGGCATCGAGCAGGCTTGCGCAGCGGCCTTCGACACGGCGAGCGAGACACCGAGGATGGCATTGGCGCCGAGGCGGGATTTGTTCTCCGTGCCGTCGAGGTCTATCATCAGCATGTCAATCATGCGTTGTTCGGTGGCGTCGAGACCGGTGAGCTCGTTGCAGATCTCGCCGTTGACGGCGTCGACAGCTTTCAACACGCCCTTACCGCCATAGCGCGACTTGTCACCGTCGCGTTGTTCGTGGGCCTCATAAGCGCCGGTGGACGCGCCCGACGGCACAGCGGCGCGGCCGGTGGAGCCGTCTTCGAGCGTCACATCAACTTCAACGGTCGGGTTGCCCCGGCTGTCGAGAATTTCGCGGGCGTGGATGTCGATGATTTCACTCATGTGGAATAGCCCCTTGCCGTTCGCTGCGTATGCCGGAAATGAAAAGCGCCCCCTGTGAGGACAGGAGGCGCCAAAACCCTTATGCGGATGCGCCGTTCAGCGCAACGCTCGCCCTAGAGCTCTTCGCTGGGCTCAAGGATCTGCTTGCCGCGGTACACACCGGTTTTGAGGTCGATGTGGTGGGGACGGCGCAGCTCGCCCGAACTTGCGTCTTCGATATAGGTGTTCATGTCGAGCCGGTCGTGGGCGCGGCGCATGCGCGTGCGCGACTTCGACTTTTTACTCTTGGGGACGGCCATGGCACTGTTCCGGAATCTGATTGGGTCGCGCACCCATGAGGAACGCGGGAAAGGGGGCCTGTTAACGCAGGCCGGTCGCTCTGGCAAGCATCAAACGGCATGATTTTCAGGGCCCCCGCCTCAAACGAAAATGGCCGGCCCGAAGGCCGGCCAAGGTATGCAAGAAGGACGCCGGCGCTTCGCCCTGGCAAGATGCCTGATTGGCTCTGCGCCGACAGGTATGGTTAATAGAAGATTGAGTCTGAACAAGGGCGCCCTTCGCTGTTGTCCGGCGTTCAGCCCGCCCATCGCGCGGGCTCCTTCGCCTGATACCTTGAAAATACCGGCCCTCAGCGCTTGCCGCCCTTGCTGGATGCAGCCCCCGCGCCACTTCGCGGCATCGTGCGATGCGCCTCGCCCGCCCCCTGGCCCGCTTGCGGGGCGCCGCGGGCCGAGAATCAATCGATCCGGCGGCCCGCTGCAGGTGGGACCGTGCCCTCAACGGCGCTAGACGCCCCAGTCCTTGAGCACTTCAGCGGTATGCTCACCAGGTCCGGCGGGGCGGCGCTGGATGGCGCCGGGCGTTTCCGAGAAGCGCGGCGCCGGGGCCGGCTGAACCACGCCTTCGATTTCCACGAAGGTCTGGCGGTCCGTGTTGTGCTTGTACGTCGGCGCTTCCGACATCGACAGGACCGGCGCGAAGCAGATGTCGGTAGCTTCCATGATCGCGCACCATTCGTCGCGCGTCCTGGTCTTGAACACAGCCATCAGCCTTGCCTTCAGCTCCGGCCATTTGGACTTGTCCATCTGAGCGTCCCATTCGGCGCCGGTGAGGCCCGCCTTCTCGCGCAGCAACGCGTAGAACTGAGGCTCGATGGAGCCGATGGCGACCCATTTTCCGTCTTTCGTTTCGTAAGTGTCGTAGAAGTGCGCGCCGCCATCGAGCAAGTTTGCTTCACGGTCATCGGTCCAGATGCCCATGGCTTTCATGCCGTAGAACATGGTCGCAAGGCTCGCCGCGCCATCCGACATAGCGACGTCCACCACCTGCCCCTTGCCACCATTCCTGACGCTCAGGATGCCGGCCAGAAGGCCCATCGCGAGGTAGAGCGCGCCGCCGCCATAGTCCCCGATGAGGTTCAGGGGCGGGCGCGGACGGCCCTCGCCGTCGCCCATCGCATGCAGGGCGCCGGTGATGGCGATATAGTTGAGGTCATGACCGGCCGACTGCGAGAGCGCGCCAGTCTGGCCCCAGCCGGTCATGCGGCCGTAGACCAGCTTCGGATTTCGTTTCAGCACCTCACTGGGGCCAAGACCGTTGCGCTCCATAACGCCCGGGCGGAAGCCCTCGATCAGGCCATCTGCCCTCTCCAGCAGCTTCAAGGCCACTTCTACGTCCTTCGGATCCTTGAGGTTAAGGCCGATGGAGCGCCGCCCCCGGCTCATCACATCCGCCGCGCGGCCTGGCCGGCCGTCGCCCGGACGGTCGATTCGCACGACATCTGCGCCGAGATCCGACAAAAGCATGCCGCAGAACGGCCCCGGGCCGATGCCCGCAAATTCAACGATCCTGACGCCTGAAAGCGGACCCTGGCCCATGATTTAGCCTCCCATATTTGCTGTGTTTCGTAGCTGAGTTAGCCGAACTTTAAGTGTCGAGGCCGCAAAAGGAAGGGGTGCCGCCGCGTCGCCGGTGGACCTGTTTTGGCGGTTTCGCATGTCCGACCTCTCCTTCCTGGATCCGCCCATCGAGATCGCGGCGGACAGCCCCCGGCTCGAGCGGATTGCAGCGCGTCTGAAATCCGGCGGCATGCGCCCCTATCCCGCGTCCTATCCGATTGATTTCAGCGCCGCCGAACCGCTGCTGATCGATATTGCCACAGCAACCCGCCCCGTTCTCGAAGCGCTGTCCCGCGCAGCCATGGTGCAGGTTCACCGGCAGATCGTGCTGATCGACACGTCCGGCGCGCAGCTGCCGGCATCGGGCGAAACCGTAATCCTTCGCCGGGACGAAGACCTTGCAGG
>NZ_JBBEBT010000127.1:0-5339 GCF_040882205.1 Hyphomonas sp.
CCGCATCGCCGCCATCCGCGAGGCCTACGAAGAGTCCGGCCTGATCCTCGCCCGCCGCCGCGCCGTGCGCGGTCCTGGCGCGCCGCTGGTCGGCGCCGAGATTGCGGAATTGCTCAGCCCCCATCGCAGTGCAGTTGACCGGGGTGAGATGTCCTTCCTCGCGCTGATGCGGGAACACGAACTCGTGCTCGCGCTCGACAGCCTCGTGCATTTCGGTCACTGGATCACGCCCGTGATGATGCCGAAACGCTTCGACACCCACTTCTACCTCGCGCCCGCGCCGCTCTGGCAGATCGCGGCCCATGACGGACGCGAGACGACCGATGCGGTCTGGCTGTCGGCTGATGAAGCGCTGGCGCAGGAACTCAATGGCAAGGCGACCATCATTTTCCCGACACGGATGAACCTGCGCAAGCTGACCCGGGCGACGTCAGTGGATCATGCGGTCAGCCAGTTCGGCTCGGAGCCTGTCATCAGTGTGCTGCCGAAAGTCGGTAAATCGCCGGACGGCGAGCCGTGCCTGTATATTCCGGAGGAGGCCGGTTATGGCCAGACGATGGAACTCCTGTCGCGTGTCAACGTCTGATCAGGCGGTCAGCCGCGCAGCTACGCGCCTTTCCAGTGCATCGCAGACAGCGTCCGCCACCGAATGGCTGGCGTCGCCTTCCGGCCCGGCCGCAATCGCGGCGCGGCAGGCTTCGACATGCAGGTTGATCAGCGGCGCATTCCCGCCGGGCCGCGTCTGCGACAATAGCAGGCAGAGCGACTTGCTGAGGCGCGCCACCGCCGGGAAGCCATAGGACGGTGCTGCCCCGGTAATGTTGTGCGCGGCGGTGTAGAGCTGGCGATAATCCTCGGCGCAGGCGCCCGGCTTCTGCGCTTCGCCCCACGTTGCGCGCAGGGCCTCAAGGTCCTTCCGCATCCATATCTCGAATTGTTCCGACAGGTTGTCCACGGCGCGCTCGGCTTCATCCGCCAGCGATTCGGTCGCTGCCCCGGTCAGTGGCGCGGCATAGAATGGACCACTGGTCTTTATCACACGCGAAATGTCAGGGGCGGGCACCGGCTGGAGGGTCCGGCGCGCAGTCACGGCAGAAAGCGTCATCTTAGAGAACAGTTTTCCGAACATGAATCAGGCCTTGGCTTGGACCTTCAGGCTTAATTGCCAAGCCTTAACGTTTACCTGACGCTGCCGGCGTGAAACGCCTTAAAAAGCAAACTGCTCGGTTAGAATGCGCTCGTCCAGGGCGTGCCCCGGATCGAACAGCAGCGTTAACCGCCGCGTGTGGTCTGCCTCGACTGTCACCCGCACGATATCGCGCACTTCCTGATTGTCCGCCGAGGCCGAAACCGGCCGCCGGTCCGGCGCCTGCACTTGAAACTCCACCCGCGCATCGTGGCGCAGAAGGGCGCCCCGCCAGCGCCGGGGGCGGAAGGCGCTGATCGGCGTCATCGCCAGCATGTTCGATCCGATCGGCAGGATCGGCCCATGGGCGGACAGGTTATAGGCGGTCGACCCCGCCGGCGTGGCCACCATTATCCCGTCGCACACCAGCTCTTCCATGCGCACCCGGCTATCCACCGTGATCCGGAGCCGCGCCGATTGTGCGGTCTGACGCAGCAGCGACACTTCATTGATTGCCAGCGCCCGATGTTCAGTCCCGTGAATGTCCACCGCGAACATTCGCAACGGCGTCAGGCTGGCCCGCTCGGCCGCATCGATTCGATCCGGCAGGCCTTCGGCCTGGTACTCGTTCATCAGGAAGCCAATGGTCCCGAGGTTCATCCCGTAGACCGGCCGGTTGTCGGTAAACCGGCGCCGGAGCGTGTCCAGCATGGCGCCGTCACCGCCGAGGGCGACCACCACATCGGCTGCTTCCTCCGGCACATTGCCGTATTTTGCCGCCAGCAGGGGCAGGGCATGCTGCGCTTCAGGGCGTTTAGAGGCGAAAAATGCGAGTTTCAGGTCGGCCATGGGCGGCATCTGCAAATGCTTTGAGCATGGCGTCAAGGACGCGCGCCGCAGCCGCGTAATCCGAACCTGACACGCCCGTCACCTTAATCTGGCGCGGCCGCCTGAGTTCGGTTAAAGTCACGCCGACATAAAGGGAGAAACACGAAAATGGCCGATGGAAGCCCCAATATCGATATCCGCAGTGCTGTAAGCGAAGCGGAATGGAAAGCCCGCGTCGATCTCGCCGCGCTGTATCGCCTGACCGCGCTCTACGGCTGGGACGACATGATCTTCACCCATATCTCCCACCGGATTCCGGGCCCGGAACACCATTTCCTGATCAACCCTTACGGTTACTTATTCGAGGAAATTACCGCATCTTCACTCGTTAAGGTAGATCTGGAAGGCAATATTGTCCAGGAAACCGACGCTATGATCAATCCGGCCGGCTTCACCATCCACTCGGCCATCCACGCCGCCCGCGAAGACGCTTCAGTCGTGATGCACCTGCACACCGATCAAGGCGTCGCCGTCTCCTCGCAAAAGGAAGGCCTCCTGCCGATCAGCCAGACGGCCATGATCGTGCGTGCAGACATCGCCTACCATGACTATGAAGGTGTTGCGCTGGACCTCGACGAGCGCGAGCGCCTCGTGGCTGACCTCGGCCCCAACAAGCACTCCATGCTCCTGCGCAACCACGGCACACTGACCTGCGGCGAAACTGCCGCGCTGACCTTCACACGCATGTTCTTCCTCGAGCGCGCCTGCAAGATGCAGGTCATGGCTCTTTCCGCCGGTCGTGACGGCGTTCTGGAGTGCGGCGAAGAGCTGCAGGACAAGGTCGCCGGGCAGGGCGGCCTCACCAAGCACAGCTCGGGAATGTCCACCCTAACGGACCGTCTGGTCTGGCCGGCCCTCCTGCGAAAGCTGGACCGCCAGCTGCCCGGATATGCCGCATAGGTATTTTTGCGGATAAGTCTAAGTAAACGCCGGGCCTAAACTCAGAACAGGCCCGGCGGCTCCTTGCGGAGCACCCTCACCAGTGAAAGTCAGCGTGCGGCAAATGAAGCATCTCAAATCGTTCGAAGGCGCCCTCAACAGCATTCGCGGCGAGGGCCGTTACCGGGTTTTCATCGACCTCCAGCGCCATCGCGGCCGCTTCCCCAAGGCCACCGCCCGCATGGAAGACGGCGAGCGTGAAGTGACGATCTGGTGCTCCAATGACTATCTTGCGATGGGCCAGGACGACGAGGTCATCGCCTCCATGCACGAAGCCATCGACAGCTTTGGTGCGGGCTCCGGCGGAACGCGCAACATTTCCGGCACCACACGCTACCATGTCGAGCTCGAGCGCGAGCTCGCTGACCTGCACGGCAAGGAAGCCTCGCTCCTTTTCACCTCCGGCTACGTCTCCAACGACGCGACCCTCTCCACCCTCGGTAAGATCCTCCCAAACCTGATCATCTATTCCGACGCGCTGAACCATGCCTCCATGATTGAGGGCATCCGCCGCTCCGGCGCCGAATACCGCGTCTTCCGCCACAACGATGTCGAACACCTGCGTGCCCTGCTTGAACTCGACGATGGCGCCCGTCCTAAACTGATCGCCTTCGAGAGCGTCTATTCGATGGACGGCGATTTCGGCCGCATGCAAGAAATCTGCGACCTCGCAGAAGAGTTCGACGCACTGACCTATCTCGACGAAGTTCACGCGGTCGGCCTCTACGGCGACCAGGGCGCCGGCGTTGCCGAAATGCTCGGTCTCGGCGACCGCATCGATATCATCGAAGGCACGCTGGCCAAGGGCTACGGCGTGATGGGCGGCTATATCGCCAGCCATGCGACTGTCGTCGATGCGATCCGTTCGATGGCCTCCGGCTTTATCTTCAGCACCTCGACCTGTCCTGTGATGGCCGCCGGAGCGCTCGCCAGCATCCGCAAGCTGCGCAGCGACGAAGGCCGCCGCCTGCGCGCCATCCATCAGCAGAAGGCCGCGCAGCTGAAAGAGAAGTTCCAGGAGCATGGGCTGCCGGTCATGGGTTCGCCTTCTCACATCGTGCCGCTGCTTGTCGGCGATCCGGAGCGCTGCAAGGCGCTGTCAGACACGCTACTGTTCGACTTCGGAATCTACGTCCAGCCGATCAACTATCCCACTGTGCCCCGCGGCACCGAGCGCCTGCGCTTCACGCCGAGCCCGGTACATGACGAGATCATGATGGACGAGTTGGTCGCCGCTTTGCTGGCCGTCTGGAAACAGCTGGGGCTGGATCAGGCCGCTTGAGGGGTTCCTCAGCGGCCGTTACCGCTTTTTTCCGAGGCCGATCTGCTTTGCATGGCGCGAACGCAGTTTGGCATAATTGGGCGCTACCATCGGATAGTCCGGCGGGAGTGCCCACTTCAAACGGTATTCTTCCGGTGTCATGTCATAGCGTGTGCGCAAGTAGCGCTTGAGCATCTTCAGCTTCCTGCCATCTTCCAGACAGATGATGTATTCCGGCGTCACCGACTTCGCGACTGCGATCGCCGGCTCCAGCTTTTCCATGGGTGCTTCGGTATGCTGCGTAAGGCCAGCGATGGCCGCGTGCACGGTCTTGATCAGGTCGGGCAGGGCGCCCGCCTGCAACGCATTGTTGGCGACGTACGACGACACGATTTCAACGGTCATCTCGAGCAACTCAGATTCTTCTAGTTCCTTCATGTGCCACCCCTTCCGGCCCTGTATTTTTACATTCAGGAAACAGAGATTGAAATGTTTAAGTGTAATCGGTGCGGCCCGTAAAGTATCTAACCTGTAAGTCTGTGAATATATTTGGGTTTTGTCAGTTATCACATAAATCTGATCATCAGATGAGCCCTGTTGCCCCGCAGGGCTCAGGCGCGTAAACACCCGGGGAACCGGACCCGGAGCAGTTCATGGCAGACTCGGCGCACATCCCACAAACCCTTGCAGGCGGCTTTTTTACGGCCTCCCTGGCTGAGCGCGACCCCGAAATCGCGGCCGCCACCGGCAAGGAGGCCACTCGCCAGCAGCACCAGATTGAGCTGATCGCCTCGGAAAACATTGTTTCGCGCGCAGTATTGGAAGCGCAGGGGTCAATCCTCACGAATAAGTATGCTGAAGGCTATCCGGGCAAGCGCTACTATGGCGGCTGCGAATATGTGGACATCGCTGAAGAACTCGCCATCGATCGGGCTAAGAAGCTCTTCAATTGCGGCTTCGCCAACGTTCAGCCGAACTCGGGCAGCCAGGCGAATCAGGGCGTCTTCCAGGCGGTGCTGAAGCCGGGTGACACCATCCTCGGCATGAGCCTCGACGCCGGCGGCCACCTGACCCACGGCGCCAAGCCCAACTTCTCCGGCAAGCACTATCACGCCGTGCAGTACG
>NZ_JBBEBT010000128.1:0-5309 GCF_040882205.1 Hyphomonas sp.
ATGCCGGCGTCTTCTGCAAGCCGGTTCTGCGACACGCCGCGTTGCTTGCGGAGACAGGCAAGCCGGTCGCCCAGCTCTTTCAGTATTTCTGTCTCGGGGGTCAGAGGATTGATCTTCATGAGCTCACATTTGATAGCATTGGGCGTCTAAAGGCCTGAGCCTATTACAAATGATAGGAATTTACAGTCTTGCGCGCAAGAGTGACTATAGTAATAATAATATCAATTATGATTTAAAATAGCTCTATTTGGCCTGAATAATATCAAAAGTGATATTGATTTGGCCTCTTAAGGATGGTCCACCGGATGTGTGACCCCGGCGGTTTCAGGGTAGCCGCGTTCTCGCATCCGCAGCATCGTGCGCGCTCCGGGAAGAACGAACCTCTGCCTCAGGGAAATTCGCAATCAGTCCGGTTCAGGGTGCGTCTTGACCGCGCCATCTCTGTCTCGGGCTGCTTTCCGGACGCCGTGCTGACGCTACCCTATCCGGGCATGCAGGCGCGGACACCGGTGACCGGCAGGATCGTCTCCCAGCCTTCAGCATTCCGGTAGAGGATGTTTCCGCTATCGACGCGCTGGCCGCCCTCGAGGACTTCGCCGGGCCTTAGGGTGACCTGCACCTCTGTGCGCGAGGCGGTATCTGCGAATCTCATGTCCGTGACGAACTGGCCGAACACCTCGCCGCCCGCGGCGGTCATCGGCAGGGAGACCGGCGCGCCGTTCACGAGCACCAGCGCGTTGGTGACAGGGCTTTCTGCGAACAGCACGAACTGGCGGGGCGCTGACATGCCCCAGAGGAACAGGCCGCATTTGCCGGGCGCCAGGCGCTGCGGCGGCAGGCCGGCCTCCGGAACGGACGCGATGGCCTGCGACGCGCTGCGGGGCGGAGCGGCCTCGGGGTTCGGGTCATGGCTGCACGCCGGCAGGGCAGCGATCAGGGCGGCAAGGAGGAAGGGTCTCATCATTTGGGGGTGCTCGTGTCGGGGGTCGAAAAGAGATAGACGAAATCTTGCCCCTGCGGCGTGAAGCCGGCAATCGGCAGGGCGAACCCGAGGTCGCGCGGGACGATACCGGAGACGCGGGCCTCGAACTGGCCGGGACGGTTCGGGGCGAGGCGAAGGTCAGCCTGGAAGCGTGTGCCGGTCTGGTTTTCGGAGGCCAGAGGGATCACCAGCGCGGCGCCCTCGCAGCGCAGTGTGCCCTGCATCGGCGCCCAGCCGGGGCCGAGAATATCGCGGTTGCGTTCCAGCACATCGCTGCGGCCTATGCCTTCGGCGCGGAGGCAGCCTTTGGGGCCAAAGCGGAGCGCGGCGCCGGTGAGGTCCACACGGCCGCCGGACTCGCGAACCCATAGGGCGGCCTGATCCAGCTGCGCGAGATCGAGGCTGAGCGTGTAATCGCGCAGCGACAGGCGGCTGCCCGGTCCGATGGCGACCTTGCCCTGGCCATTGCCCTGCGGCCCGGTCCAATTGACCGTATACTGAAGGTTCGCGGACAGGAGTCCGCCTGGTGCGAAGTCAAGGTCTGCGTTGCCATAGTCCGCGCCGCCAAGCGTCAAACCGCGCACTGTGCCGGACAGGACGGTGCCTTCGGCGCTGGTCCAGCCGAGGCCGCGCGCGGCGGCGCCGGACGCTGCGAGCGCCGCGCTCAGCGGGGCGAAGGCGACGAGGCCGGCGAAGAAGCTCGCCGCAAGCAATGCCGGAAGCATCAGCCGCTTCATGGTGCAGGCACATCGGCGAAGGTGACGGCGGCGTTCACGCGGCCTGGTCCGGCGGCGGTGAGTTCGGCGGACTGGACGGTCAGACCGAGGTGCGCCTCCACCTCCGCCGTCCAGGCGAATACCTGCTGGGGGTCAGCGGACGGAAGGACAAAAGCGAGCGCCGCCGCGCCGGTAGGCGCGGGCGTGGCGGCGAGACCCGCGTCTGCCGCGAGCGCCGCCGCAGCATCGGCGGCGTTGGCAGATGGCTGCGCAGGTACCTGTGTGATGCCCGCCGCGCGCAGGCGCTCAAGGCGCAGCAAGGTGCTGGCCGCATCGGCGACAAGGGTTTCGGCCTCCTCCCGGCGCTGGAGGGCGGGGCCGATCACAAACTGCAACAGTGCGGCCAGCAGCGCAGCAAGGACGGCGGCGCCGAGCAGAAGCCGTTCACGCGGCGCGCGCGCAGACCACCAGGACATCATGGCGCAGTCCTCACGATGATTGCGGCCTGTGTACCCGGGGAAAGGTCCGTGAGGGTTTCGGTCTGCGCGCTCCAGCCAGCGGCCTCCAGTGCGGCGCGGAAGGCATCGGCGTCGGATGCGGAGGCAAAACGCACGACAGCGCGAAGCGACGCGTCCTGATCCGAGTACTGAAGCTGACGCAGCTGAGCGCCGGGCCGAGAGGCGAGCGCTTCATAGACGGCTGCCGACAGGCCCAGGAAGTCACCGGCGGCCTTGCCGGAGGTGGCTGCAGAGAGGCGGCGGACTTCGGCGTGAATGTCGCCAGGCTCCGGCGCGCCGGCGAATTGCTGGCGGTAGATGCCCCGGGCCTGCGCGTCCTGCTGCTGGTAACTCGTCCGCAGACTGTTGATTTCAAACTGGATGGCGGCAATCCAGATAGCGGCTGCGGCGAGCGCCAGCAGTCCGGCAAGGCGCCAGCGCCGGAAGGTGTTGCCAACCGGCGCGGCGCCGGCGCTGCGCGTCTCGGTCAGGCGGATGCCAGGCGCACGGGCTTCGAGCGCGGCCAGGGTTTCGAGGGCATTGGCCAATGTAACGTTTGAATTGCTGAGGCCGGACTTGCGCAGGATTTCCATTAGCACGCCTTCAGGCCAAGCCCTGTCTGCGCCGAGGGTACCGGCCTCGCCGTGTATCAGCAGCCGATCTCCAAAGTCAAAAATCGTGCCCGGGGCAAGCGCGAGGCTGGCTTCCGGAACGATCTCTGCATGGCCGAGGCCAGCGGACTGAAGCTGCTGCGCCCAGTGCAGCAGCAAGGCTTTGTCGGCGACATAGATGTCGCGCAGGTTTCGTCCGGGTTGCCTTGGGCCGAGCAGAATGTGCACATCTTCAACGGACTGGGCGAGATCGTCCTCCACGGCATAGAGCGCGGCCTTGCGCGCCTCTGCCTCGGATTTCGCAGCCACGGGGACCTGGAACTTCGCTACGCTGAGGGCCGGCGCAAACGCAATCGCCTTCGGGCGGCCGGACACCTGATAGCTTTCGAACTCTGCCGGCACCAGCGCGTTGGCGCGCCGCACCGCGAGGCGCGGGGCCGCGTCCGCTGTGCCTGGCAGCTCGATGTAGATGTCGGCGTTCATGCGGCGTCCCCGAAAGAGCGCCAGAGGATGACGGGCGGTGTGCCATCACCGGCGCGCAAGAGAAAGCGGAAGGGCCAGCTGCCGGCATCAAGGCCTACCGTGCCGGCGCCGGTGAAATGTTTGTTGCGCACATCCAGTGGCAGTCCGGCCAGCGCTTCGCCGCCGCCCGGCAAGCGGGCCGCAGCGGCGCGCACGGCTTGCACGTCCGGCCAGCCCGCGGCGGGGCGCGCTTCGACGAGACGGCGCGCATCGGCGAGGGAAAGCCGGCCACCGGTCGCAGCGCGCAGCACGGGCGCAGTCCCGGACGTCAGGGCGTTCATGTTGAGGCGTGCCGGGTCCGCATCTTCCAGTGTGCAGGCAAGGGCGGCGAGCGCGCGGCGCAGGTCCGGCGTGACGCCGGGCAGCGGGGCAAGCTCGGCAGGGCTGAGGAGCGGCTGGCTTGCGGCGCGGAAGCCGCCGCCTTGCACGAGATAGGCCGCGTCCTCACCGCCGAGCGGGAGGGGAACGGAGTCCGCATCGATCCAGTCGGCGAGGATCGCTGAGACGCGTTCGGCATCGCCCTCGGGCACCCCCATATCGGTCAGCAGGATTTCGAAGTTCTGCATGGACTGCGCGCGGAGCGTGGGGTCTGCGTTGCCGAGGCTGTTCAGATTGAAACAGGGCGGCAGCGGCGCGAGGGTTAGGACGATCTGGCCGCCCTCCAGCGGCAAGGTGAGCGTGCGCGCCGCACCCTCGCCGGTCTCTGGTGCCGGAAGGCGGCTCGCGGCGGCGAGGCCTGGGGCGGCGGCGAGCGCGACCGCTTCGGCCGAGCGCGCCGCCCAGAGCGCATGGGTGCGCCGTGCACTGAGTTTCTGGAGTTCTGTCTGCCGGGCGATCACTCCGGTGGCCATGACGGCCGCGACGGACAGGGTGGCGACGATCAGGAGGATCGACAGCAGCGCCGCGCCGGTTTCCTTCGGGTTCGCCTTCATGTGCCGGCTCCCAGAAGGTAGCGGACGGTGAGCACGTCGCCCTCGGCGAAGGTCAGCGTCAGCTCGACCTTCTGGGGCGCGGGGGATATCTCACCGCCTTCCGATAGCCAGTCGCTGCGCCAGGCATCTGCCCGGCCAAAACGCGCGTCGAGACCCGCGAGACCAGAGAGGAGCGTTTCATCGACAGAGGGCGTGGCCGGGCCGGGATCCGGGGCAAACCATGACCGCCGGATGAGGGCGCCGCTCTCAAAGCGGTATTCGACGCGCTGCAGGTCACTGCGCGCAGCGCCCCCCGGATTGCTCCAGCCATTGCGCACGAACAGTATCAGGCGGCCATCGGCGCGCGGCGCATGGCCGGCGAAGGCGGTCGCGGGTTCGGAGAGGGCGCTATCCTGGCTCAGGCGTGCGGTATAGGCCGCAAGATCTGCCGAGAGCGTATTGAGCGCGGTTGCCAGTTCACCTGAGGCGGCACCGCGTGTCTCCAGTACGCGCGCACCGCGCAGCGTCTGGCCCGTCATCACGGCGCCGGCAGTCGCCATCAGGGCAATCACGAAGAGCGCGATCAGTGTTTCGATCAGCGTCATCCCGCTTTCGGAAGGGCGAGGCAGGGTCATGGCGCGGCGGGGTCTGTTGTCAGCAAGGACAGGCGCACAAGTACCGGCGCTTCGCCTGACGCGCGCACGTCGATCCGTATACTGTAGAGTCCAGGTTGCGGCGTGGCTTCCAGCGTGCGGGTCCAGCTATAGGCGCGTCCGCGCTGAACCTGTTCGCCTTCGGTGACCGGGCTGAGGCTGAGTGCTTCGGCGGTGACGGTATCGACGGCGACATTCGCCGCCACCGTGCGAGCCAGTAGGCGGGTGTCCAGTTCGCCGCTGATGCGGACCGACTGCGTATTCAGCGAGACGAGGCCCATCGCTGCGATGGAGAAAACCGACAGCGCGACCATCGTCTCAAGCAAGGAGAAACCCGGCGCGCTCATCCGGCTTGCCCTCTGACGAGGCCCGCCGGAGGGACCTCAAGGGTCCGCGTGCCGGCGCGCAGTTCGACCG
>NZ_JBBEBT010000129.1:0-5268 GCF_040882205.1 Hyphomonas sp.
TGCTGGAGCTGATCCGCGCGGATCACGAGGCCCGGCCGCCCATGGCATGCTTCATCGTGTTCCTGGGCGATCTTGTTGACCGCGGCCCGCAAAGCCGCGACGTCATCCGTCACCTGAGAGAGCGGCCTCCGGAGTTTGCGCAGCTGCATGTCCTGAAAGGCAATCATGAGGAGATGATGCTGCGGGCGCTGCGCGGTGAGCCTCACCTGATCCGGGACTGGCTGAAACACGGCGGCGACGCCTGCGCGCGCAGTTACGGGCTCGATCCGGCGCGTCTTCTGACCGAAGACACCGAAACGCTTGAACATCTCCTGGCGAGCCATGTTCCCGGCGCCGATCTCGACTTCCTCGAGACCTGCATCGACCAGGTCCGCTTCGGCGACTACCTCCTCGTGCATGCCGGGGTGCGCCCGGGCGTTGCCTTGCCGGACCAGTCCGGACGCGACCTGCGCTGGATCCGCGGCGAGTTTCTGGACACCCAGCAGGACTTCGGCGCGGTCGTCGTCCACGGGCATACCATCACGCAGGCGGTCACCGAGAAAGCCAACCGGATCGGGCTCGATACGGGCGCCTACCAGACAGGTGTCCTGAGCGCCGTGCGCCTTGAAGGCGCCCAGCGCAGTTTCCTGTCTGTTGGCCTGCCGGGATGATAAGGAAACGGTCAGCAGAAAGGCGGCATCTGCACCGCCCGCGTGCTTAAAAAACAGGCGGCCGCGTCGCTCAATCAGACGGCGATTATTTGAACGCGCCTGAAAATATCACGATGACAGGAAATTGCGCGCCAAAGGCGAACTTAAGGGTCGACTGGGGCGGCCAAATGGGTTAACGTGTCGTACGTTCAAATCGGGGCTAAACGGAGATCGCCATGAAAACCAAGTTACTCGCTACAATTTCAGCCGTCTGGTTGTCGGGCGCTTTCATGGTTGCTCACGCCGCTTCGAGTGTCGCTGCCACCACGGGAGAGGCGGGATCAGTCATCGTCGTGCGCGGGGGGGAGACCTTTTCGCTTGTCGCCGGAGACCCGCTCTTTGACGGCGACAGGATTGTCACCCGCGCCGGCGCCACGGTTGATATCGCCGTGGATGGCTGCACCCGCACGCTTCCGGAAACCTCGACCATCGTGATCGATGCGGCTTTCTGCGAGGCGGTGTTCGCCTCAGCCGATCAGACGATCCTTGCTGAGGCCGGCATTACGCAAGGCGCCACGACAGGCGCTGCCCTCCCAATCCTCGGCGTTCTTGCCGCAGGCGGCGCTGTTGCTGGTGCGGCGGGCGGAGGCGGAGGTTCGCCGCCGCCGCCGACCAGCAACTGATAAAAGTGGTACAAGGCAATCCAGCCCTCCCCCTTTCGGGGGCGGGCTTTCCATACTTTGATGACCCTTGTCTTGTGGATCAGCGTCTGGTGTTGGCCCTTCCGGCTCCGGAAGGCTCAAGGGGGCAGCCCGCCAATCGCCATCCTCACGCCATGCCGATCTGTGCACTCGAAGCTAGTGTCAGATATGCCGGAAGCGGACGAGAAACTGCGGACCAGGTCCGCAGGCAATCAAACGCCCAGCCTGCCTGAACCGATGCCACGAACTATCATCGCCCTCTTCACTGTGCTCGCCTGTTCGGTTTCAGTCATGACCAGCTCCGCTACGCCGCAACAAACAGCCAGTTCGCCATTGGTGACCTTTCAATCGCCGGGAGAGGCCGGCGCCTGGCGAACGGTCAATGACACGGTCATGGGAGGCCGCTCGTCGGGCGGGAGCGTTGTTGAGGCAGGCCAACTCGTCTTCACCGGGGTCATCAACACGAACGGCGGCGGGTTTTCTTCGGTGCGCCGCCAAATGGATCCCGGCGCGCTGGAAGGTGCGCAGGGCTTTGTCCTTTCCGTTAAATCCGATGGACGCGCCTACCGGCTGATCGCGCAGACCAATGCCCGTTTCGCAGGCCGTTACGTATCGTATCAGGCGCCTATCCCGATGAGTCCGGAGGGCGAGTGGACCGACGTTCGGGTCGCTTTCAGTGATTTCGTCCCGAGTGTCTTCGGCCGCAGCGTGCCGGCCAGTGAATTTTCGCCCGCCGAGGTGACAGAGCTCGGTTTCATCATTGCCGATGCTGTCGATGGCGATTTCGCTCTGAGCGTCAGATCGATCAGCACTGAACGCCAGAAGTAACAGGCTGTGCGAAGCCCGCCTTCGGCGACGCGCAAAGCTGCTTGCGTCCGATTATCCAGCCCGGCCGCTTGGGCGGGGCCGGACTTCGCCTGAAACAGGCGTCAGCCGGCCTCGGCGCTGAGCTGTTCTTTGCCCGCAAATAGCGCAGTATAAAGTTTCACCCTCCGCGGAGCCGCACGGTGATGTTGTTTAGAATGATGCTCAATAGCGCAAAGGATGAAGAGCGCCCGATCGTGCGAGGGCTCCTGAAGCATATCGTAGCGGGCCTCGCTGCCGGACTTGCCTTCGGGAGCCTCGTTCTCGCCGTTCTTTTTGTCATCTTCGCCAAACTGGACCTGCAGGTGCCGCTGATCTTCATCGCCGCGGCGCTGCTCCAGTTTGGCCCAATTGGCGGACTGATCGGGGCAGGTGTCTACCTGTCGCGCATAGCGGAGCGCGCAGCGCCCGCCGATGATGACGAGGATGATCAGGGCCCGGGCGGCGGGGTGCATCAACATTGGCAAAACGCCGCGTCGCTCGCGGGCTGAAGCGGGCGTCGCGCTCGCCTCTGATCTGCAAAGCGCGGTGAAGGCGTTCTCTTAAGGCAGCGCTGCAGCGCCAACGGCTGCGGCGTCTTCCAATGCACAGGCTCCAAATGTCAGGATGACCCTGACAAGCAGGGCGCCCGGCGAAGGGGCTCGAATGATGGAGGCCGTGCCGGGCCAGCTCTCGCCGGATAGTGCGGCGCGTGGCGCATGGCGCCGCGCACCGGGCGCAAGCGTCTCTTGAGGGGATGATCTGATCAGGCCGCCGACTTGCGCGTCACGCTGAGGCGCAGGCCCAGCGCGTCCAGAATAGCGTTGAGTGTGGAGAGCCTGGGGTCACCCTCGTCGCTGAGGGCGCGATAAAGGCCCTGGCGGTTCAACCCGGTCTTGCGCGCGAGGGCTGACATACCTTCGCTGTCTGCAACGCCGCGCAGGGCCGCCTTGATGCCTTCGGGGCCGACCTCCTCAAGGGCGGCCTCGATATAGGCAATCGCATCGTCCGGCGTCTTGATGTATTCGCCCGGGCTCCAGGGAAATGTTTTCAGGGTCATGCCTTACGCCTCTTCTTCGTTTGAAAGCGCAATTGCCTTCGCAATGTCGCGGGGGACAACGGTCCACGCCGCACGCGCCTGCCCTGAACTCAACTTGAAGCCGCAATCAAAGGCTCGGCTGATGTGATCGTGACCTATAAATTGGCAGACTTTAGTCCTGCAGAAAGGGCTCACGTCGGTATTCGACCCTTTGCCGCCCACACATTATCGTATTGCATTTAGCGATACAGGGCGCTATCTTCCGCTCAAGGAGATAAGTTATGGCTACCCCCGTAGAGCGCAAGGAATACCCGATCTCGATGCGCCTGCCCGAGGCGGACGTCGCGATGATCGATCGTGCCGCCAGCCTGCGCGGCCGCTCGCGCACAGATTTCGTGCGAGACGCCGCCGTGCGCGCCGCCGAGGAAGTCGTAATGGAACAGGGGCTGATCCGCATGACCCCGGAGGGTTTTGCCGAGTTCATGGAAGTCCTGTCCCGCCCGGCAACTTCGGTTCCCGAGATGGTGGAACTGGCCAGGCGGCCCGCGCCCTGGGAGCCCGGCTACCCAGCGAAGCAGTGAGCCGTGGATTTATCGGCTCCTGAACCGCTTGCCGCTGCGCATAACGTTTCCGACTTCTCCTGCGGGAAGCCCGCGCTCGATCATTGGTTGAGGACACGCGCCCTCTCCAATCAGCAGAAGGGCTTTACGGTCGTCCTTGTCGTCCACGAGGCCGGGCGTGTCGTCGGCTACTATGGCCTCGCGCCGACGGCCGTGGTTCCTTCGGTCCTGCCGCGCTCGATCCGAACAGGCCAGCCGCCCGACCCGGTGCCCTGTCTGCTTCTCGGCCAACTCGCGACAGACACAGGATGGGCCGGACGTGGCATTGGCACAGGTCTGGTGAAACATGCCCTACAGCGCTGCGTTCAGGCCGCCGGGCTGATCGGCGGACGGGCGTTGATGGTCAATGCCGTCGACGAAGGGGCAGCCGAATTCTGGCAGCGGCGAGGGTTTGCACCGTCGAGGGACGATCCCCTGGTGCTGTTTCGCTCAATCGCCGACATCGCGGCGTCGCTGGCGTGAGGTCCCGGCGGCCTGCAGTTCCATGATGTCGATGAGTCTGCGGTCATCGCACTTGCCATCAATGCAGATGCACTGGTCACCCACGATCGTGACGTCGAGCGGCTGAGCCCGAGGCTACGCATCATCGCCTGACACCTCACCTCGCCCGATACTGCAGCGAAGCGGTGGAGGCATAAGCTCCGGCGTACGCTTTGCGGGTCGCTGCATCGCTCAAGCGGAAGACTTCATTCTTCGCCGGGCCGGTCCCGTCAGCCTGGCGGAAACGCTTTACCTTGTGAGCATGCCAGGCTTCGGTGCCGATGAAACCGGTCACGGATTTGTCCGCCAGCAGACAATATACATTGTAGTAGTGCCGCATGAAATTTGCCGGCATCTCACCACTTTCCTGCTGCATGCATGCGAAACTTGGTCGAGATGGTCTGGAGCTTTTCGGCCAACGTGTAACCCGGCTCATAGCAAGGCACGGCAAGAGCCCTGTTGTCGGTAAGGTCGGCAATGCCGGAGGCAGCTGCCTGGTCGTAAGCCCAGGACGAAATCGTGCATGGCCGGTTTGGGGCGACCTGATCGAACCCGGCTTCCAGCAGGATGCCCTCCTTCAGTCCGGCGGGGAGCGGATTGAGCGATTGGTACTGCAACCGAATTCCGGCGCCGCGATAATCTGGAACATCATCAAACCCGGTGTCGCGTACGACCGCAGTGACGCCAGGTATCGAGATCGTATCGGCGAGACCGTCGAAGAAGTCTTTGCGCGCCGCAGCCTGTGCGGGCTTGTTCTGATTTTTACCGACCGGGAGATCACCGGGCGGATGTATCAGAATGTCGATGTCCTCCGAAAACCGGTTGATCAGTTTGAAGCCCTTGGAAAGTGAGGTTCCGCCTTTGAGCTCGAACATGAAGCCGGCCTGCTGCAGCCCCCACAGGCAATGCATGATCCAGTAGTCCTTCTCGACGAGGCCTGGACCCACGCCTTCCTT